>CAZMWZ010000046.1:0-16051 GCA_964570045.1 uncultured Spirochaetaceae bacterium
CCGATCATGCCGCGCCCGCCCTTCATCTCCGGGAAGGGCAGGATGGTGTCGGAGTTCACCATCAGGGTGTTGATCACGATGGAGAACCCCAGCGTGGCGATCCCGAAGTAGTCGCTGCCCAGCTGCAGCACCGGCAGCCCGAACAGGAAGCTCACCTCCGCGGCGAAAATCCCGGCCAGGACCACCGACAGGAAGAAAACGATCTGGCGGACCGCCGGGCTGTTGAGCGGACCGGGCTCGGCCAGGCTGCCCATGAGCGGAGCGATCAAGGGGTTCGCCAGGCGGCCGGCGAGCACGGCGACCACCGCCGCGGCCACGCTGACCAGCAGGTACAGGGTGAAGGCGGACAGGACCGGGATCCCGCGCAGGCGCTTGACCAGCCGATTGACCAGGATCAGGCCCAGGCCGCCCAGGATCGTGCCGACGCTCACCACGATGAGCCCGCGGGCATCGCCGTTAAACCAGCGGTAGGTGATGTCGGCGGCACAGTAGGCCCCGATCCCGTAGAATCCCCACTGGCCCAGACTGAACTGGCCGTTGAAGCCGTAGATCAGGTTCAGTCCCAGGGAGACCATGGTGATGGTGCAGGCCTGAAACAGGAGCCCCTGGTCGAAGGAGTTGAGGATCTGGAACGGGTTCTCCCCGGAACCGAATTTGAGCGACAGCGCCAGCTGGACGACGCCGAAGGCGGCGAGCAGGCCCACGGCCTTGATCCACCATTGCTTTTGCCCCAGTACCCACAGCAGCGCGTAGATGTAGGCCAGGATGGCGCCGATCTTGACGATGGAGATGAAAAGAAACCCGAGTTCCATGCCCTGCTCCTAAGCCTTTTCCTTCTCCGGCTCGCCGAAGATGCCGGTGGGCCGAACCAGCAACACCACGATCAGGATGGTGAAGGCCACCGCATCGCGCATCGGGGTGGAAATATAGCCCATGGTCAGGGCTTCCGCCTGCCCCATGATCAGCGCCCCCACTAAGGCGCCGGGGATGGAGCCGATCCCGCCCAGCACCGCGGCCACGAAGGCCTTCAGGCCGGGGAGGATGCCCAGCTGGGTCCAGATCGAGCTGTAGGCAATGGCGTACAGCACCCCGCCCAGACCGGCGAAGGCGGCGCCGATGGCGAAGGTGAAAGAGATCACCCGGTCCACCTTGATGCCCATCAGGCGCGCCGTGGGCTTGTCGAAGGAGGTGGCGCGCATGGCCATGCCGATCTTGGTGCGGCGCACCAGGAACTGCAGCAACAGCTGCACCATGATGGAGGCGGCGATGATCAACAATAATATGTTGGAGAAGGTCACGGAATTGGACGGCGGCTCCTCCCCGGGCACGACCAGGTGGATGCCCTTGCTGATGAACCAGGCCACCACCCCGAAGGGCCGATCGTAGGGGATGAACCGCGGGGAGAACACGAAGTTCAGAGCCCCGAAGAACTCCAAAAAGAAGGACATGCCGATGGCCGTGATCAGGGCAGCGATGCGGGGGGCGTCCCGCAGGGGCTTGTAAGCCACCCGCTCGATGGTCACCGCCAGCAGCACGCAGACCACCATCGACAGCAGGATCACCGTGATGGAGCCCAGCAGGGTGGACAGGACCGGGGGAAAGCCCCGGATCACGGCGGCCGGCCATAGGTGCAGCTTGAAGCGCGCCACCGAGTAGTAGCTCACGAAAGCCCCGACCATGAACACGTCGCCGTGGGCGAAGTTGATCAGCCGCACGATGCCGTAGACCATCGTGTAGCCCAAGGCGATCAGGGCGTAGACGAAGCCCAGCTGCAGCCCTCCCGTGAAGATGTTGGCGAACAGGCTGAAGTCCTTGATGAGGTTGGAGACGATCACGTACAGGACGTACAGGCCGATCAGGATCAGGAAGGCCTGGCCCAACCAGGCCAGGGGAGCCCTGCGCCTGCGCTGCCCGGGCGCCGCCGACACGGTATTGCTCATGGTTTTGCCGCCGATCTACCAAAAAGGAGGGCAACCCGCGGGCTGCCCTCCCCTTCAACTCTTTTCCGCGAAAACTTTCTGCCTTCCCTGTAGGGTTACGGGTTCACGACCGCTTCGAACTTCACCCCGTCGGGCTTCACGGCCAGGATGGTGGCCGACTTGACCGGGTTGTGCGAGGCGTCGAAGGTGATCTTGCCGGACACGCCGTTGAACTTGATCTTGGCCAGGGTGGCCGAGACCTTCTTGGTGTCGTCGGCGCCGGCTTCCTTGATCGCCTGCAGCATCAGGTTGGTGGCGTCGTAGGCCAGGGTGGCCAGCGCGTCCGGGACTTTGGCGTTGCCGGAGTCATCCTGGAACTTGGCGCCGTAGGCCTTCACGAAGTTCTTCACTTCCGGCCGTGGGTCTTCCGGTGAGTAATGGTTCGTGAAGTATCCGCCGGCGGAGGCGGCCAGATCCAGGTCGGAGGAGTCCCAACCGTCACCGCCCATGAAAGGCACCTGGAGCCCCTTCTCCTTGGCCTGCTTGGTGGCCAGGTTGACGATGTTGTAGTAGTCCGGCAGGTACACCACGTCCGGTTTCGCGGTCCGGATCTTGGCCAGGATGGCGGCGAAGTCGGTGTCGGTGGCCGTGTAGCTCTCCTTGCCGACGATGGTGCCGCCCTGCTTCTTGAAGGAGGCCTCGAAGAACTCGGCCAGGCCCTTCACGTAGTCGTTGGCCTGGTCCAGCATGATGAACGCCTTCTTGGCCTTCAGCTTCTCGATGGCGAACTTGGCGCCCACGGTGCCCTGGAAGGGATCGATGAAGCAGGCGCGGAAGATGTACTGCTTGGCTTTGCCGGCCGCGTCCACCGTGACGTCCGGGTTGGTGGAGGTTGGGCTGATCTGGATGACACCCTTGGCATTGGCGATCTCGGAAACCGGGATCGACGCCTTGGAGCAGACCTCGCCGATGATGTAGTGCACCTTGTCCTGGTCGATGACCTTGTTGGCCGCGTTCACCGCCGGGTCGGGGGTGCACTGGCTGTCCTCGACGATGGGCTGGATCTTCATGCCCAGCACGCCGCCCTTGGCGTTCCACTCCTCGATCGCCAGCAGGGCGCCGTCGCGGGTCGAGACGCCGAAGGTCGGCACCGGCCCGGACAGCGGCGCCAGGATCGCCACCTTGATTACCTTCTGGGCGCTGGCCTCGAAGGCCACCACCGCCAGAAGGACTAGTAGCACCACTACAAGTCGCTTCATAGAAAACTCCTTTCGAAAATACCTGAAATAGTGACCCCGGAAAGGGGCCACGGGCTCATTAGGATGGTATAGCAGAGCCCCCCTGCGCTGTCAAGCAAATTTCTGGTCCGTCGTTGACAAGCCCCTCCGGTCATGGTAGATTGCACCGGAACCTGAAAATATGGCCCGCAAGACGATAGCCGCGCCGGCTCTGGTCTGGCTCCTGCTCATCCTGCAGTTCGTGCCGCTCGTCCTGTTTC
This sequence comes from uncultured Spirochaetaceae bacterium, assembly GCA_964570045.1. Lineage (GTDB taxonomy): Bacteria > Spirochaetota > Spirochaetia > SZUA-6 > DRHE01 > MIBK01. Next base: position 3,418 of record CAZMWZ010000046.1, read on the forward strand.
CCCCTAAGTTGTTCGTGCCGACATCGCAGGTCTGGTGGCTCCCGGTATTGTGCGCGCTCATGGCCTTGATCGGCGCCCTGCAGCTGGCGGTCCGCCGCAGCGTATTGCTGTGGCCCTGGTATATCCTTTCCTTCGCCCACGGCTTGAACATCATCAGCCGCCTCATGATGCTGATGCCCCGTGCTACCATAAACGTAAAAGGAACACTGAAGCTGGACGGCTTGTACTTGATCCTGACCCTGGTCGCGATGCTCCTGTCTACCTTCTTCCTGTGGTACTTCGAGCAGCACGAGGTGCGCATGTCTTTCCTGAAAAAGGGAGAAGCGAAGACCGCCTGACCCCTATTCCTGCCGCCGCCGGCGGGACTTCACAAAGCGCTGGAAGTCGTTGATGTTCCGCACCACGATCCGCTCGGGGAACAGCTCCACGCGCCGCTGATTGATGAAGTGGTTGATCACCTCGCGGCACTTCTCGGGGGAAATGCCCGCCCAGTGGGCCACGTCGTCGACCGTGGTCTTGAACTCGATCTTCTCCACTTCCTGGGTGTTGATCGGCTCGTTCTCCGCCAGCATCAGGAAAACGTCGGCCACCTTGGCCTCCACGTCGTCCAGGGTGAGGATCAGGAACTTGCGCTTCTGGTCGTGAATGCGGATGGTGAACAGCTTCAGCAGGGTCAGGGCGATCTGGGGATTGCCCTGCATCAGCACGTCGAAATTCTCCCGGTTGAACTCCAGCGCCGTCACCTGGTCCAGCGCCAGGGCGGTGGCCGAGCGCGGCGCCTCTTCCAGGATCGCCATCTCGCCGAACACCTCACCGGGCTGCAGGATGGCGACGGTCTTTTCGATCTCGCCGAAGATCTTCACGATCTGCACCCTGCCGGTCTGGATCAGGTAGAAGGTATCGCCCGGCTCGTACTCGCAGAAGATGACGTCCCCCTTCTGGAAGGTCTTGCGGAAGCGGTTGAAGACGTCCGCCTTGGTGTCCATCAGCCGGCCTCCTGCAGCTCCCGCAGGGCCTTTTTCACCTTGCGGCTGAGCGCGTCATCCTCGCTCACCAGGGTAAGAATCTTCTTGTAGAACCCCGCGGCCTTAACCGCGTCCTTCTTGGCCTCGTAGCACTTGCCGACGAAGAACAGGGCCTCGCGCAAGTCCGGGTGCTTGGGATAGCGCTGGATCAGGGCGCCGAAGGACTGGATGCAGCTGTCGTACTGCGAGAGGTAATACAGGCAGCGGCCCATCTCGTATTGGGCCTTGGCCGAATACTCCGGGTTCTCGCCCGCGGAGGCGATCTTCTTGAACTGGGCGAAGGCCTCCTGGTACTTCTGCTGGCTCATCAGGCTGACGGCGTTGTAGTACATCTTGGCCACATCCGGCATCTCGCCGCGCTCCCCGGCTGCCGGCCCGGCCGCAGCCTGGTTGGCCTTGGCGGCCGCGGCGGCAGGGCGCGCGGCGGGGGAACCCGCGGGGCCGGCGGCTGGCTCGGCGGCCGCGGCGGGGGAAGCCGGCCCCTTGCCCTGGCCGTACTTGGACAGGTAGTCCTCGGCCAGCTGCAGCTTCTGGGTCACCTCGGCGGAGTACCTGCCCGAAGGGTAGTAGGTGAGATATCGCTTGTAGGCGTACAGGGCCTGGGAATAGCGCTTGTTTTTTAAATAGTATTCGCCGATGTTGTACAGCCCCATCTCCGGTTTGACCTGCTCCTCGGAGCCGATCAGGTTCTGGACCTGGCTGTGCACGTAGCGCAACTGCTTGGAGGACACCTTGAGCATCTTCACGATGATCCTGGCGTTCTGCATGGCCAACTGCTCGAACTCCAGCACGCTGAAGGCGATCACCGCGGCATCGGTGAGCACCTGGGCGGTCTCCTCCCGCGGGTAGCGGCCCAGCGCGGACTTGACCCCGAAGAACTCGCCGGTCTTGATCAGATCGTGCACCTCCACGCCGGTTTCGATGTCCATGGAGTTCAAGGTGACCTTTCCGGAGTTCAGCAGGAACACCCGGTCGCTTAGGTCTCCCTTGAAAAAGATGATCGAGTTGGCCTTGTATTGCATTGACTTCGGTGACACCGGACCCGCTCCTCGCTCCTATCCACCAAGACTAATCGTCCAGTGGCAAATAATCAAGAACCTTCTTGAACCCGACCGCGCGCCGTACCTGGCTCAAGAGGCCGGCCGGGTCGCCCTTCACGCACATCGCCCGCCCGCGCACGCCCACCCGGGTATAGGGACACTGCCTCAGGGCGAAAAGCTCTTCATGCTCCGCGGCCCCCAGGATGGGGGTACCCTCCAACAGGAGCAGCTCGATATCCTCGATCTGCGCGGCGAGCAGCGCCTCGTAGGGGTCCTCCCTCCTGGGACGGAGCACCAGCAGGTCGGCCAGCTTGCCCGCGGCGATGCTCCCCGTGCGGCTGTGGAGGCGGAAAGCCTTGGCGGGGTTGGCGGTGACCATTTCCGCGACCAGGCGCGGCGCCAGGTCCTCGCCGTACAGCCGGCGGTAGGTGCTGCGGGCCAGCCGCATCTCCTCCAGCAGGTTCACCGAGCCCGTGTGCGTGGAGTCGGTGCCGATCGCCAGGTTCACCCCCGCGGCGAGCAGCTTGCGCACCTTGCAGGTGACGTTGAACATGAACAGGTTGGAGGCCGGGCACCAGGCCACCGTCGCCCCCGCGGCCCCGACCCGGCGGATGTCCTCGTCGCTGAAGCCGATGCAGTGGATCAGCACGTCATGATCGTCCAGACAGCCCAGGTGATCGAGGATTTCCACCCCCTGCTGGGACTCCGCGTCGAAGCCTTCCTCCAGGTGGGTGATGAAGGGGTAGCCCCGCTCCACCGCCCGCCGGTGCTCGATCTGGATCCCGTCCCCCCACTTCAGGTCGAAGGAGGAGCACTCGTGCGCCAGGGTGTACTCCCGGATGACGCGGATCGGCAGCGAGGGGATGAAGGGCTCGTTGAACTCGTGCGGGAAGTGGTCGTTCACGGTCGCCACCCCCGAGAACAGGTTCTTGTAGGCCGACAGCTGGTACATCTCCTCCACGCCGATCTTCGCCCTCTCGGCGACCACCGCCGAGGCGCGCAGGTCCTTCTCCCAATACGACCAGTTCAGGTAGTACTCCCCGTCGCCGGGGCCGATGCGCGGCAGGTAGTTGCCCCGCAGGTGATCGTGGACGTTGATGAGCGCCGGGTAGCAGAACAGCCCTTCGGCGAACCGGACCTCGTGCTTGGCCTTATCCCCCAACCCCCGGATGCGGCGGTTCTCGATCTTGAGGTTCCGCTCCGGCAGGATCTGGGCCGAAGTGACTAGCGTTAGCCCGCGCAGGCTATAGGTGTGGAGCATGCAATTACTATTATCGACAGCAAAACCATACGGTTCAGAAATAAAATGTTGAAAAGCCCGGCAAAATATGCTACGAAGGCTAGTTGGTGACAACGTCATGATCGGCCGCCTCGGGCGCCGCTTCAACCTCCTGCTGGGGGAGCTGGCCTATGCCAGCGGGCTGCTGTTCGCCGTCCTGAAGGAGTCCCTCCTGTTCTTCCGCCGCCGCCAGGTGGGCTTCCGGGTGTTCATCCTGCAAATCCTGTTCACGGCCGTCGAGGCGACCAGCATCGTGGCCTTCATTGCCCTGGCCCTGGGCGCGCTGATCATCATCCAGGGCAACTCCATCCTGCCCCGCTTCGGGCAGGGCAAGCTGCTGTACACCCTGCTGGCCATCGTGATCACCCGCGAGCTGGGCCCCCTGCTCACCGCCTTCATCATCATCGCCCGCTCCGGCACGGCGATCGCTACCGAGCTGGGCAACATGGTCATCTCGCACGAGATCGAGGCCTACGTGGCGGTGGGGATCAACCCCATCGCCTATCTGGTGGTGCCGCGCTTCCTCGGGGTCACGGTTTCCATGGTGCTGCTCACGGTGTATTTCAACTTTTTCGGGTTGTTCGGCTCGTTCCTGCTCACCCAGCTGGTGCAGCGCATCCCCTTCAGGGAGTACATCGGGAACCTGCTCGCCGCCCTGGCCCCGGCGGACATCGTGTCCTCCCTGGTCAAGAGCGTGGTTTTCGGAGTCATCATCTCCTTCGTCGCCGTGTACCAGGGTTTCAGGGTAAGGGTTTCCACCACCGAGGTTCCCCAGATCGCCATCAAGGCGGTCGGGCAGGGCTTCGTGCTGTGCATCCTGGCGGATGCCGTGATCACGCTGATCTACTACCTATAGGAAGGCCGCATGCCGCCGCTGCTGGAGCTGACCGACATCGTGATGAGCACCCAGGACTACGTCATCCTGGACCGGGTGAGCGTCTCCTTCGCCAAGGGCGCCAGCACCGTGATCATGGGGCCCTCCGGCTGCGGCAAGAGCACGCTGCTCAAGGTGGCCGCAGGCATCTGCGTGCCCGATTCCGGGGAAGTCCTCGTGGAGGGCCGGAGCCTGACGCGCCTGAGCGACACCAGGCTGCAGGAGTTCCGGCGCTCCAGCGGCTTCATGTTCCAGGACGCAGCCCTGTGGGCCAACAAGACCATCTTCGAGAACCTGGCCCTGCCGCTGCAGTTGCACCGGCAGGAGCTGTCCCCGGGAGAGTTGCGCGCGCGGGTCATGGGCAGCCTGGCCCGCGCCGGCCTGGAAGCTTCAGCGGAGCTGCGCCCCGCCCAGATGTCCATGGGCGAGAACAAGATCGTCTCCTTCCTGCGGGCGCTCATCCTGGAGCCCGCGCTGCTGTTCCTCGACGAGCCCACCCCTTCCATCGACCACGCGGCACTGGAAAAGATGATGTACATGATCCGGGAGATGAAGCAGCGGGGGTGCACGATCATCAGCGTGACCCATGACGCCCACCTCGCCTCGCTGCTGGCCAACGACCTGATCGTGCTCAAGCAGGGCCGCGTGCTGGCCGCCGCGGACATCGCCTCCGTGCGCCGCAGCCGCGACCGGGAGGTCATCGAAATCCTTTCCCAGGTCTTGAGCGATGCGGCCGCCTACGACACCGATCTGCTGGATCTGCTGGGAGGTTAAAGAAGGTATGTACTGGGAACAGAGCCTGGAAACCATGGAACGGCGGGAGTTGGAAAGACACCAGCTGCGCCTCGCCAACGCCAGCCTGTCGGCCGCGCGCCGCTCGCCCCACTATGCCCAGGTCCTGGCCGGGTTCCCGGAAAGGGGGCTGGTCAGCCTGGCGGGCCTGGAGGAGCTGCCCTTCACCGGCAAGGCCGAGCTGCGCGCGGGCTTTCCCTACGGCTTCCTGGCCGTGGGGCTGGAGGAGGTGGTGCGCCTGCACTCCTCTTCCGGGACCACGGGCAACCCCACGGTGGTGTACCACACCCGGGGGGACATCGCCGAGTGGGAAAACCTGATCGCCCGCTGCATGTACTCCACCGGGGTGCGCAAGAAGGACGTCTTCCAGAACATGATGGGCTACGGCCTGTTCACCGGCGGAATCGGCTTCCATTACGGGGCCGAGCGCCTGGGCGTGATGACCATCCCGATCGGCCCGGGCAACTCCCGGCGCCAGATCTGGTTCCTGCAGCACCTGGGGACCACGGTGATCCACATCCTGCCCAGCTACGCGCTGCACCTGGCCGGTTACTTCCCCGAGCTGGGGATCGACCCGCGCCGGGACTTGAAGCTGCGCATCGCCTTCATCGGCGCGGAGCCGCACAGCGAGGCCGTCCGGAGGAAAATAGAGGAGATCTACGGTTTAAAAGCCTACAACTCCTACGGGCTCTCGGAGATGTGCGGCCCCGGGGTGGCCTTCGAGTGCCTGCTGCAGAACGGCCTGCACCTCTGGGAGGACCACTTCTACCCGGAGATCATCGACCCGGTCTCAGGGAAGGTGCTCCCCGAGGGGGAGGAGGGGGAGCTGGTCCTCACCACCCTGAAGCGCGAGGCTATGCCCCTGATCCGCTACCGCACCGGCGACCTGACCCGCTTGCTGCCCGGACCCTGCCCCTGCGGGCGGACCCACCGGCGCATCGAGCGCATCAAGGGGCGCAGCGACGACATGCTCATCATCAACGGCGTGAACCTCTTCCCGATCCAGATCGAGAAAACCCTGATGGCCATCCCCGCCATCGGACGCAACTACCTGATCGAGATCCATAAGGACGCCTACATGGACCGCCTGGAGGTTAAGGTGGAAATCAACGAGGAGGTGTTCCGGGGCACCCTCGCGGAACTGGAAAAGCTGCAGGCCCGGGTCGTGGCGGAGCTGCGGGCGGAGCTGGGGGTCACCCCGGTCGTGAGGCTGGTCGAACCCTCCAGCCTGCCGGTGTCGGAAGGCAAGGCCAAACGGGTTTACGACCTGCGAGGAGGCGGCGCATGAGCGTTCAGTTGGCGGTGTTCCTGGAAAACCGGCCCGGCAAGCTGGAGGCCATCACCAAGGCCCTGGCCGAGGCGGGGGTCAACATCCGCGGCATTTCCATGGCCAGCGAGGGGGAGTTCGGGGTGCTCAAGATCCTGGCCGGCGACCCCGAGAAGGCCTTCCGCGTGCTCAAGGAGCACCACTATACGGTGAGTCGGCGCACCGTGGAGATCGCCCTGATCGACGACCGCCCCGGCGGCCTGCACGACCTGCTAGCCGCGCTGTCCGCGCGGGACATCAACATCGAGGACTGCTACGGCATCGCCCTGGAGGAAGGCAGACGCGCGGCGATCGTGCTGGACGTGGAGCGCTTCCCCGAGGCCGAGGCCGTGCTGAAACAGCGCGGGGTGCGCCTGCTGGGCGACCGGGAGCTGGGGACGATCTAACCTTCTGCTACTGCTACTGCTACTGCAGCAGCGCAGCTACCTTTGCCTGCGCCACCAGGCTTCGATGCGGTCGAAGCCCTCGTTGATCTGCTCGCGGCTCATGCAGTAGCTCATGCGGATGTGGCCCTCGCCCGTGGGACCGAAGGCGTTGCCCGGCACGGCCACGACCTTGGCTTCCTGCATCAGGCGCACGCAGAAGTCCACGGAGTCCTGAAACTGCCGCGGCAGCAGCCTGGGGAAGATGTAATAGGCGCCTTCGGGCTTCTGATAAGCGAACAGGTCGCTCAGGGCGTCCAGGCGGCCGCAGATCAGCTCGCGACGCTCCCGGATCTCCTCCACCATGTCCAGGGTGGGCTGGTAGCTGCCCTCCAGGGCGATCAGGGAGGCGACCTGGGAGATCATGGGCGCGCAGATGACGAAGGAATCCTGCACCTTGAGCATCTGGTTGATGACCCCCTCCTCGGCGAACACCCACCCCACCCGCCAGCCGGTCATGGCGAACTCCTTGGAAAAGCTGTAACAGGAGATCACCCGGTCGCGCACCTCCGGGATGGAGCGCAGGTTGAATTTTTTTTCTGCGCCGTACATGTAAACCTCGTAGGGGTCGTCGGTGACCAGGTACAGGTCGTGCTCCAGCGCCAGCCCGGCCAGCCGCCGCAGCTCCGGCTCCTTGAAGACCGTTCCCGTCGGGTTGGCGGGGTTGACGATCACGATGGCGCGGGTTTTCGGGGTGACCGCCCGCCGGAAGGCGTCCAGGTCCAGGCGCCAGCCCTCCTCCTCCACCAGGGGAACGCCTACCGGCTCGCCGCTGGCCAGGGCGATCTGCTCGTAGTGCGAGGAGAACCCCGGGGAGGTGAGCAGCACCTCGTCGCCCGGGTCCAGGACGGTCATGAAGGTCATCATCAGGGCCTGCATCCCTCCCGCGGTGACCAGGATCTCGGTCTGGGGGTCGGCGGGCAGGCCCTTGTCCCGGGTAAGCCGCTCGGCGATCCTGGACTTGAGGGCCGGCAGCCCCGGCGGCGGGGCGTACTTGCCGATGTCCGGGTTGGCGAGCAGCTCCTCGCTGATGCGCTGGCGGATGGCCAGCGGGGTCTCGAAGGAGGGCAACCCCCAGGCCAGGCTCACGGTGCCGGGAATCTCCATGGCGAGCAGCGACATCTCCTTGATGGCCGAGACGGCCATGCCGCGCACCCGCGCGGAGATCCTCTGGGTGGAGAACTTCTTTCCTACTTTCTCGAAAACGGAATTCTTTGCCGGCATGGGTACGGGTCCTCCGTCGTCAGGATTTGGGGGCGCGGTGGTCCACGACCCTGCGGATCTTGCCCTCGCGGGCCAGTGAGCGCGGCTCCACCAGGGACACCTTGGCCTGGAGGCCCAGCACCGTCTCGATGCTCCGGGCCAGCGTGTCGCGCAAGCGTTCCAGATTCTTCATCTCGTCGAAGGCGGGAACCGCCTCCGATATTTCCACCTGAACGTCCATCGTGTCCAGCCCCCCCTCCCTGTCCAGCACGATCCGGAAGTTGGTGGTCGCGCCCTGGCTCTGCGCCAGGATCTCCTCGATTTGCGACGGAAACACCTTCAGACCTTCGAAGAAGATCAGGTCGTCGGTGCGGGCGCCGACCCGCTCGATGCGGGCCAGGGACCGGCCGCACGGGCAGTCGCCGGGCAGCAGGCGGCTCAAGTCGCCGGTGCGGTAGCGGATCAGCGGGAAGCCTTCCTTGGTGATCGTGGTGAACACCAGCTCGCCGCTCTGCCCCGGCGGGACCGGTTCGAGGGTGGTGGGGTCGATCACCTCCACGATGAAGTGGTCCTCGTTCACGTGCAGCCCATTGCGCTCCTGGCATTCGCCGGCCACGCCGGGACCCACGATCTCGGTCAGGCCGTAGTTGTCCAGGGCCTTCAGGTGCAGGCCCTCCTCCAGTTCGACTCTACGCCGCTCGCTCCAGGGCTCGGACCCGAACAGCCCGACGCGCAGGTGCAGGGTCTCGGCATGCAGTCCGGCGTCGGCGAGCGCCGTGGCCAGGCGCGCCGCGAAGCCGGGCGCGCAGATCAGCACCGTGGTCTTGAAGTCGCGCATGATCGTGAGCTGCGCCTGGGTGTTGGCGTGCGAGGCGGGGATGACGGAGGCGCCGATCTTTTCGGCCCCCTGGTGGAAGCCGAACCCGCCGGTGAACAGGCTGTAGGGGAAGGCGATCTGCACCACGTCGTGCTCGTCCACCTCCGCGGCACTCAACAGGCGGGCGGTGCACTCGGTCCAGTTGCGCAGGTCGTTCTTCGTGTAGCCCACCATGATGGGCTTGCCCGTGGTGCCGGAGGTGGCATGGATGCGCACGATGTCCCGCAGCGGCACGGCGAACATGTCGTACGGGTAGCTCCTGCGCAGATCCTCCTTGGTCGTGAAGGGCAGCCGGACCAGGTCCCGCACGCTCTTGATCCTTTCTAGATCAATGCCTTCGAAGGCCTGCCGGTAGAAGGCGACGTAGCGGTACACTCGGTTGAGCGTGGACTGCAGCCGTTCGATCTGCAGCTGCTCCAGCTCGTCGCGGGTCAGGGTCTCGTAGAAGCGGTTCAGAATCATGGTTCGCCCCTCACTCCTCGATGCGCTTGTAGTCCTTGCCCAGGTAGGCGCGGCGCACGTCATGGTTGTCCATCAACTCTGGCGCGCTGCCTTCCAGCACAATCTGCCCGGTCTCCATCACGTACCCCCGGCCGGCGATGGACAGGGAGGCGCGGGCGTTCTGCTCCACCAGCAGCACCGTGATCCCGCGCGCGGGCAGCTGGGCCACGGTCTGGAAGATTTTCTCCACCGCGAGCGGCGCCAGGCCCATGGAAGGTTCGTCCATCAGGATCAGCTTGGGGGCAGCCATCAGCGCCCGCCCGATGGCCAGCATCTGCTGCTCACCCCCGGACAGCGTGCCCGCCAGCTGGGCCTGCCGCTCCGCGAGGCGCGGGAACAGGCTGTAGACGTCCTCCAGGCTCCGCCGGACCTGGGCGGAGCGCCCCCGGCGGGCGTGCAGGTAGGAACCCAGCAGCAGGTTCTCCTTCACGCTCATCGGGTTGAACAGCTGTCGGCCCTCCGGGACCAGCACGCAGCCCATCTCCACGATGCGCTCCATGCTCGCGGCGTGCGCCGCCTGCCGGTTGAACAGGACCTGTCCCGCCGTGGGGCGCAGGATCCCGCAGATCGTCTTGAGCAGGGTGGTCTTCCCGGAGCCGTTGGCGCCCAGCAGGATCACGATCTCCCCAGGGCTCACGTGCAGGGAGACGCTGCGGAGCACGCGCAGCTTGCCGTACCCCGCCTCCAGGCTGGTGACCCTAAGCATGGTCACCGCCCAGGTAGATGCGGATCACCTCGGGGTCGCACTGGACCTGGGCCGGGGTGCCCTCGGCAAGCTTGCGGCCGTAGTTCAGCACCACCACCCGGTCGGAGATGTCCATGACCAGGGACATGTCGTGCTCCACCAGGAGCACCGTGACCCCCCGCTCCCGGATGCGCCGGATCAGGCCGGCCAGCTGCTCGGTCTCGTGCAGGTTCAGCCCGGCGGCCGGCTCGTCCAGCAGCAGCAGGCGCGGCTCCGTGGCCAGGGCGCGGGCGATCTCCACCAGCCGCTGCTTGCGGAAGCCGAGGGAGCCGGCCGCCTCGTCGGCGCAGTCGCCGGCGCCCAGCTCTTCCAGCAGCTCCCCCGCCCGCTGCCGGATGGCGCGCTCCTCCCGCCAAGTATGGGGCAGGTTGAGCAGGCCGGCCAGAAACCCCGCGCGGCTCCTGGCATGGCGGCCGACCATCACGTTTTCGATCGCCGTCAGGCGCGGGAACAGGCGGGTGGTCTGGAAGGTGCGGCAGACGCCCAGCTCGGCGATCCGGTGCGGCGGCAGGCCGGCCAGCTCGCGCCCGTCCAGGCGGATGGAGCCGGTCTGCGGCGGGATGGTCCCGGAGATCAGGTTGAACAGCGTGGTCTTGCCCGCCCCGTTGGGACCAATGAGCGCAGTGATCGACCCCTCCCCCACCTCGAAGGACACCTCGCTCACCGCCTTGAGGCCTCCGAAGCAGTGGCTCAGGCCGCGGACGGCCAGCTGCGGGTTCACGGTGCCCCCCGTTTCAGCCAGCGGGGCCGCAGCAGCCCGTCCGGAAAGAACAGCATCACCAGGATGAGGATGCCTGCGAAGAAGGCGTCATCGTAGCTGCCCAGGTACCCGCGCAGCGAAATGAAGTTGAGCAGGGCGCCGGCGATCAGGGTGCCCCACAGATTGTCCATACCGCCCACGGCCACGATGGCCACGTAGCGCACCGATTTCATCGAAGCCGCCTCGGAGGGGCCGATCCCCCCGTTGTAGTGCGTCAGGAACACTCCCGCCACGCCGGCGAACACGGCGCTGAGCACGAAGGTGGCCAGCTTGTAGCGGGTCGTGTTCACCCCGAGGGCGTTGGCCGCCTCCTCCCCGCCGTGGATGGAGCGCAGGGCGCGCCCCACGCGCGAGTGGATCAGGTTGACGGCCAGCAGCAGCGCGGCCAGCACCAGGGCCCAGGCCACGTAATAGCTCTCGACCCGGTGCGCGCGGCTCCCGTTGACCTCCAGGCCGAACAGCGGCAGGGGGGGCACCCCGCCGATGCCGTCGGCCTCCCCCAGGAAACGCGTGCCCAGCAGCACGCGGAACACGATCAACCCGAAGCCCATCGTGGCCATGGCCAGGTAGTGGCCCTTCAGGCGGATCACCGGCAGCCCGATCACCAGGGCCACCAGGGCGGTGACCAGGACCGCCGCGGCGAGCGCTGCCCAGGGGGACACGCCCAGCAGCAAGTTCTCGTACAGGTCCTGGCGCTCGGCGAGGACTCCCAGCCGTGACAGGAAACGGGAGGCGGGGGCCGCGGCCTCCAGCCTCAGGGTGGTGAGGACGGCCGACACGTAGCCGCCGATGGCGAAGAAGCCGGCATGCCCGAGGGAGATCTGCCCGGCATACCCCATGAGCAGGCAAAGCCCGACCGTCACCAGGCAGTAGTAGGCGGCCATGGTGGCCTGGGTGAGGTAGTACACCGCCCCGGCGGCGCGCACGACGAGCTGGACCGCGATCACGACGGCGGCCAGGATGGCGAGGGGCAGGTAGCGCCGCATCAGAACTCCTTGAGGCGCTGGGCCTCCAGGCGGCCGAACAGCCCGCCGGGGCGCAGGAACAGCACGATCAGCAGCACCGCCAGGGAAACCGCGTCCTTGTAGGCCAGGGGCAGCAGGCTGATGCTGAAGACCTCCAGCAGTCCCAGGATCAGACCGGCGGCCACGGCGGCCATCGAGTTGCCCAGCCCGCCGAGGATCGCCACGGTGAAACCCTTGATGGCCAGCGGCGCTCCCATGTCGTACTGGGTCTGGGTGAGCGGCGAGAGGGCGCAGCCGGCCAGGGCGCCGATGCCGGCGCTCAGGCAGAAGGACAGGGTCACCATCCAGCGGGTGTTGATCCCGCACAGGCGTGCGGCCGTCCGATTGGCGGCGCAGGCCCGCATGGCCCGGCCTACGAGAGTGAACCGGAAGAAAATGGCGAGCACCGCCATGATCACTGCGGCAATGCCCAGCACCCATAAAGCCTGGGGCGCGATGTGCGCGCCCAGGAAACGCACCGACGAGATCTCGCTGCCCGTGAAGTGGCGCAGGGCGCGGACCTTCTCGTCCCACACGTGCAGCATCCCCTCGCGCAGGAGGATGGAGACCCCGATGGTGATGACCACCAGCCGCAGCACCGAGGGGCTGGCCAACCAGCGGATGAACACCAGGTCCACCAGGGCCCCCACGGCCATGGTGGCCGCCACCGCCAGGGCGATGGCCAGAGGCAGCGGCAGGAACGCGGACAAGGTGACCGCGATCATCCCCCCGAGCACCAGGAACTCGCCCTGGGCGAAGTTGATGATGCCGGTGGTGTTGTAGAT
>CAZMWZ010000047.1:0-15774 GCA_964570045.1 uncultured Spirochaetaceae bacterium
TCTTGATGGCCTCGGCCAGGATCGTGAAGGCGTCGTAGGCGTGGCCGCCGAAGGTGCTGACGTCCTCCTTGTACTTGGACTCGTACTGCCCCTTATATTTCTCGAGCAGAGCTTTCTGGGGGTGCCCGGCGGGGAGCGTATCGACCACCAGCAGCCGTCCGCAAGGGAAAATGACCCCCTCGGCGGCCTGCCCGGCGGCCTCCACGTACCTGATGTTCCCGAAGCCGTGGCTCTGGAACAAGGGAACGTTCATCCCGAGCTGCCGCATGTTCTTGATGACCAGGGACTGGGCCGGTTCGATCGACCAGTTCACGACCGCCTGCACGTCCTTGGCTTTGACCTTGGTCAACACGCCGGTCAGGTCCGTAGCCTCTTTATCGTAGACCTCGGCGATGAGGATTTCGATCCCGTACTCGGGGGCGTACTTCTCCAGCTGGCCCTTGCCCAGGTTGCCGAAACCGGTGTTGCTGACCACCACGCCGATGCGTGAGATTCCCTTTTCCTTGAGGTAGCGGTAAATCCAGATCACCGCAAAGCTGTCGTTCTGGGGGGTCTTGAAGACCCACTTGGCCACGGGGTTCACGATTGCTTCCCCCGAGGCGCAGGACACCAGGATCGTCTGGTTCTCCTCGCAGATATCCTTGATTTTCAGCGTCTCGCCGCTGCCGGTCGGCCCGAGGATGGCCAGCACCTGCTCCTCCTCGATCAGCTGCCGGGCGAAGGAGATGGCCTTCTCCGGGCTGGCCATGGAGTCTTTGAGAACGAGCTCCACCTTTCGTCCGGCAATGCCGCCGGCGGCGTTGGTCTGCTCGACCAGCATCTCCAGGGTCTTGGCTTCCGGGGCGCCCAGGTTGGAAGCCGGCCCGGTCACGCTCAGGATGGCCCCGATCTTGATGGTCCCCCCCTGAGCGGCCAAGGGCAAGGCCGCCAGCACGAGGGCCAATGCCAATACTATCTTCGTCGAAAGTGTGCGCATGAACCTTTCCTCCAGGTATTGAATAAAGATGACCCGTCTGTATTAATATACAATAGTGATCTTGTCAACCAGCACGCTCAGAACCGAAGGTTCAAAGCTGGTTGATGACTCCCTCGGCGAGCACGGCGATGCCTTCCGATTCAAGCTCCTTGGCGGCCTTCTCGGGCTGGTCGACGCGGAAGATCACGATCGCGTTGTCCGCTTTCTTCTCCACGAAGGCGTACATGTACTCGATGTTGATCCCCACCCGGTCCAGAACGCCCAGGACCCGCTGGAGACCCCCCGGACGGTCGTTGACCTCCACCGCGAGCACCTCGGTCTTCTGGGCCACGAAGCCGGCCTGCTTCAGCACCGCGAAGCACTTTTCCGTGTCGTTCACGATCAGGCGCAGCACCCCGAAGTCGGCGGTGTCCGCCAGCGCCAGGGCGCGAATGTTGATCCGCTCCCGGGCGATCAGGCCGACCACCTCGGCCAGCCTGCCCTTCTTATTTTCTAAAAATACCGAAATCTGCCTGAGGGTCATGGATCGCCTCCTCTTACAGCTGACGTTTGTCGATCACGCGTTTGGCCTTGCCCTCGCTGCGCGGAATGCTCTTCGGCTCGACCAGCTTGACCCGCGTCTGGATGCCGAGCGCCGCGAACAGCGCTTCGGCGATGTCGCGCTCGGTGCGCTCCAGCTTCTTGATCTCGTCGGAGAACAGCCGCTCGTTCATCTCCACCTGGACCTCCAAGCTGTCGAGGCGCTCCTGCCTCTCCACGATCAGCTGGTAGTGCGGCTCCACCCCCTCGATGCGCAGGAGCACCTCTTCGATCTGCGAAGGGAACACGTTCACCCCGCGGATGATGAGCATGTCATCGGTGCGGCCCAACAGGCGGTGCATGCGCACCGAGGTCCGCCCGCAGCGGCAGGGGGCGCGGTCCAGGTAGGTGATGTCGCGGGTGCGGTAGCGCAGCATGGGGGTGCCTTCCTTGGTCAGGGTGGTCAGGACCAGCTCGCCCTTGGCGCCGTCCGGCAGCACCTGCCCCGTCTGCGGGTCGATCACCTCCGGGTAAAACAGGTCCTCGCAGATGTGCAGCCCGTCCTGAGCCTCGCACTCCGAGGCCACGCCGGGCCCGATGATCTCGGTGAGGCCGTAGATGTCCAGGGCCTTGACGTGCAGCTTGGCTTCGATTTCCCGGCGCATCCCCTCGCTCCAGGGCTCGGCGCCGAACAGCCCGACGCGCAGCGGCAGCCCCGAAAAGTCCAGGCCCTGCTCCCGCGCGGCTTCCGCCAGGTACAGGGAGTAGGAGGGAGTGCAGGTGAGAACCGTAGCCCGGAAATCCTGCAGGATCGCCAGCTGGCGGGCCGTGTTGCCTCCGGAAATGGGGATGACCATCGCCCCGATCAGGCGCGAGCCGTAATGCACACCCAGCCCGCCGGTGAACAGCCCGTAGCCGTAGGCGTTGTGCACCACGTCGCTGCGGGAGGTGTCGCCCATGGCCAGGGTGCGGGCCATGGACTCCGCCCAGATCCCGATGTCCTTGCTCGTGTAGGCGTCCACCACCGGTTTGCCGGTGGTACCCGAGGAGGTGTGCACCTCCACGATGTCGGCCAGATCCACGGCCAGAAGCTCCAGGGGGTACACCTCCCGCAGGTCGTCCTTGGTCAGGAAGGGCAGCTTCCGGATGTCGGCGATGCGGTTGATGTCCGCCGGCTTCACCTCCCGCTCCTCCAGGCGGCGGCGGTAGAACGGGACGCGCCGGTACAGCCGGTCCACCAGCTCCCCGAGCCGCTCGCCCTGCAGGCGGGCCAGCAGCTCTCGCCCCAGGGTCTCGTAGTGCACGTTCCAGATCATAGGCGCATCGTAGCCGAAGAGGCTCAACTTGACAACGCCGGGAACGCCGCGCTAGACTGCGGGCAATGAGGTTCCGGATCCGCTTCGCCGATAAGATCGTCGGCATCTTCATCCTGCTGGCGATCCTGGGCGTCGCGGCTGCGCTGACCCTGCTGGGCCTGAACCAACGCTGGTTCGCCCGCAACTACGCCTACTGGAGCCGCTTCGCCTCCGCCGAAGGGCTTTCGGCCGGCATGCCGATCAAGCTCAAGGGATTCGAAATCGGCAGGGTGGACGAGATCCGCCTGGGCAGGGACAACCTGGTGGAGATGGAGTTCCACGTCTACGACACCTACCATGACAAGGTGGTGCCCGGCTCGGTTCTGGAAAAGGCCTCCAGCCCCTTCGGACTGGGCACCGGCCTGTTGCTGCACCCCGGCCCCGGCCAGGCCACGCCGCTCCCGGAGCTTTCCCTCATCCCCTCTTCCGACCAGGAGGAAGGGCGCCGCCTGCTATTGATCGAGCGGGGCACCGAACCCTCTCAAAGCGACCCGATCGCCTCGCTGCTGGGACAAGTCCAGCCCGTGCTGGAGGAGATCGACCGCACCGTTCTGGCCATCCGCCAGCTGGCGGACACCCTGAACCGCAACCTGCAGGGGCAGGGCCAAGGTCCCCTGGCCTCGAGCCTGAATGACGTGGCGGGCGCCACCCGCCGGGTCAACGCGCTGCTGGCCCAGCTGGAGGCGATCGCGGCCAACCTGCAGGCTACCAGCGCGGGGTTGCGCGACCCGACGGGCCTGGTCAAGCGCCTCTTGGACCCCAAGGGCTCGGTGGCCACGATCCTGGACGACAACAACCAGCTCTACGACCGGATCCTGGGCAGCATCGAGGAGCTGAACGCCGTCATCGCCCAACTGGCCGCCTTCACCCGCTTCGTGAACACCACCCAGCCGCAGATCCTCGGCCTGCTGGAGCAGGGGCGGGCTACCCTGGACCAGGGGCAGGAGGTCCTGGAAGCGGTGAAGAACAACCCGTTGCTGCGCGGGGGCGTGCCGCCCCGTCGGGAGCAGCAGACCACCTTCCAGAGCTTCCGGGACGAGGACTTCTGATGAGGCCGCCCGCCCTCCCCACCGCGCTGGCCGCCGCCCTGCTGGCCCTGGCCGCCTGCTCCACTGCGCCCAAGCCCCGGACCGAAGTGGTGGAGCGCAAGGACCAGGCGGCGGAATACGCCGCGGCCGGAAACGCCCGCTACGCCCTGGGCGACTACCATCAGGCGCAGACGCTCTTCGCCCTGGCGCTCAACGAGAACATCGCCGTGGACGCCGAGGAGGGGATCGCCGTCTCCTGCAACTCCCTCGGCAAGGTCCACCTGGCCCTGGGCGAGCTGGACGCGGCCGAGCGCTACTTCCGCGAGGCCCGGCGGCTGGCCGAGCGGCGAGCCGACCGCCGCCTCGCGGCCCAGAGCGGCAGCAACCTGGGCGAGCTCTACCTGGCCCGCGGCCAGGTAGAGCAGGCGGAGGAATCCCTGTTGGAGGCCGCCGCCCAGCTGCCCGCGAAGGACCCCGGCCCGGAAGGGGCCATCGTCTTCCACAACCTGGGCTCGGTGCTCAAGCGCCGGGAACGCCTGCCGGAGGCGCTGGGATACTTCGAGCAGGCCCTGGCCATCAACCTCCAACACAAGCGCTATGAGGAGGCGGCCAGCAACTACTACATGATCGCCTCGCTCCAGTCCAAACAGGGGGACACCGGTTCGGCGATCCGGACCCTCCATCAGGCGCTGCACTACGACCGGCTCATGGAGAAGTCCCTGGGCATCGCCAAGGATCTCGCCGCGCTGGGTGCCCTGTACCGGAAGCAGGGTGAGGAGGCCGCCGCGCTGGACAGCTATCGCAGAAGCCTGCAGGTCTACCAGAGCCTGTCCCTCGGACAGGAGGCCAGGCGCCTCTTGCCGGCGCTCATCGAGCTGGCCGAGCAGGCCGGGTTCAGCGACGAGGCACAGGCGTACCGCCGGCTGGCCGCCGAACCGGAAGGCAAGGAGTAGCGGTGCCTTTGCTGCGGCGGGCCGGACTGACCCTGAGGCGTCTGGCCCTGGCGCTGGGACTGTTGTGCCTGATCGGCGGCCTATCCTTCCTCGTGGCCTTCCCCCTGTGGTACTTTTCCACCCGCTCGCCGCTGGGCTTCACGATCGCGGTCGGCGCGCTGCTGGCCGCCGGTCTCGCGTACCTGGTCGTGAGCCGATTGCGGCGGGCGAGTCGCCGGGCCGGCGGGTTCCGCACCCTGGCAGAGCAGCGCCTGCTGCCGGCGCTGCGGACCGTGGGCCTGGTGCTAGCCTGCCTGGGTGCGGTCTACGGCATCGTCTTGTTGATCGCCCGGTTGTTCCGATAGTAGATCTGTAACCATGCTCCGAGCCCTCGCCTACCTGCTTTTCCTGCTGCCGGCGGTAGCCGCCCGCCCCGACTACCCGGAAATCCTGCGCCTTTCCCCGCAGGACGTGCTGTTCCAGCAGCTGCAGGGAGACCTGCAGAGCTATTACAAGGCCGTGAACCGCGGCCTGCCGGCCCTTTCCGGAGCCGGGCGCGCCGCCCCCACCGCCGGGGCTGACGCCGGGCAGATCCCGCCGCTGCGCTTCTTCTCGCTGGCCCGGCCGGAAAAGATGGACCTGTTCGCCATAGCGGCCCGCCTCAACCTGCCGTATTCTACGCTGGCCACCCTGAACGGGGTATCCGGACCCGCCGGGGCGAGCAGGCTGGACAGGCTGGTCGTACCCAACCTGCCGGGGCTGTTCGTGCCGGACAAGCCGCTGTCCTCCTTCGAGGAGATCCTGGGTTCCATCTCCGCCAACTCCCGGTACGACCCCCAGCCCGTCATCGTGCGCCTGCCGGGAGGCACGCGGCGGTTAGGCTTCTACCCCGGACAGGATTTCTCGGCGGTGGAAAGGGCCTTCTTCCTGAACATCCTGTTCCGGTTCCCGCTGGCGCTCGGTCAGCTGACTTCGGCTTACGGCTCGCGCCCGGACCCCCTGACCGGCTCACCGGAGTTCCACCATGGGGTGGACATCGCGGCGCCCGCCGGGATGCAAGTGCAGGCGGCCCGCGACGGCCTGGTGGAGCAGGCCGAGTTCGACCCGAACCTGGGGTACATGGTCGTGCTCGGGCACGAGGGAGGCTACCAGACGGTGTACGGGCACTTAAGCGAGATACTGGTCGCCTTGAAACAGCCCGTCCGATCCGGTATGATCATCGGGAAGGTGGGGAGCACGGGACATTCGACCGGGGCGCACCTGCATTTCGAGGTGCGCCGCAAGGGCTCCAGCCGGGACCCTCTCCCGCTCCTGCCCCTGGGAAACGGCGGCGAGCGATGACCCTCCGGGCTGGCGCGGCGGCACTCGGCCTTTGGCTTCTCGGCGCCGGGGCCTTCGGGCAGGAGGTCCGCGGGCTGGTGGTGGAAGAGCTGCACGTTCGCAGCGACACCGCCTACGAAAAGACCGTAGGGATCGCCTTGGACGAGATGGCCGCGCTTTCCCTCGAGGGGGATACCCGCTTCCTGCGCGGCATCCGCCTCGAGTTGCACCTGTCAAATCTATTAAAGCAGCATTTCGACAGCTTCGGCCTGGCCGTGTACCGCCGCTTGGCTCCCCAGCCCCGGAAGGGGATCGCCTCGTACCGCGGCAACCGCGTCTTCTTCCAGTACCTGCCATACCTGAACCGGATCCAGGTGCTGCTGCCGGTCGCACCGGGGGTGGAAGAGGAGGGCGAAGCCTCCGCGGAGGGCACCTTCCGCCTGGCCGGCCAGCTGACGCGGGAGGATTTCCCGATCCTGGTCGGGATCCTGCCCCTGATGAAAGGCATCCCGGATACGGTGGCCGACAGCAAGTTTTTCCTCACCGTCAGGCCCGTGCTGGCCCGCAGGGGACTCATCCAGCTCGTCCTGCGCCCGCCACCCGGGGCGCAGCCGGAGCCTCTTTCCGTGTACCTGGACGAGCGGGAGCTCGGCCCCTCCGAGCTGCAGACGCTCAAGTCGGGCCAGGAGCTCCCGGTCGGCCTTCACCGCCTGCGCATCCTCTCGCCGGAGTTCCGGGAGGTGAACGCCAGCTTCACCGTGGAGTCCGGCAAGTCGAGCACCCTGGACATTCAGCTGGAAACCCTCGCCACGCTGCTCACCATCGAAGCCCCGCAGAGCGCCGAGGTGTACCTGGACGGCGAGAAGCTTTCCGCCCTCGCCGGCCTGCCTATCGAGGAAGGCGCCCACCAGGTGCGGGTCAAGATCGCCGAATACAGCGTCACCAGGAAATTCAGCGCGCAGCGGGGAAGGCACTACCATCTTTCCTGCGTTTTTGATATAATTGTCAATGAGGATTAAACTTTTCAGGTTCAGCGTCGATAATAGGTGTGTCGGTACCTGATATAGTTCCCCTCCCAGTTTACTATATTGTCGACCGACACCTTAGACGAAGGCCGGTTCCTATGGAACCGGCCTTTTTTTTCGTGCGCCGCGAAGGCGCAACGCCCGCCGGCCTTGACACGGGCCGCGCCCAATCCGTATCGTGACCGCGTATGCCTGAAAAACGCCGCCTGGTGACCCTGATCTTGTTGGGCGCCGGGTTTCTGGTCGCCGTCATCCTGGGCATCACCCTCGGCCTGTCCCTGGGAGCGACCCGCAACATCCAGCGGGCGGGCTCCCTGCAGGAGAACAAGCCGGCGCTGCCGACCCAGATCCTGGACCGCAACGGCGAACTGGTCACCGAGTTCTTTTCCGAGGAGAAGCGGGAGCTGGTGTCCATCGACCAGATGCCCCGCCACTTGATCGACGCCCTGCTCACGCGCGAGGACCGCGACTTTTACAAGCATCGCGGCTTCCGGCTGTGGTACATTGTGCGGGCCGCCTTCGACATCGTGACCGGCCGCTCCTTCCGCGGGGGCTCCACCTTGAGCCAGCAGCTGGCCGGCTACCTGTACGCCGAGCGGACCGACATCTCCATCAAGCGCAAGCTGGTGGAGCTGTGGTGGGCCCTGCAGCTGGAGCGCAACCTCACCAAGAACGAGATCCTCGAACAGTACCTGAACACCATGTACTTCGGGCACAACACCTACGGCGTGGAGACGGCCTCGCAGTTCTACTTCAAGCACTCCGCGCGCGACCTGACGGTGGCCGAGTCGGCGATGCTGGTCATCCAGCTGGCCTCCCCCGGGCGCTACTCCCCCATCAATCACCCCAACCGGGCCAAGAAGCTGCAGGAGGAGATCCTGGCCCAGATGGTGTCGCTGGGCTACACGACCGGGCAGGAGGCGGAGCGCTCCTTCCAGGACTACTGGGTGGGCTACGACTACACTCGTTCCAACACCACCTCCGCCTGGTTCGAGCGCGAGGACCAGGCCCCCTACTTCTCGGAGTACGTGCGGCAGCGCCTG
Organism: uncultured Spirochaetaceae bacterium; assembly: GCA_964570045.1. Lineage (GTDB taxonomy): Bacteria > Spirochaetota > Spirochaetia > SZUA-6 > DRHE01 > MIBK01. Next base: position 8,199 of record CAZMWZ010000047.1, read on the forward strand.
GAGGAGCAGCTGCTGGGCTCCATGGACCTGTACAAGGCAGGCCTGATAGTGCACACCACCCTGGACCTGAGCATGCAGCGCACAGCCGACCAGGTCATGGAGAAGTGGATCCAGGTGGTGAACAACCAGCACCAGGCGCAGGCCGCCAGCCGCCTCTCGGTGGCCGACGCCACCTTCCTGCCCATCGTGGACCTGCTGTCCCTGTCCTTCAACATCGAAGGCATCCGCTTCGCCGGGGCCAAGCAGCGCTCGCGGGGCCTCAGCCACTTCCTGGACTCGGTGAACCCCGTCATGGACCTGAGCGCCTCCCTGTTCGGCCTGGATGGGGTCAAGCTGGCCTCGCTGGCGGCATACGGAAAGGACACCCTGCGCTCCAAGAAGACCAAGGTCGAGGGGGCGCTGGTGGCCATCGAGTCCACCACGGGCCGGGTGCTGGCCATGGTGGGGGGGCGGCGCTTCGAGAGCACCAACCAGTTCAACCGCGCCGTGCAGTCCAAATTGCAGCCGGGGTCGGCCTTCAAGCCGTTGTATTACTCCGCCGCCATCAGCTCCCGCAAGCTCACCCCCGCCTCCATGATCGTGGACGCACCGGTGGTTTTCTGGAACGATGACAACACTGCCTACATCCCCCTGAACTTCAAGGGCGAGTGGAAGGGGCGCGTTCTGCTGCGCCAGGCGCTGGCCCACTCGATGAACGTGCCCTCGCTCAAGGTGCTGGACACCATCGGCTTCGACGCGGCCATCGAGCGGGCCAGCCGCATGCTGGGGGTCAGCGATCCGACGGAGATCGAGCTGGTCTTCCCGCGCAAGTACCCGCTGGGGCTGGGCATCATCACGGTGTCCCCGCTGGAGATGGCGCAGGCCTTCGCCACTTTCCCCAACCAGGGGCGGGGGGTTGACCCCGTGGCGATCCAGTTCGTGGAGGACCGCAACGGGCGGATCGTCCTGGAACCCGAGAAGGAGCTGCGCGCGGCCCAGTTGCGCGCCGGCAAGGCCCAGCAGATCATGGCCCCGCAGGACGCCTACGTCATGACCAACCTCCTGGAGGGGGTCGTAAGCGGAGGCACCCTGCGGGGCGCGGCGGAGTGGGTCGGCGGCTTCGGGAGGCCGATCGCCGGCAAGACCGGGACCACCCAGAACTGGTCGGATGCCTGGACGGTGGGCTTCACGCCCCTGATCACCACGGCCATCTGGTTCGGCTTCGACGAGCGGGGCTACTCGCTGGGCATCAACCAGACCGGGGCCACCTCCGCCGGCCCGGCCTGGGCGGAGTTCATGAAGAGCGTGCACAAGGATCTGCCCGCCGCGGACTTCAGCCGGCCGGCCACGGGCCTGGTCGACGTCGGGGTCTGCGCCAAGTCCGGGAAGCTGCCCACCAAGTACTGCAACGAGGGGATCATCAAGGAAATCTTCCTGGCCGGAACGGAGCCGCGCGAGTTCTGCGACCTGCACCAGTTCGAGCAGGAGCGCAACGAGTCCCTGAAGCAGACGATCAAGAACTCCCTCATGTTCGGCGGCAACCTGCCCGGCGGCGAGGCGGCCATTCCGGATATCCTCGAGATGCTGGACCTGGACCAATCCTCCGGCTCCGGCAACCCCCTGCTGGACTGACGGGCAAAGGGAAGCCGCCGTGGACAACCTGTATTACAGCCGCGATCACGCCTGGGTCCGGGTCGAGGGCAACCGGGCGGTGGTGGGCATTTCCGAGTTCGCCCGCCGCGAGCTGGGTGAGGTGTCCTACGTGGAGCTGCCCGCGCCGGGCAAGCGGGTGGCCCGCGGGGAAGTGGTCTGCTCGATAGACTCGCTGAAGTCCGCCAGCGACCTCTACGCCCCGCTCAGCGGCACGGTCACGCAGGCGAACCTCGAGCTGGCAGGCGATGCCGGCTGCGCCTTGCTCAACAACGACCCCCTGGGGCGGGGCTGGCTTTTTTCCTTAGCGCTTGAGAACCCGGCGGAGCTTGCCGAGCTGCTCTCCGCCGAAGGCTACCGGCGCTACCTGGAGGAGGGCTGATCCCCGGCGACCCACCGGCGCAGCCGTAGCCAGACGCGCACCAGGGGGTTCCAGGCCGGCCGCCCGAAGCGCAGGCGGAAGTCCTCCACCGCCTGCCAGAGCGGGTAGGCCTGTCCGTACTGCCTCTTCAACACGTCCCAGTGCCCCACGATCCACATGTACAGGTCGGCCGTCTCCCGTCCCGGAAAATGGATCAGGATGTCCTCGGAGCGGATCAGGCGCACGAGGGGCTCGTAGACCCCATCGTACCAGGAAAGCATCGCTTCCTGGAAAGGAATCTCGTTGAGCTGAGACTGGTTGATGAAATACTTATGGCCGTGGATGTGGCGCAGGACCTCGTCATAGCGCCCGGTGTCGGTGAACTTCATCTCCAAGCCCGGGCGCAGTCCGTCCAATCCGGTATGGCGGAAGAACTCCTGTTTCTCCAGCTCGATCACCGCCTTTTTCAGCTCCTCCCGGCTCATGCCCGGCTTCAGCGGCAGGCGGGACTTCAGGCTGATCACCTCCGCGTCGATGAACTCCGCCCCCTGGGTGCGGGCCACGGAAACCCGGTGGTTGCCGTCCCGCACGAAGTACACCCCGCCGATCTCGTAGAGGGTCACCGGCGGCAGGTGGATCTGCTGGTAATGGGCCAGGTCCACCCGCGTCCAGCGCCCGCGCAGGTGCTCGTGTTTGGGGAGGAAGATGCGGTTGAAGTCCAGGTAGCGGCCTTCGCTACCGACGATGTTCCCGATCGGCACGGTCTGCAGGCCGCGGTAGCTTTCGGAATGCGGCCGCAACAGCGCCTTGACCTCCTTGAGGGAAAGGAGCTGGTCCTTCTCGTTGCGCAGCAGCGCCAGGGCCCGGCCGAACACCGCCCGCAGGCGGGCCCGGTTGAAGTCCTCTTTGGCCCTGCCGTCGAAAAACGCCCTGCTCACTCCGGGACCTCGATGAGCGCGTGGTCGTAGGCATTCACGACCGTAGTAGCCAGGTAACGGGTGACGCGCACTGCGTCGCCGGAATACAGGTGGATGTGGCCGTGCACCAGGAAGCGCGGCTTGAAGGCCCGCATGAACCAGAGCAGCGCCTTGAAACCCCGGTGGCAGGGGTCCTGCCCGTCGTGCACGCCCTGGGGCGGGGCATGGGTGAGCAGCACATCCAGGTAGCGCCCGAAGCGCAGGCGGTTGACCAGCAGGTACGGGATCAGGGCGGCCAGGCGCAGGTAGACCTGCAGGTCCGTGTATTGGTTCTCCCCGCCGTTGTACCACCGGCTGCCGCCCAGCCCGGCCACCAGGACACTCTTCTCCCGGCGCACCCGATCGTTGATGTAGACGGCCCCGGTGGCCGGCGCCTCCATCTCCCGGCGGACCGACGAGAACCATCCCAGCGCGTCGGCGCAGCCGCGGAAGTGCTCCAGGCCCTTGAGGTTGTGGTTGCCGAACACGAAAAGCAGGGGCTTGTTCAGCGTGGACACGATGAAGTCATAATAGTTGAGCGGCAGATCCCCTGCACTCAGCACCAAGCCGACGTCCTTGAACCGCGTCCTGATGCCGGGACTATAAACCAATGGGTCGATGTGATCGGCGATGCAGAGGATCTTCATTTCTGCCGACGATTAGATGAAAGTAGTTTTTTTCGATAGAAGTGTCAAATAGGGCACGATATATTTCAGGTAGAAGGTGATGACCATCCTCGCGACCATAGCCGCACTGCTCCTCAACCTGAGCGCTCTGCAGGACGGGGAGAAGCTCTTCCTGCAAAACCGCCCCCAGGAAGCCCTGCCCCTGCTGGAGCAGGCCCTCTACGAGAACCCGGACAACGAGCGCCTGTACCTGTACCTGGGCATCGTGTACGAGCAGCTGGCCAGCATCGACAAGTCCATCCAGGTGATGCGCCGCGGCCTGAGCGTGGCCAGGGGGGTCAAGGACCTGCTGTACTTCAACCTGGGCAACAACCTGTTCCGCCAGAAGGAGTACACCATGGCCGAACAGATGTACAGCAACGCTCTGGAGGTGAACCGCACCCTCCAGGACGCCTACCTGAACCGGGCCAATGCCCGCCTGGAGCTGGAAAGCTACGCCAGCGCCCGCGAAGACTACATCGAATACCTGCGCCTGGCCCCCGCCACCCCCCAGCGGGAGGCGATCGAGAAGCTCATCGCCCTGCTGGGCGGGGTGCTCGGCGAGCAGGAGCGTCTGAAGCAGGAGGACCTGGCCCGCCAGAAGGCCCTGTTGAACGAGGTCCTGAACTCCCTGCAGAACGCCTCCGAGGACACCCGCAACCTGTCGGCGGGCAGCGAGGACATCCAGGAGCAGTATGAGGAAGTCGACATCGAAGACTAGCCAGAACAGGAAAGAGAAGGCCCCCATGGAACGAAGGCATGTGCTGATCATCATCCTCGTGGTCGTTCTCCTCGGCCTGATCGCCGGCGGAGCCTGGTTCGCCGTCAACAGCCGGGCGCGGGCGGTCCAGGAGAGGGCCACCCAGGAGCGCGCCAACACGCTGGAGCTGGCCCGCGGCTACATGGAGAGGCAGGAGTTCGAGCGGGCCATGGAACTGCTGGACAAGCTGCTGCTGAAGGACCCCAAGGACCAGGAGGCGCAAGCGCTGCTGGACGAGATCATAAGCCGCAAAAAGGCGGCCGAGCTGGAGTCCAAGCAGCAGGAGCTGGCGGCCCTAAAGCAGCAGCAGGAGCAGCTGCAGGCGGGGCTGCAGCAGCTGGGCAGCTCGCTGAAGGAGAGAACGCCGCAGGAGAAGACCACGGTGGTGGTGCAGCCCAAGCAGGTGCCCGAGGACGCCAGCGCCAAGGAGCGGGAGCGCCTCGCGAAGGTGAACTCCCTGATGGCCCAGGGGGTGCAGAAGCTGAACAACCGCGAGTACCCCGAAGCCCGCAGGCTTTTCCAGGAGGTGCTGGAGCTGGACCCGGACAACGCCCAGGCGCACGCCTACGCGGGCAAGGCCTGGTTCGACGAGAACCCGGAAAACCCGGCCAACGTGCAGGCCGCCGTGGAGTCCTCCACCCGTGCCGCGCGCAAGGACCCCAGCCTCTGGCTGCCCCACTCCACCCTCGGCCAGATCTACGATAACGCCAAGAACTACGACAACGCCATCCAGGAGTACAAGGAGGCCTCTCGCCTCAAGCCCGACGACTACTACCTGCTGTACTCCCTGGGCAAGGTCCAGTATTACGCGCGCAAATACTCTGACGGGCTGCAGTCCTTCGACTCTTCGATCCACCTGCGCTCCGACTTCCCCCAGTCCCACTTCCGCCGCGGGCAGACCCTGATCCGGTTGGGCGAAACCGGCAAGGCCATCGGCGCCTTCAGCGAGGCAGTCAGGGTCAAGAAGGACTACGCGGAGGCCTACTACACCCTGGGCACCCTGTACAACGAGACGGGGGAGATCACCAAGGCCGTGGAGGCCTTCCGCCAGGCCGTGAGCTACGACTCCTCCAACCCCGTCTTCCTGCGAGGCCTGGGCACGGCCCTGTCGGCCCGGGGGGATTACGCCCAGGCGGAGCGCTACCTGGAAAACGCCCTGCGCCTGGACCCCGCCAACGCGGTGACCAACTACAACCTGGCCCTGGTCAAGATCAATCTCAAGAAATACCAGGAGGCCATGCCGTATGCCCAGAAAGCGGTGGAGCGCCAGCCGGACTCGGCCCCCTACGTGTACACGCTGGGCGAAGCCTACGACAAGCTGGGCAGCAACGACGACGCCATCCGGCGCTACCGTGAGGCGGCCGCGCTGGACGCGAAGTACGTCCCGCCCCTTATCAACCTGGGCCGGATCTACGACGACAGCGGGCTGTACGACGAGGCCCTGGGCTACCTGACTCAGGCCGTCAAGCTGGCTCCCGATTCCTTCGAAGTGAACAACAACCTGGGCAACGTCTACCTCCACAAGGGGCTGTACCAGGACGCGGTGCGCCACTACCGCAAGGCGATCAACCTCAAGCTGGACGCCACGGCCACGCGCTACAACCTGGGGCTGGCCTACCAGGAGCTGGGCCAGGCGGACGAGGCGCAGGTCACCTTCACCGAGCTGATCAAGATTGCCGGCACCTACTGGGACGCCTACTACCAGCTGGCCCTGATCCTGATCAAGAAGGGCGACAAGGCGGGGGCGCGGGCCTTGTTGGAGAACTTGCTGGCCAAGAACCCGAACTACCCGAAAAAGGACGAGGTGAAGAGCCTGCTGGCCAAGCTATAGGCCGGCGTCGCAGGGGACTCACCCGGCTACTGCCGGCGTGTAACCCGGCTACTGCCGGCCTAATCGCGCCGCAATAGCGGGGTGTAACCCGGCTATTGCCGGCCTAATCGCCCACCGGCCGGGCCACGGCACGCAGCAGCTCGCCGCGGCGGATCTCCATCCAGATGGGCCGGCCGTGCGGGCAGCGCGCGTTGTCCAGCGTCAGGGCCCGCCGCGCCAGCTCCGCGGCCGCAGGCGGGTCCAGCTCCTCGCCGTCCTTGACCGCCGTACGGCAGGCCGCCAGACTCAGGACACGCTGTTCCAGCTCTTCGGGGCTGCCCGACCCTTCGGCCAGCGCTGCGGCCAGCTCATCCTCCACGCAGAGCAGCTCCTCCGGTAGGGCCGTCACCGAATAGACCCCGTCCTCCCCGCGTTCCACCCGGATGCCCAGCCGGCCCCAGGAATCCGCGCGCCGCCGGATCAACTCCTCCCCGACCCCTTCCAGCCGGACCGGCAGCAGCAGCTCCTGGGCGGCCAGCCTGTGCCGCTTCAGCTCCTCGAAGAGGAGGCGCTCGTGGGCGGCATGCTGGTCCACGATGAACAGGCTGTCTCCATGCTCGACGAGCAGGAAGAGGCGGAAAAGCTGCCCGCGGTATGTCACGCCGCCCTCTGGGCCGGCGTGAAAGCCGGCATCCCTGCCAGGTTGCACCCCGGCCTCTGGGCCGGCCTGCGCGCCTACAGGGCCCTCGGCTTGCGTCCAATCCCATGATGCCGTGCGCTGCGAAGATGCCGCCACGAGGGCCTGCCTGCCCGCAGCGCCCGCTCGCAGGCCGAAATCCGCCAGCAGCCCGCGCAGGGTCCCAATGATCAGCTGGCGCAGCTCCGCCAGGTTGCGGAAGCGGGCCTCCTTTTTGGCCGGGTGGATGTTGAAGTCCACGAGCGCGGGGTCCACCTCCAGGAACACGAAGGCCACCGGGTGGCTCCCGCCCGGCACGTACTCGCCGAAGGCGTACTCCACGGCCTGCAGCAGCGAAAAATCCGCGATGCGCCGCCGGTTGATGTACAGGTGAAGCAGCTTGCGGTCCCGGCGGGCCAGCTCCGGCCTGCCGGCCACGATGCGGGCCTCCACCCCGGGCGCGCGCGCCTCGGCCAGGTGCAGGTGCTGGAGATCGACGGCCATGGCGGCGGCCACCCGCTCCCGCGGTCCCTGGGCCGGCAGGAACAGCCGCAGCGCCCCGTCGCTGAACAGGCGGAAGGACACCTGAGGGTGCGGCAGGGCTTTTTCCAGGAAGGCCTGGCGGCAGCCCTGGGACTCCGCCGCCGGGGCTTTCATGAAGCGCTTCCGCGCCGGCAGGTTGAAGAACAGGTCCGCGGCATCCACGCTGGTGCCCCGGG
>CAZMWZ010000048.1:0-7477 GCA_964570045.1 uncultured Spirochaetaceae bacterium
CACAGGCGCCGGAGCCCCTCCATCACCGGCAGGAGCTTCTTGGAGCGGAGCCCCACCTCCTCGAGCAGCCGGGCGGCCCGGCGCCGGCGGGCCAGGAGCTCGCCGCGCAGCCGGAAGCGCTCGGCGGAGCTCAGCGAGCCGGAGCCCAGGTGCTTCCAGTCGGCGGCGTTGCGCTCCAGGATGGCCCGGACGGTGGCGAGATTGGCCTGCAGCCGCCGGAAGAGCTCCTCGCGGTTGGCCTCGTCGGGGGTGGAGACCGTGCCGGAGACGCCGGGGGTGGCCCGGTCCATGGCCAGCTCGCTCTGGCTCATGCGCTCGAGCACCTCCACCGCCTTGGCGATGGCGTAGTCGTTCTGGAGGACGCGCCGGCGGTATCCGCGGGCGGTGATCTCGATGGTGCGCGCGAGGCGCACCTCCTCCTCGTTCACGGTGGTCATGACCCCCTCCTCCACCACCACCCGGCCGTCCACCAGCACGCTCTCCACGTCCCAACCGCGGAAGGTCATGAGAAACCAGCCGAGCACCGAGGCGGGCGTGACCGGGCTCGGGGAGTCGGGGCGCAGGACCAGGATGTCCGCCCGCTTGCCGGGCGCCAGGCTGCCGATGCGCTCGCCCCAGCCCAGGGCCCGGGCGGCGTTGCCCAGCGCCAGGTCCAGGGCCTGGAAGGGGGGCAGCAGCGCCGGGTTGGCCCGGTGCGCCTTGTGCACCAGGGAGGCGTAGCGGATGTACTCCGAGGTGTCCAGGGTGAAGAAGCAGTCGTGCCCCAGGGTGACGTTTATCCCCCGCTCCAGCATCTCGGGGACGCGGGCCACGCCGTTGCCGCCCAGGGAGTTGGTCATGGGGGTGTGGGCCACGTTCACGCGGTGGCGCGCCAGGATGTCCAGATCCTCGTCGGTGAGGTCGACGCAGTGGGCGGCCACCACGTCCGGGCCCAACAGCCCCGTTTCTTCCAGTACCTGGGGCGCGGACTTGCCGTACTTCTCCACCAGGAAGGCCCGCGGGATCTCGGCCACGTGGATCTGGATGCCGCACCGGTGCTGGTCGGCGATCCTTCGCGCCTCACGCAGGGTTTCCAACGAGTTGGTGAACGCGGTGTGCACCCCCAGGCGTCCCTGGATGCGCCCCTCACTCCCGGCCGGGTAGCGGGCCAGGAAGTCCAGGTTCTCCCGGAAGGCCTTTTCGGCCATGCCGCGGTCCAGGCGCTCCAGAATGCTCACGCCGGGCACGCGCTCCGTGACCTCGAAGCCCACCTGGGCGCGCAGGCCCACCTCCTCGATGGCCCGGGCGCTCTGCTCCAGGGCTCCGGGCAGGCAGTTGGGCCCCTCCACCAGCTCGCAGACGGTGGTGGTCCCCGCTTTCAGCATCCTGGCCGCGGCGTAGCGCGTGGCCGCGTAGATGCCCTCCCGGGTCGTGATGTCCTCCAGCCACTCCCAGCCCATCTTCTGCAGCATGTCCCAGAAGGATTTCAATTGGCTGAAATCCACGGGCATGTTGTGCCCCAGCACGTAGGGCATGTGCGTGTGGGTGATGATGAAGCCGGGCATCACGATCCGGCCGGTGGCGTCGATCCGCTCCGCGCCGGGGTATTTGGCTTCCAGGGCCGTGCTGTCCCCGATCGCAATAATAGAGTTCCCCCGCACGGCCACCGCCCCGCCGGCGATGACCCGGCCCCGCAGGACGTCGGGCTCGCAGGTGAGCACCAGGCCGCCCGCGATCAGCAGTTCCGCATCCACGTTCAGACCTCCTTGGCCAGCGCGGCGGCGATGTCCGCGCGGGTGATGGGCAACCGGGTGAAGCGCACGCCCGTGGCGTCGGCTACGGCGTTGGCGAAAGCAGCAGCGGCCCCGGACACGGGCGGCTCCCCCACTCCCTTGGCCCCGAAAGGTCCCGCCGGGCTGGGGTCCTCCACGGCGAGGGTCTCGGTAGGCAGCCGGTCGAGGATCGAGGGCACGGCGTAGTCGGCGAAGTTGGCGTTGCGGATGTGGCCGCCTTCGGTGTCGATTTTTTCCAGGTGGGCCAGGCCGAAGCCGATCAGGGACCCGCCCTCCACCTGCCCCTCCACTCCCAGGGGGTTGACCACCCGCCCCACGTCGTGGGCGGCCAGGTGGCGCAGCACCTCGACCCTGCCGGTCCAGCGGTCTACGCGCACGTCCATGAGATGCGTGCCGAAGTTGTAGGCGATGTAGATGTCCCCCTGGTGGGTCTCGTGGTCGTACTTGGCATCGGGAGCCCTGGAGAAAGCCAGGTGCATCAGGGGGAAGCCCGTCCAGTAGGCGGCGGTGGCCACCTCGGCGAGCGGGATGCGCGCCTTGGGATCGGCGGCCAATACCGCATGCCCCTCCGCCAGGCGCACCCCGTCGGCCGGGCACTTGAACATCAGGGCCGCCATGGACAGCAGGGACCCGGCCACCTCCCGCGCCGCCTTCAGCACGGCCGTGCCGCCCACGGTGGTGGAGCGGGAGGCCACGGTCGGGCCGGAGTCGTGCACCGCGTCGGTGTCCACCTGCCGCACGGTGATCCTGTCGATCGGGATGCCCAGGACTTCCGCGGCGACCTGGGCGTAGACGGTGCGGGAGCCCTGGCCCATGTCCGTGAGCCCCACCCCGACCAGGGCGCTGCCGTCCTGCGCCACCTGGACCGAGGCGCCGACCACGTCGATGCCCTCCGCGCCGTTGGAGATGCCCTGCAGCAGGCAGGCCACCCCGCGGCCGTACAGCCAGCGGCTCTCCTTCCCGGCCTGCCGGGCCGGCTTCTGGGCGCGCGCCGCGACCGCCTCGATGGTCTGCCCGATGCCCACCGACTGGCCGAACACCTGCCCCGTGGCCGTGGGGTCGCCGGCGCGCAGGGCGTTGCGGCGGCGCAGCTCCAGGGGATCCAGCTTCAAGGCCGCGGCCAGCTCGTCCATCTGGCTCTCGGAGGCGAAGGTCACCTGCGGGACGCCGAAGCCGCGGAAGGCCCCGCAGTAGGTCTTGTTGGTGTAGACCGCGGTCGCCTCCACGCGCACGTGCGGCACGCGGTACGGCCCCGCGGCGTGGATCAGGGCCTTCATGGTCACGAAGGGGCTCTCCGAGGCGTAGGCGCCGCCGTCCAGCAGCACCTTCACCTCGCGGGCCACCAGGGTGCCGTCCCTCCTGGCCCCGGTCCTGTACCAGATGCGCGCCGCGTGCCGCAGGTTGGAGCCGATGATCGATTCCTCCCGATCGTGCACGATCATCACCGGGACCCCGAGGCGCACGGCCGCGATGGCCGCCAGCGCCCCGATCTCCGTGGCCACGTCGTCCTTGCCGCCGAAGGAGCCGCCGGTGTAGGCCTGCACCACCCGCACGCGCGCGGCCGGCAGGCCCAGGTTGGCGGCGATGTGTCCGCGCAGGTGGAACGGGGACTGGCAGGAGGCGTACACGGTGACCCGGCCGTCGCCGCCCGGCACCGCCGCCACCGCCTCGGGCTCCAGATAAGCGTGCTCCTGGAAGGAGGTCTCGTAGGTGTTCTCGACCACTACCTCGGCCTCGGCGAAACCCCTCTGCACGTCCCCCTTGGTGAGCTTCTTGCTGTACGTGACGTTTCCGCCGGGGTGAATCCTGCGGGCGTCCGGCGCCAGGGCCTGGTCGACCGTGAGGATGGGCAGAAGAGGCTCGATGTCCACCCGTACCGCCGCGGCGCCCCGGCGGGCCGCCTCGCGGCTGGAACCCACCGCCAGGGCGATGGACTCCCCCTCGTAGCGGACCTCCTCGACGGCCAGGAGCGGCTGGTCGAACGGGGGCAGGATGCCGATGAGGTTGGGCCCGGGGATGTCCGCGGCCGTGAGCACCGCCGCCACGCCGGGCAGCGCCAGGGCGGCGGCCGTATCGACGCGCCGGAAGCGTCCGGCCGGCACCCCGGCGCGGCGGGCGCACCCGTACAGCATCCCGGGGAACTTGAGGTCAGCGGTGAACCGGGCCCGGCCCGTGACCAGCTCCAGGCCGTCGACCTTGCGCACCCGCCGGCCGACGACGTGGAGCTTCTCGGCGCTCACCGCGCGCCCCCGGGGCCCAGGGCTTGGGCCGCGCGCTGGACCGCTTTCACGATCTTGGCGTAACCCGTGCAGCGGCACAGGTTCCCGCTCAGGGCTTCCTCGACCTCGGGCACGGTGGGATTGGGGATGCAGTCCAACAGGGCCTTGGCGCTCAGGAGCAGGCCGGGGGTGCAGTAGCCGCACTGCACCGCCCCCTCCTCCAGGAAGGCCTCCTGCAAGGGGTGCAGGGCGTCCCCCCGCGCCAGGCCTTCGATGGTGAGCACGGTGCGGCCCGCAAGTTTGGCGGCGTACAGCAGGCAGGCGTTCACCGGCCGCCCGTCCACCAGGATGGTGCAGGCCCCGCACTCCCCCCGTCCGCACCCTTCCTTGGTGCCGGTCAGGCCCAGAGCGTCGCGGAGCAGGTCCAGGGCGCGCAGGGCGCCGTCGGCCTCCACGCGGACCGGCCTGCCATTGCAGGTGAACTCCAGCAGCATCAGAGCCTCCCCTCGCAGGCCTCGGCCAGGGCCTCGCGGAGCAGGGCGGCGGCGAGGCGGCGGCGGTAGTCGGCCGGGGCGCGCACATCATCGATCGGGCGGACCTCCGCCGCCGCCGCCTCGCCCGCCTGCCGCCCCAGCCCGGCGCTCCAGGGCCGTCCGCGCACGACCCGCTCGGCGCCCTGTAACCGAATCGGCGTGGGCGCCACCGAGCCGGCCGCCGCCCGGACCTCCGCCACCTTTCCCGACTCGATCCGTACCCACACCGCCACGTTGACCTGCGAAATGGCCTGAGCGTTGCGCTGCCCGATCATGCGGAAGGCCGAGCGGCCTTCCAGGGCCTCCGCCCCGAACAGGACCTCTACGAGCAGCTCCCCCGCCCGCAGCACCGTGGCCTTGGGCCCGGTGAAGAACTCCTCGGCCGGGACCTCGCGCCGGCCCGCGGGCGAGGCCAGCACCAGCCGGCCCCCCAGCACCACGACCGGCGCCAGGCAATCCCCGCAGGGGGAGGCGTTGCAGAGGTTGCCGCCGAGGGTGGCAAGAGCCCGGACCTGGGGGGAGCCGATGGACCGGGCGCCCTGGACCAGGCAGGCGGGCAGCCCGTCCACGGCGGCCAGGCGCTCGATGGTGACCGAGGCGCCGACGACCAGGCCGCCGGGCCCGCGCTCCAGGCGCAGGAGCTGCGGGATGCCGCTCACGTCCACCAGGGCTTCGGGCAGGGCGGAGCCGCCGGCCAGCTGCACAGCCAGGTCGGTGCCCCCGGCCACGTAGCGGGCGGGCCGGCCCCCGCTCGTCATGCCGAGGGCCTCGTTGACGGTCCGGGCGATCAGATACTCCATCCCTCCGGACCCTCAGCCGCCCGCCATGGCCGTGGACAGGACCACGGCCTGCCCGCTTTCGACCCGCTCCTCGGCGGGCCGGAACACCCGGCGCGTGGCTCCCCGAGGCTCTTTGAGGAACACCAGCACCCCCTCGCGCAGCCGCTCGCCTTGCAGCAGCGCCTGCCCGCCGAGCGCGCCCTCCGCCGCCCGCAGGGCCGCCAGGACCGTGGGCGCCGCGGGCAACTCCAGCTCGAGCCGGCCCGTCCCGGCCTTCTGCCGGAACAGCGCGAGCAGCTCGAAGACGACCTTCATGGCCGGGGGCCCGGCGCCGGCCGCCCGAGTGACGCGTAGCGCTCCAGGCCCAATTCACGCAGCTTGCCCGCGGTGGGCACGCCGTCGCGATCCCAGCCGCGCGCCGCATAGTACTCGTCCAGCATGGCCTCGAACTTCGCGCGCTCGATCACCGCGCCCTCGGAGGCCGGGCCCTTGATCGGCTCGAAGCAGCGCTCCGGCAGGCTGTCCTCCGCCCGGGTGTGACCCGCGCCCAGGTTGTACAGCTTTTCCAGGTTCCAGATGCGCTCGCCCAACTGCTCGAACTCCGCCAGGCTCAAGGCAATGCCCGTAGCCGCCTGCACGAAGCGCGGGTACAGCTCCGCGGGGGTCACGAACTCGTGGAAGCGGCAGCTCACCAGGGTGAAGATGGCGTTCACCCTGTCCTGAATGCCCTTCACTAGGGCGGCCTTGCCTTCGTAGGCGTTCATATCGATCTGCCCGGTGATCTCCGCCCCGATGGGGGCCCGCTTGTGGCAGGCGCCGCGGTTGGAGGTGGCGAAGGCCAGGGCCGTGCCCTTCATGCGCCTGGGCATCCAGGCGGCGAACCCGGAGTTCTTGATCTGCATGGCCGCGCCCAGGCCGCCCAGCTCCTCGGCCGCGCGCCGGGGCCCGCGGGCCAGCACGTCCCCGATGCCTTCCCGCCGGCCGATACGCTCCAGCAGGCCCAGGATCGCCTCGCGGTTGCCGAAGCGCAAGGCGAGCCCCGGTTCGCGCACGACCCCCCGCTCTCCCATCTCCAGGGCCCAGGCCACCGTGACCCCGGCGGTGAGGGTGTCCAGGCCGTACTCCTCGCACAGCTGGTTGGCCTCCGCCAAGGTGACCGGGTCCCCGTTGCAGACCTCCGAGCCCAGGGAGTACATGGTCTCGTACTCCGGCCCGCGCAGCCAGCTCTCGGAGCCGTCGGCCTTGCGGAACTTGTGCAGCATGCCGCAGTGCACCGGGCAGCCGTAGCAGGCCACGGCCCGGGTATAGAACTTCTTAGCGTAGGCGTAGCCGTCGATTTCGGCGGCCTTTTCGAACTGCCCGAAGGCGTGGTTGCGCGTGGCCAGGCCGCCGCGGCCGTTCACCAGGCCCATGCCGGCGCCGGTGCCCACTCGCGAGAACATGCCGACCAGGTTGTACTCCTCGGCGCAGGCCGCCTTCAGCTGCTCCAGGTTCTCGGCGACCAGGCGGGCGAACTGCCCCGGCTGCGCCACGCCGACCCCGCGCGTGCCGCGCACGGCCAGGCCCTTCACGCGCTTGGAGCCCAGCACCGCCCCGGCCCCGCCGCGGCCGAAGGTGCGCGTCTCGCTGAAAACCCCGGCGAAGGCCACGCCCCTCTCGCCGGCCGGGCCGATGGACAGGGTGCGCACCTCCGGGCCGAAGCGGCTCTTCATCCAGGCCTCGGTCTCGGCCGTGCCCTTGCCCAGCACCGGGGAGGCGTCGTGGAAGCTCACCCTGCCGTCCTCCACGAGCAGGAGCAGCCAGTCGGGCGAGCGGCCTTCCAGCACGATGCCGTCCAGCCCGGCGAACTTCAGCTCCGCGCCCAGGAAGCCCCCGGCGTAGCAGTTCAGGATGCCGTCGGTGAGCGGGCTCTTGGTCACGATGCAGCTCTGCGGCTGCATGGGGGCCATGGTCCCGGTCAGGGGGCCCACGGTCAGGATCAGCTTGTTGGCGGGGGACAGGGGGTCGGTGCGCGGCGGCACCTCATCGGCCAGGAGCTTCACCCCGGTGCCCATGCCGCCCAGGTAGGCGCGCAGGTCCGCCGGGACCGGCCAGGCCTGCGCCTTGCGGCCCGACAAGTCGATGCGCAGCAGCGTGTCCCACATGCTGCCGGTCATGCGCCCGCGCCGGCCTCC
>CAZMWZ010000048.1:7577-15743 GCA_964570045.1 uncultured Spirochaetaceae bacterium
CTCCGCCCGCAGCGCGAAGGTCGCGCACTCCGGCACGCAGGCGGGTCGGCCCGAGCAGAAGTCGCACTTGAAGGCCCGCTCCTCCGCGTCCATCCGGATGGCCTGATACGGGCAGGCCTCCACGCAGGCCTCGCAGCCCGTGCAGGCCTCCCGGTCGATCAGCACGTACCCCTCCCGGTTGGCGATGGCCTCCTGCGGGCAGGAGGCGATGCAGGGCTGCCCCGCGCAGTCGTCGAAGCGGCAAACGTGGATGCCCGGCACCTCCGGCCAGCGCCGCTGGATGCTGATGCGGGAGGCCGCCAGGCGCACGATGCCGGTTTTCACGAGCGCGCAGGCGCTCATGCAGCGCTCGCACTCGGTGCATTTCTCGGCATCGATGGCGAAACCCGTCACCGGTACCCCCCCATGGTCAGGGCCAGGATGGCCTTCTCGGTGTGCAGGCGGTTCTCCGCCTCGTCGAAGATGATCGAGGCCGGGGAGCCCAGCACCTCGTCGCAGACCTCGGTGTTGCGCGAGATGGGCATGCAGTGCATGACCAGCGCGTCCTTCTTGGCCATCCCGACGACCTTCTTCGTGACGCACCATTCGTTCTTCAGCTTGGCCTTGGCCGCCTGGAACTCCGGGTCACCCTTGAAGTGGGTCTCCAGTCCCTTGGCGAACACCTCCGGGGACACCCAGGAGTAGACGTTGATGAAGTCCGCCCCCTTCACCGCCTCCTCGTAGGAGTGCACGATCTTGACCGAGCCGCCGGATACCGCCGCTTCTTTTTCCGCCGCGGCCATGATCGACAGGTCCGGCTCGAACCCGGGCGGGCAGGCGATTACCAGCTCGAAGCCCAGCTTGCCGGCCATGAGCATGGTGGAGTTGGTGAGGCCGGCCGGCGGGTTGGCGGTTCTCCAGCCCCAGCAGAAGGCCACCTTGGCTTTCTGCACCGGCCCCTTCTTCTCGATCATGGTCATCGCGTCGGCGAAGGCCTGACAGGGGTGCTCCACGGGGCAGGAGGCGTTGACGAGCGGGATGGCGGCGTACTGGGCGGCGCTTTCCAGCCGCTCGCGCCGGATAGCGCGGTAGGCGATCCCGTCCAGGTAGCGGTCGATGGTCCTGATCGTGTCCGGCCAGTCCTCCTCCTCGGCGGCCCCGACCCACAGGCGGTGCTCGTCCAGCCAAAGCATGTGGCCGCCCAGCTGCGTCATCGCGGTCTCGAAGGAGATCGAAGTGCGGGTGGAGGGGGTCTCGAAGATCCCGCCCAGGCTCTTGCCCTCCAGCAGGCGGTGCGCCCGGCCGATCTTCAGCTCCTGTTTGAGCAGCTTCGACACCTCCAGGGTCGTCTCGATCTCCTCGCGGGTGAAATCCGCGATGCCCTTCAGGTCCCTGCCATTCAAATCAGCCATGTTCAACTCCTTTTCGCGGCCGCCGAGCCGCTGTCCAGATAGCGCTTGAGCTGGGCGAGCGACCACTTGGGGTTGATGCCCATGGACTCCACGGTGCGCCCGATGCAGCGGAAGTCGCGGTCCAGCAGGCCCTCGGCCAGGGTGATCACCGCGTCGGTGACGGGGGTCGGCACGCCCAGCATCCTGCCCAGCGAGGAGAAGGTCACCAGGCCATAGGGGATGTCCTCGGTCAGGTGCCGGGTGTCCAGCTTGAACGGACCCTCGCAGACCTCCAGGAAGGGGGTGTGGATGGCCTCGTACAGCGGCAGCACCCGGTCCTCGCCGTGCGGGTTCCACTTCACCATGAGGATCTCCTCTTCCAGCGGGTACTGCTTCAACCCCAGCGTCTCGCCGATGGCCATGCGCTCCCGGTCGATCCGCTCGATGAGACGCACCACCGCCGGGGTGTTCTCCTTCTTGCCGAACAGGAAGAAGGAGCGGTCGCCGCTCTCGATGCGGGCCGCGTTGCAGATCATGGGCGGGGTGTGGGTGATGGCGTTGTAGTCCACCAGGATCGAGTCGATGGCGTTCTGCCCGCGGCGGATGGTGTAGCCGTTCTTTTTGGGGAAGAGGGTTTCCGCCACCTCGGCCGCCAGGGCGATGTCCTGTCCCGGGAAGGTGGCCACGATCAGGTTCTGGGTGCGGTTCTCCAAGCGCACCTGGGCACCGCCCTTCTTCGACACCCCGTAGGGCAGGGTGTTGCAGTCGGCCAGGTACACCTTGCGCTCGATCCCCAGGTCGCGCAGCACCTTGGCCCAGGTCAGGGAGGCACCGCCCTTGCCCAGGTACAGGACGACCGCCTCCATTTCTAGATATGGCGCGGCCAGGCGGGCGTATTCCTCGCACACGAAGTACGGCACCGGGTTGAGCACGACCTGAGCGTCTTTCAGCGCCGCGCCCATGTCGGAGGTGGCCAGGGCCACCTTGCCGGACAACCCGGTGGGCCGGGAGTGGATGTCCAGCACGTCGACGCCGCCCTTGGCGCGCACCTCGGTGAGCTTGTCCTCCTCCCGCGAGAACAGGGCCACCTCGTAGCCCTGGGCCCCCATGTCGGCGGCGCACATCAGTCCGCCGCTGCCGGCCCCCAGGACCGCGATCTTTCGGATGCGCTTCATGCTAGCCTCCACGCCGGCTCGCCCGCAAGGCGGCCGTCTGCTCGAGATTCACGGTGAGATCTTCGCCCTCCAGCACCACCCCGTACAGGTCGCGGGCGCTGGAGAGCGAGATGATCTGGCCCCGGGCGTCCGCGCGCACCGCTTCCGGGTCCCGCTCCAGGGGGTCGCCCCAGCCGCCGCCCCCGGAAGGGTAGCTGGAGTAGGTGTCCCCTGCCTTCAGCTGCAAGGCCTCCTTGGCCTTGAGCTCGCGCTGCCCGTCCTTCCCCTCGTTGATGAAGGCCAGGTTGCAGGAACCGGGCTTTCCCCCGAACAGGCCGTACGGCGGGTGCACCTTGCCGTCCCCGAACATCACCAGGTTGGGCGCCTCGTCGTACATCCGGATCCGGTACCGGGCCCCGCAGCCCCCCCGGAACTTCCCGGCGCCGCAGGAGTCCGTCGTGAACTCGTTGAACTCGGTCACGTGCGGGTAGTCGCTCTCGTTGGTCTCGATGTTCGGGGCGATGAGGCCGCCCAGGTCGATGCCGTCCCCGATGTAGTGCCGGCCGTCCATCCCGGGCATCCCCCCCGCCCCGCCGAAGCCGTTGAAGCCGAACATCACGTAGAAGCTGTTTTTCCGGGGGTCGATCCCGGTGATGGTCGGGCCGTTCCAGCGGTTCCAGCCGGCCGGTACCCGTTCGGGCAGCACCCGGGACAGGGCCAGCCAGCAGGCCTCCAGGATCGCGCAGGCCGTGTCCAGGGTACAGGAGGCCACCGGCGCCGGGAAGCGCGGGTTGACCACGCTGCCCTCGGGGGCGCTGATGTGGATGGGCCGGTACACCCCCTCGTTGTGCGGGATGTCCGGGGTGGTCACGGTTGTGAGGAAGGCCACGTACACGCAGGTGGCCGTGTTGGCCAGCGGCGAGTTGACGAAGCCGGTCACCTGGGGGTCGGAGCCGGCGAAGTCCACCCAGGCCTCTTCACCCTTGATGGTGATCGCGACCTGGATCCGGATCGGGGTGTCGGTGAAGCCGTCGGAGTCAAGGGAGCTCTCCCCCTCGTAGGTCCCGTCGCGCAGCTTCCCGATTTCCAGGCGCATGCGCCGCTCCGCGTAGCGGTGGATGTCCTCGATGGTTTCCCGGGTCTTGCGCACCCCGTACTTGCCCAGCATTTCCAGTATCCGCTTCTCGGCTACGCGGCAGGAGGCCACCTGGGCCTTCATGTCCACCCACAGGGCGTCGGGCAGGCGCGTGTTGATGCGGATCATGTTGACCACGTCCATGATCGGTCGCTCGTCCCGGTAGATGCGCAGAGGCGGGATGCGGATGCCCTCGTGGAACAGCTCCCGCGCCCCGGGAGCGTAGGAGCCCGGCTCCAGGCCGCCCACGTCCCCGTGGTGCGCCCGGTTGATGCCGATGAACTGCAGCGCCCCTTCAAGGAAGATGGGCTTCATGATCGTCACGTCCGGCAGGTGGGTGCCCCCCAGGTAGGGGTCGTTCAGCACGAACACGTCGCCGGGGTGGATGTCGTCCCCGAACTCGCGGCTCACGGCCTTGACCGCCTCCATGGCCGAGGCGGTGTGCGAGGGCACCCCGTCGATCTGGGCCACGATGCGGTTTTCCCAGTCGCAGATGGCGCAGGAGAAGTCGTGCACCTCCGCGAAGATGGGCGAGATGGAGGTGTTGATCATGGTGATGCCCATCTCCTGGTTGATCGCGAGCAGGCGGTTGTAGATCACCGACAGCGTGATGGGGTCGCGCGCGCCCTCGAACTCCTGGCGTATCACCGCCCCGCCTCCAGGACCAGGTTCTCGTACTCGTCCACCCGCAGGGACCAGCCCGGGTGCACGACCACCGTGGTGATCCGCTCCTCCACGATCGCCGGCCCCTGCAGGCGGTTTCCCGGGGCCAGGCGGTCCCGGTCGTACACCGGCACGCTCTGGAAGCCGGAGCGCTCCTCGAACCAGGCCTTCCGCTCCCCCTTGCGCGCCTTGCCCGCGTCCCGGCCGGACAGGCCTTTGCGCGTCAGCCCGGCCTTGTCCACCGCGCCCACGGCCGTGACCCTCAGGTTCATGATCTCCAGGGGGGTTTCCGGGGTGGAGTAGGTGTACAGCCGCTCGTGGGCGCGGTGGAAGGACTCCGCGATGCCCGGCAGGTGGCCTTCTGCGAGGGCCTGCCCGTGGGGGATGTCGATGGTGACCTCGTGGTGCTGTCCCACGTAGCGCACGTCCAGCCGGCGCAGCAGCCTGGCCCGCCCGCGCTGCACGCCCTCTGGTAATAGCTCGGCCAGGGCCCGCGCCTCCACCTGGCGGATCACCTCGTTGAGCTGCGCTAGATCGACGCCGGGGACCGGGGCGTTGAAGGTGCGCACGTGGTCCAGGCGGATGTCCGACTCCAGCATGCCCAGGGCGCAGAACACCGAGGCGGCCTTGGGTACGATCACCGTGCGGCAGCCGACCTCCTCGGCGATCCTGCAGGCGTGCAGGGAGCAGGCCCCCCCCGCGCTGATCAGGGCGTACTCCCGGGGGTCGTGCCCGCGCTGCACCGAGACCACCTTGGCGGCGTCGGCCATGCTCTGGTTGATGATGCGGAACACCCCCGCCGCGGCCTCCACCCCGCTCAGGTCCAAGGGTGCGGCGATGTGCTGCGCCATCGCCGCGCGGGCCTTCTCCTCGCTCACCCTCATCTCCCCGCCCAGGAAGTAGTCCTTGTTCAGGTAGCCCAGCAGGAGGTTGGCGTCGGTGACCGTGGGCTTCTCCCCACCCAGCTCGTAGCACGCGGGGCCGGGGTCCGAGCCCGCCGAGGCCGGCCCGACCTTCAGCATGCCGCCCCCATCGATCCAGGCGATGGAGCCGCCGCCGGCGCCGATGGTGTGGATGTCGATCATGGGCTTGGCCACGCGGTAGCCGGCGATCTGCCCCTCGGTACTCAGGGTCACCCGCCCCTGGCTCACTAGGGTCACGTCGCAGGAGGTGCCGCCCATGTCCATGAGGATCAGGTTCTTCTGTTCCAGCAGGCTGGCGAAGAACACCGCCCCGACGGCCCCGGCGGCCGGCCCGGACAGCAGTGTGGCCGAGGCGTGGCGGATGGCCGTTTCCGCGGTCATCACCCCGCCGTTGGAGGCGGTGATGTAGAAAGCCCTGCGCAAACCGTCGCCCTTCAGCTTCCGCTCGAGGTTGGAGAGGTACACGGTGAGCTTAGGGCCCACGTAGGCGTTGGCCACGGTGGTGGACAGGCGCTCGTACTCGCGGATCTGGGGAAGGACCTCTGAGGAGATCGACACAAAGACGCCGGGCAGCTCCTGCTCCACGATCTGGCGGATGCGCCGCTCGTGGGCGTCGTTCAGGAACGAGAACAGGGTGCACACGGCCACGGCCTGCACTCCTTCGGCGCGAAACAGCGCGCAGGCTTCGCGGACCTCCTCTTCGGCCAACTCTAGGAGTACCTCGCCCTTGTAATCCACGCGTTCGCTGACCCCGCGGCGCAGCCAGCGCGGCACCAGCGGGGGCGGCACCGGCAGGTAAAGGTCCCAGATGTTTTCCTTGTGGGCCCTGCGCATTTCCAGGGTGTCGCGGAAGCCGGCCGTCAGGATCAACCCGGTCACGGCCCCCGTGCCGGTGAGCATGGTGTTGGTGGCCACCGTGGTGCCGTGGGCGAAGAAGTCCAGCTCGCCCAGGAAGTCTTCCAAATTGCGGCCGAAGTGCGCGGCCGCCTTGCGGATCACGTGGTACAGGCCGACGGACGGGTCCTGGGGAGTGGACAGCTCCTTGAAGGGGTGGATCACGCCGGCGTCGTCGATGACCACGCCGTCGGTGAAGGTGCCGCCGATATCCACGCCCATGCGAAATTTCATGCGACCCAAGAATACCGGCGGCTTCCCGGCCTGTCAACAAGAACCGCCGCCTCAAGTCGCCGGGCCTCTTGCACAACCCTTCAGGATCAGCGATTATGGCGACCATGAAGTGGAAGCAGGCTCTGGTCCCGCTCGCCGTCGTGGCCGTCCTGGCCGCCGTGGCCCTCACCGTCTACCTCGCCATGAACCCGGTGGACACCACCCTGGAGTTCCAGGTGCGCGACGCGGTCAGCAGGCATTGGGTGTATGACGCCTCCTTCCGCCTCCAGGGGCGGGTCATCCGCAGCCACTTCCAGTCCGACCAGGGGCCCGCGGCGCAGCGCTTCACGCTCCTGAAGCCCGGGCAGGCCACCCTGGAGCTGAGCGCCCCGTACTACCAGGCCGTCTCCCTCCCGCTCACCCTGAAACGCGGGGCCAACCGCCTGGAGCAGCCCATCGACCTGGTGGGCCTGGAGATCCCCGAGCTCAAGAGCTTCATCATGTTCGAGGACCTCGCCGGCAGCGACATCCAGGTGGAGATCCGGCCGGTGAGCAACGCGGGCCCCGCGGTGGTAAACCACCCCTGCCTAGACCTGTGGCTCGGGGCCCGGGTCACGGTGCAGCTGAAGAACGGCCTGCCCGTGCAGGAGGAGACCGAGGAGGGCTCGGTGCGCGGTGAAGAGCTTTTCCGCGGCCGGATCGACTGGAAATTCGACCCCTACCCGGAAACCGTTTTCCGCTACAGCGCGGTCATCCCGGGCGCCAAGCTCAAGCCCAGCAAGGCCCCGTACCGGGTGGCCGACTACCTGGTCGTGCTGCCCCGCCCGCCGGCCATGCCCAAGGAGGAGCTGGAAGCGATAATGGAAAAGACCTGGAGCCTGAAGCCCGACGCGGTGCAGGAATACCTGCGTCCCTACGAGGAGCAGGGCAAGCTGCGGGCGATCGTATTCACCTCCTGGAACGTGAAGGGAGCCGCCGAATGATCCAGACCAGCGGGCTGACCAAGCGCTACGGGAAGTTAACGGCGGTGGACGGCGTGAGCCTGAACATCCCCGCCGGGCAGATCTACGGCTTTTTGGGGCCCAACGGGGCGGGCAAAACCTCCACGATCATGATGCTGCTGGGCATCCTCAAGCCCACCGCCGGCTCGATCCGCCTGTTCGGCGAGGAGTACCGCCCCGGGCGCCTGGATTTAAGGAAGCGCATCGGCGTGGTCCCGGAGAAGCAGCCCCTCGGGATGTGGAGCTGGATGACCGCCGAGGAATACCTGTCCATGTTCGCCGAGTTGTTCCAGGTGCCCTCCCCGCGGGAGCGCATCGGCAGCCTCCTGGAGAAGGTGGGCCTCACCTCCGTGCGCCGCAAGCGCATGGCCGAGTTCTCCCACGGGATGATGCAGAAGCTATCCATTATCCGGGCCTTGCTTCCCGACCCGGACATCCTGTTCCTAGACGAGCCCATCTCGGGGCTGGACCCCTTCGGGGTCAAGCAGACCCGCGACCTGATCCTGGAGGAGAACCGCGAGGGTCGCACCATCTTCATTTCCTCGCACATCCTCTCGGAGGTGGAGAAGATCTGCCACCGGGTGGCCATCATCTTCCGCGGCCGCCTGTTGGCGGAAGACCAGATGGGCAGCCTGCTGGCCGGCCTGTCCAAGGACCGGGAAATCCACGTCGACTTGGAGAACGTCCCCGAGGACCTGCCCGCCGCGGTCCGCTCCCTAGGCTTCGTGCTGGAGGCCTTCGGCCGGGGCGGCACCCTGGTGGTCAAGGTCCCCAAGAGCGGCGACTACCGCAGGGAGCTTTCACAGTTCCTGA
>CAZMWZ010000049.1:0-15237 GCA_964570045.1 uncultured Spirochaetaceae bacterium
AGGCGGCCCGCTACCGGCTCTCCCTGGTTGAGTTCAAGAAGCGCGAGGAGGAGCTGCTGCGGCTCTTGAAGTGGAGCCACGAGGAGTTCCTCCGCACGGTGGAAGAGTTCCAACGCAGGGAGAAGGCTTACGAGCAGGCCCTGGCCGCCTACCAGCGCCGCTTGAGCGCCGGCGCGTCGGAACAAAAGCAGCAGGCCGGCGAGCCGAAGGCCCTTGAAGAGTTGAGGGCCGAAAACGCAGCCCTGCGCGGCAGGCTCCAGCTGCTGGAGTCGCAGGCTGCCGGCGATGCGGGGGTCAAGGCGGGGGAATTGGCCGATCTGGAAAAGGCGCTCGCGCTCAAGGCGGAGGCTCTGGCGCTGAAGGAATCCCTCCTGCTGCGCTACGAGAAGGTTGAAGGGAAGGATTGATGCCGGTACGCAGAAGCGCGCTGGTGGCCTTGCTGCTCGGCGCTGCCCTGCTGCAGGCCTGGTCCCTGGAGGTCAGTCAGGACCGGCTCAAGCTGGTCCTGCACCAGGGCATCGGGCGCTTCTCCCTATACCTCGACGGGGCCGCCTTGTTCGTGGACCAGGACCCGCGCACCTCCGCTCTTGCGCTGCTGCTGGACAACCGGGTCTATAAGCTCGGCGACAACACCGAGTTTCGGGAAAGCGTGGAGTCCTTGCCCGGCGGCGCCCGCTTCACCTGGACCTCTAGGCGGGTGACTGTGACCGAGAGCTTCGCGTTCCAGGGCCAGGCTGCCGTGTTTCTGTCCGTCACGATCACTAACCACACGGAAGGCGGGCTCAATGCCGGCCTGCGGCTCCTGCTGGACACCTACCTGGGCGAGACGGGCTTCCCGCACTTCCGGACCGATCGTGACCGGGAGATCAATGGCGAGCTCTCCTTCGGCACGGACAACATGCCGGCATACTGGCTTTCCCGGCCCTCCCGGCCGCCAGAGGCCCCAGGCCTGCAGGTGTTTCTGCGGGGCGGCGGAGTGACGACCCCCGATCGGGTGGTCCTGGCGAACTGGAAGAGACTCAATGAGTCCCCGTGGCAGTACGAAACCTCGCCGGCAAGGAACTTCAGCGACCTGCCGTATTCGATCAACGATTCGGCCGTGTGCCATTACTACGAGCCGATCCTCCTTCCCGCCGGCGCCAGCCGGACCTTCGCCATTCTGCTCTCCGGCATCGGCGGGCGCGAAGCCCCGGCTACTGCCGAGCCTGCGCCCCCGTCGGCGGCGACTGCAGCCCTAAGCCCGGACTCCCCCCGCGAGTTGGGCATCCAGGGCGACCTGCGCGTGCTCAACAGCGTGCTCCAGCAGCTGGCCCTCAAACTGGATTCCAAGTCCCCGTTCTCGGAGGAAGAGCTTCGCCTCATGGAACAGATCCTCGCCGACCTCAAAAAAAGGCTGGAAAGATACGGCGATTAGGCGGTAGTATCCTCGATTAGAATGCCCCAGAGCGTACTCCAGCGAGCCTCCCGATTATTCCGCCGCCGGCGCTTCCTTCTGGTCATCAGGCTGCTGGAAAGCCAGATTTTCCGCTTCCGGGAAAACCCTGACTTCTTTTTCTACCTGGGTTGTTCCTGCCTACGCACGGGGGATCTGGGCGGCGCGGAGTCCTACCTGCGGCGCGCCGACCAGCTGCGGCCTCAGGATGCGGCCACGCTGCTCGCCCTGGCGGCCATTCACCTGAAGCGCTCCGAGACCGACCAGGCCCTGGAGCTATGGCTGAAGGTCATGGAGTTCAGCCCCGGCAACCGCACCGCGGCCCGCGGCCTGGAACTGCTGCGTTTGGCGGCCGCCAGGGAGGACCTGCAACTGCTGCGCGACCCGCGGAGGATCGAGCGCCTTTACCCCGTGGTGCCCTTCAATCCGCGCGCTCTCACCGTTCCTCTGGCGAGTCTCGCAGCCGCCGCCCTGCTGGCAGTCGGCGTCCTCCTCCTATTGCCCCTCCTGCCGGAGCGTGGTTCGGCGCGCCCGCAGATCCGCGAGGTCCGCCTTTCGGCAGGGCAACCGGCCCTCGCCTCCAGCCCCGAGGGCGCCCGCTACCCGCTGTCCGAAAAGCAGATCCAGGAATCCTTCGAGAGGACCAAGCGTTACCTTCTGCAGTATCGCGACAACCTCGCGACCCGCGAGGTGAACCGGATCATGCTCTCCAACGCCTCGGCCTACGTGAAGGAGAAGGCCCGATTGCTAGCCACCTTCACCCGCGTGCCGGACTTCTCCACGTTCCAGGACCCTTTCACCTTCCGCGAGGTAGCCGCCGATCCGCTCCTTCACGAGGGCTGCTACGTGGTCTGGTCCGGCAAGACGGCAAATCTCCGGGTGGCGAGCGACGCCATCTCCTTCGAGCTGCTCGTCGGCTACGAGGACCAGAGGGAGCTGCAGGGAGTGGTTCCGGTCACCGTGGGCTTCGCCGCGGAGCTGGAGGACGGCGACGGAGTGGAGGTGCTGGGCAGGGTGCAGCTCGCCTCCGGGAAGCTGACTCTGGCGGCCGTCTCCCTGCACCGGCTGTACGCAACCCGATGAGAGCCGTCGTCCAGCGGGTTCGAGACTGCACCGTGAGCGTGGAGGGACGCGAGACCGGAAGGATCGAACGCGGCTTGCTGGTATACCTTGGGGTCGGACAGGACGACGCGGAAGCCGACCTGGCTTACATCGCCGAGAAGGTTGGCCACCTGCGCATTTTCCCGGACGCCGCGGGCAAGATGAACCTCTCAGCCGCCGACCTGGGCCTGCCGCTCCTGGTCGTGTCCCAGTTCACGCTCTACGGCGACGCCAGGAACGGCCGGCGCCCCTCGTATTCCAGCGCCGCGGAGCCGCAGAAAGCGCAGAGCCTGTACCTGCGGCTGCTGCAGGAGCTGCGGGACAGGGGCTTCGCGGTGCAGGAAGGGGAATTCGCGGCGTCCATGGAGGTCAGGTATAGCAACGTGGGCCCTATCACCATCCTGCTGGATTCCCGAAAGCTTTTTTAGGGTACGCCAGCTCCGCCGCCACCCCGGCGGCCAGGCGGGCGATCCGCCGCTCTCGCGAGCACTCCTGGAGCCTGAGGGCCGCGTCCAGAAAAACCGGGTTGCCGCTGGCGCCCGCGTACCGCAGCACCTCCAGGGCCAGTTCCCCGGCCTCCGCCCCGGCCCGCCCACCCTGCGCCCGGATCCGCTTCGCCAGCCACGCCGCTTGGGCAAGCACCTGCCCGTCGTATGCGCCGGTGCCGGCGTGGCGCAGCAGGCGCACGACCTCGCGGCGCAGGGACAGGCCGTAGCCGGCCAGCCCCACGGCCAGGGCGTCCACCCCCGCGCTATTGGCGGCGAGCTTCAGGTGAAGGGTCTCGTCGGGTTCCGAAGGCGAAAACACCGCGTCGAGCAGAAACTGGACCAGGAGCTCCTGCCCGCCGCCCAGCAGGCCGGCCAGGATGTCGGAGACGTAGGGATCCTCCCTCAGACCCAGGGCCCGGGCCGCCTGGAGCGCCTCGGCTAGATCGCCGCTTTGCATCGCCTCGAGAATGAGCGGATTCTGTCTCCGGTCGGTGTGCCGCGCCCAGTGCTCAGCCGGGCAGGCCACGGGGACCAGCGTCAGCCCCGCCATCAGGGCCGCGCAGCAGACAAGCCGGGCTGCAGGCATCTTTTCTACTTATCGGTCGCCGGCGGCAGCTTCGCTACTGCGGTAGCAGTAGCCGGGGCGCACGCCGGCAACGAGGCTTGACGGCCCGGGTCGGGGCTCTATATGATGAATTGCAAGGCAATCGGACGCTCGCCATCGTTTTATTACCAAGAGGAAACCCCGGATGAACAAGCCCGCGGAAATAACGGACGAAAAGCAGAAAGCCCTGGAAGCCGCCCGCCTGCAGATCGAGAAGCAGTTCGGGAAAGGCTCCATTATGAAGCTCGGGGACGGAACAGGGCTGTCCGCCATCCCCGTCATCCCCTCCGGTTCCATACTGCTAGACTCCGCCCTAGGCGTGGGCGGGTATCCGCGGGGGCGGGTCATGGAAATCTTCGGACCGGAGTCCTCCGGGAAGACCACGCTGGCGCTGCATGCCATCGCCGAAGCCCAGAAGCTCGGCGGCACGGCCGCCTTCATCGATGCCGAGCACGCCCTGGATCCGCTGTATGCCAAGAACCTGGGGGTCAATATCGACGAGCTGTGGGTCTCGCAGCCGGACAACGGTGAACAGGCGCTGGAGATCGTGGAGTCCCTGATTCGCTCTGGGGCCGTGGACATCATCGTGGTGGACTCGGTGGCCGCTCTGACCCCGCGCGCCGAGATCGAGGGCGACATGGGCGACTCCCACATGGGGTTGCAGGCCCGTCTCATGAGCCAGGCGCTGCGCAAGCTGACCGGGATCATCTCCAAGTCCAGGACCTGCCTGGTGTTCATCAACCAGATCCGCATGAAGATCGGGGTCATGTTCGGGAACCCGGAAACCACCACGGGCGGCAATGCGCTGAAATTCTACGCTACCGTGCGCCTGGAGGTGCGGAAAATCGAGACCATCTCGGAGGGCACCGAGGACGCCATCGGCACCAAGGTGCGGGTTAAAGTGGTCAAGAACAAGGTGGCCCCGCCCTTCAAGCGCGTCGAGCTGGAAATCATCTTCGGGAAGGGCATCTCTTCCTCCGGCAGCCTGCTGGATGCGGCCCTGCAGCAGAACATGATCGCTAAAAGCGGAAGCTGGTACTCCTACGGCGAAGAACGGATAGGGCAGGGCAGGGAAAACGTGAAGCTCTTCCTGGAGAACAACCCCGACCTCTTCAAGCAGCTCGAGCAGAGCCTCCGCAAGACCCTGTTCCCCTCCCGCGAGGAGGCCAAGGCCGAGGACGCCCCCCGTCCCGCCTGAGCTCGGCGGGGAAGCTCGGGCCTCCGGAGCGCCCCATGAGCGGGCACCAGGTGTTCTTATCCCTTGGCTCCAACCTGGGCGACCGCCTGGTCTTCCTGGCGCAGGCGGTGCAAAGGCTGCAGGGATGCCTGCGGGGGTGGCGCGTCTCCTCCGTCTACGAGACCGCCCCTTTATATCTCACCGCCCAGCCCCGGTTCCTCAATATCGTCGTCACCGGACTCACGCGGCTTGCCCCGCGGGCCCTGCTGCTGAGGGCCCTGGCCATCGAGGAAGCTTTGGGGCGCGACCGGGGAACCGGCACGCCGAAGGGGCCGCGGCCCATCGACATCGACCTGCTGCTGTATGCCGACCGGCTCATCGCCGAACCGGACCTGCGTGTCCCGCACCCCGGCCTGCTGGAGCGCCGCTTCGTCCTGGAACCGCTGTTGGAGCTGGAGCCGGAACTGCGCGACCCGGCCGGCGGCAGGCTGCTTGCGGAGACGCTGGCCGCCCTTCCGGCCCAGGGCGTGGACAGAGTCGCCCCTTGGGACTATACTCTGTGCTTACCTGGACATGAGCGCAGGCGCCCAAGGCGAAAAGCAGAGCTTTAAAGTAGAGAAATACGAGGGGCCGCTCGACCTGCTCCTTTTCCTGATCCGGAAGGCGGAGATCAACATCTACGACATCCCGATCGCCGCGATCACCGAGCAGTACCTGGGCTATTTGAAGTACGCCACTCGCGTCGACTTGGAGAACATCACCGACTTCTACCTGATGGCCGCCACCCTCATCTGGATCAAGTCCCGGATGCTGCTGCCGGTGGAGGTCAACCTGGAGGAGGAGATCGAGGATCCGCGCCGGGACCTGGTGGAGAAGCTCATCGAGTACCAGAAGTACAAGAAGTTAAGCGAGCTCATCACCGAAAAGGAGGAGGAAGCCGAGTGGATCATGGAGCGCAAGCCCAACCAGATCGTGCTGCCCTTCCTCGATGAGGAAGTGTGGGAGTCGATCAGCGTCTGGGACCTGTTCAAGACCTTCTACACGATCATTTCCTCGCTCTCCGCGGAGAAGACCATCGACCTCTACGAAGAGGTCTCGATCAACGAGAAGATCACCCTGATCCACGAGTACCTGGAGTCCAGGGGCCAGTTCCTGTTCGCCGACCTGCTGACCAGATCGCGTTCCCTCATGGAGCTGATCTGCAGTTTCCTGGCGGTCCTGGAAATGGTCAAGGCCCGGGTGATCCAGGTTTTCCAGAACCGGCTGTTCGGTGACATCCTCATCAGGGCCAGGACCGTCGAGGTGCAGAATGGAGTTTGAACGACAGGTAGGCCTGATCGAGGCGGTTCTCCTGCTGGAGAACGAGCCCATGGAGGTCGCCGGCTTCCAGCGCATCACCGGCCTCCAGCGGGAGGAGGTCCAGAAGGCGATCGAGTTCCTGCGGGAGGAGTACCGCAAGGAGTTCCACGGCTTCGAGCTGGTGGAGATCGGCGGCGGCTATTCCCTCGTGCCCAAGCAACCCCTCTGGGTCGACTTAAGGGAGCGCTACGGCCGGCGCAACGAGAGCCGGCTTTCCCGAGCGGCGATGGAGACCCTTTCGATCATCGCCTACTCCCAGCCGATCACCCGCCAGGAGATCGAGAGCATCCGCGGCGTGTCGGCGGACGGCATGATCAAGCTGCTGCTCGCCAGGAACATGATTAAAGAGGTCGGAAAGAAGGAGGCCCCCGGCAGGCCCGTCCAGTACGGAACAACCAAGGAATTTCTCAAGCTGTTCCGACTGGCCAGCATCGCCGACCTGCCCAAGATGGATGAGCTGGACCAGGAGCGGTTCGAGCCAGAGGAGTGAAACCATGAGGCTGCAGGTTTTCATGGCGCGCTGCGGCATCGCTTCCCGCAGGCGCTGCGAGGAGTACATTCTGGAAGGCCGCGTGACCGTTAACGGGCAAAGGGCGGCAATCGGAAGCAAGGTGGCGCCCGGCGACCGGGTCTTCTTCGACCGCAAGCCCCTGGAGGTTGAGAAGGACAAGGCTTACCTGGCAGTCAACAAGCCCCGTGGGTACCTGTGCTCCAACGAGGATGCCAGGGGCCGCCCCCTGGTCGCCGGCCTGTTGCAGCGTATCCCGTATCGCCTCTTCCATGTCGGAAGGCTGGACCTGCAGTCCAGCGGTCTGATTTTCTATACGAACGACGGCGATTTCGCCAAGCTGGTGTCTCACCCCTCTTCCGCCATCGAGAAGGAGTATAGGGTCGAGTGCGCGCACGACGTGCCCGAAGAGCTGCTGAAGAAGTATCAGAAGGGAATCACCGTGGAAGGGCAGCGCTACAGGCTCAAGCGCTACCGCTACAAGTCGCCCAGAAGCCTGTCGCTCACCCTCATCGAGGGGAAAAACCGGGAAATCCGCAAGGTCTTTGAGCTATTCCGCATTACCTTGAGGAGCATCCACCGAGTGCGCATCGGCTGCGTCACCGATGACGGGATTCCCGTCGGCGGCTACCGGAGGTTGGCAGCGGCCGAAATCCAGTGGTTCTTCAAACGGCGAAAGGGCTGAACGGACATGGTCGCGACTTTAGACGGGCCTGCGGGAGTGGGGAAGAGTACGATCGCCGCCATGGTGGCCCGTGAAACGGGCTTCCAGTATGTCAACTCCGGCTCGTTCTACCGCGCGATCTCGCAGGCGGTCCTAGAATTCGGTAAAGACCCCACGAGCCGCGACCTGGTGTTGGGGGTCGCCCGGCAGTGCCATTTTTCCCTCCACTCGGGGGAGCTGTGGTTGAACGGCCGCCCGGCCCGCAATCTGCAAACCGACCTGATCGACCGCTGGTCCCCCATCCACTCCGGGATCCCGGAGCTGCGCGCCATTGTGAACGAGCATTTGCGCGGGATCGCCAGGTCCGGGAACCTCATCGTGGAAGGCCGGGACATGGGCACCGTGGCCTTTCCGGACGCGGAAGTGAAGATTTACCTGGACGCTTCCCTGGAAGCCAGGTCGGCCAGGCGCTTCGCGCAGGGGGTGAGCGGGTTGAACAGGGAGCAGCTTCGCCGGGGGATTGAGGAACGGGACGAGTTGGACCGCAATAAGCCCGTGGGCCGGCTGGAGCAGGCCGAGGACGCCCTTTACATCGACACGTCGGACTTGACCATAGAGGAAGTTTGTGCCAAAGTAATACAGGAAATCCGCAAACGCCAATCAACCGGGAGCCAGTATAATGAACTCAGAACCGAAGAAAAGCCCTGAGCCGAAGATTGAGAATCGCCTCCAAGAGGAATATATCCAGACCTTCGCCCAGGTCGAGGAAGGGCAAATGCTTCCTGGGATCGTGGTCGAGGTCGGCAACGATTACGTGTACGTGGACGTTGGGCTGAAATCCGAAGGGAAAATCCCCAAGGCCGAGTTTCCGGAGCTGCCCCAGCGGGGCGACACGGTCTACGTAATACTATTGAGCAAGGAGAGCCGGGGCGGTGAGGTGATCGTCTCCAAGAAAAAAGCCGACGAGAAGCTGTTCTGGAAGAATCTCCGCATCGCCTTCGACCAGCACCAGCCGGTTGCCGGCACGATCGCCCATAAGATCAAGGGGGGCTTCGAGGTCGATTTGGAAGACGAGGTCAACGCTTTCCTGCCGCAGTCCAAAGTCGACGTCGGGCGCTCGGTGGACCCCAACCTGTACCAGGGAATGAAGACCTTTTTCTTCATCGAGCGGCTGTACCATAAGAGCAAGGTCAACATCGTGGTCAACCGCAAGGACTGGCTGGAGCTGGAGAACAAGCGTAAACGGGAGGAGTTCTTCAATAAAGTCAAAATTGGCGACGAGGTGGAGGGTAAGGTAAAAACCTTCACCTCCTTCGGGGCTTTCGTGGACCTGGGCGGCTTCGACGGCCTCTTGCACATCCACGACATGAGCTGGGGACATATCAACTCCCCGAAGGAGCTGGTTTCCCTGGGTGACGAGCTGCGGCTCAAAGTCATTCGCCTCGACCCGCAGGAGAAGAAAATCAACCTCAGCCTGAAGCACTTCACGGAAGACCCCTGGACCCATTTCGAGGAAAAATACGTTGCCGGAGATGTCGTCAAGGGCCGGGTGACCAAGCTCACGGATTTCGGCGCTTTCATCGAAATCGAACCGGGAATCGAGGGTTTGGCGCACATCTCGGAGCTCTCCTGGGTAAAGAAAATCAGACACCCGAAGGAGTTGCTCAAGGAAACCGACATCGTCGAAGCCAAGATCCTGGCCTACGACATCCAGCAGAGCAAGCTATCCCTGGGCCTGAAACAGGTGCTGCCCAACCCGTGGGACGATATCGAGCGCCGGTACCCGGAGGGAATGCGCCTCAAGCGGAGAGTCAAAAACCTCACCAACTTCGGCGCCTTCCTGGAACTGGAGGAGGGCATCGACGGCCTGCTGCACCTGGACGACCTGTCCTGGACCAAGAAGCCGAAGCACCCGTCGGCCGTGGTCAAGGTTGACGACGAGATTGAAGTGATGGTCATCGAGCTGGACAAGGAGAACCGTAAGATCAAGCTGGGGGTAAAGCAGCTGACCGAGGACCCCTGGCGGTCGCTGGCCAAGGCTTTCCCCCGGGGCAGCGTCGTCGAAGGACAGATCACCGGCATCACCGACTTCGGGTTTTTCGTGAAGGTCCAAGGGGACATCGAAGGGCTGATCAACAAGTCCAACCTCTTCGATCCGGCCGTCGAGACCCTGGAGGAAGTGCTGGCGCGCTACAAGGTGGGGAACACGGTGCGGGCTAACGTCGTAGAGCTCAGCGCGGAGAAGCAGAAGCTGGGCCTGTCGCTGCGGGAGTACAACCGCAAGGTCCAGCAGGAAACCATGGTGCAATATATCCACGACGATTCCAGCGGGGAAAAAGCCACCTTCGCCGAGTTGCTGAAGGACAAAACCAAGGAATAGCGGAGAGCGGACGGTCGAGCGTCTCCTTATGCTCAAATTCGAGATCGACCGCAACAGATTCGAAACGCTGATCGAAATCAACACGTTGATCAACTCCGATTATTCCGACGTCAAGGAACTGCTCAACAAGATCATCGAGTCCGCCACCAGGCTGATGTCGGCCGAAGCCTCCTCCTTGCTGCTGGTGAACCCTGAGAACAACAAGCTGTACTTCGAGATCGCGCTGGGAGTCAAAGGCCCGGAGGTGCAGCGCTTCTCCCTGAACATGGGGGAGGGGATCGCCGGCTGGGTGGCCGCCAACAACCGCTCGCTGATCGTTAACGACGTGCACGCCGACGGCCGCTTCTTCTCCGACATCAGCAAGCAGATCGGTTTCCCCACCCGGGCCATTGTGGCCGTGCCCATGCGGGTCAAGGACCGCTGCGTGGGAGTGATCGAGATCATCAACAAGGCCGGCGGCGGGAGCTTCACGGATGAAGATCTCCAGTGGCTGGAGATCTTCGCCACCCAGGCCGCCATCGCCGTCCAAAACGCCCGCTCGCTGGAAAAAGTCAAAGAGGAGATCTACCTCCTGCAGGATGAGATCCAGGCGGAGCGGGGGTACCACACCTTCATCGGCTCCAGCAAGGCGATCCGCGAGAAGCTAGACATCGCCCTGCGCGCCGCCCAGACCGACTCCTCGGTTCTGCTGCTGGGCGAAAGCGGCGTAGGCAAGGAGCTGTTCGCCGAGCAGATCCACCTCCACAGCCCGCGCGCCAACGCCGCCCTGATCCGGGTCAACTGCGCAGCTCTGCCGGAAAGCCTGCTGGAAAGCGAGCTTTTCGGGCACGTCAAGGGCGCTTTCACGGGCGCGACCAGCGACCGCCGGGGCCGCTTCGAGCTGGCCGACGGCGGGACGATATTCCTCGACGAGATCGGCGACCTGCCTCTCAGCCTGCAGGTCAAGATGATGCGGGTGATCCAGTCGAAGACCTTCGAGCGGGTGGGCGGCGCGGAACCGGTCAAGTCCGACGTGCGCATCATCGCCGCCACGAACAAGGACATCGAGAAAGAGGTCGAGGAGGGCAGGTTCAGGGCGGATCTGTACTACCGCCTGAACGTGCTGCCGATCTACATCCCGCCGCTGCGGGAGCGCCGCGAGGACATCCCGCTGCTGGCCGACTTCTTCCTGAAGAGATTTAATCGGGAGATCAAAAAGCAGATCAGCGGCTTCAGCCCCGAGGCCATGGACCTGCTGCTCTCCTTCGCCTGGCCAGGGAACGTTCGGGAGCTGGAAAACGCGATCGAAAGGGCGGTGGTGACAGCCCAGGCCGACCTGCTCACCCCGGAGGCCTTCATCCTGGCCGTGCATGCCCAGGCGCGCGAGGACCAGTACGCCGGCAAGCAGCTCAAGGAAGCCGTGAACGTGTTCAAAAAGCATTTCATCCGCCAGTCCCTGGAAATGAACCGCTGGAACCAGACCAGGACGGCAAAGCTTCTCGGAATCCAGCGGACCTATCTGTCCAGGCTCGTCAAAGAGCTGGAGATAAGCCATTAGCCGACCCTATAAGGAGTGACTCATGTCGACCTCGGAAACTGAAGCCAAACCCCGATTCCTGCAGCGCCTTGCGACGATACTGCAGAAGGGCCGCCTGATCCTGCTGGTATTGCTCATCGCCATTTTAGCCGGGGTTATCGCCTATTTCGTCTGGACCGAGGTCCAGAACGGAGCCCGGGAGAAATCCGCTTTATGGGTGGAGAAGGCCCAGGACTTGCAGGAGCAGTGGGTCGGTGAGGCGGACGCCGCAAAGAAGCAGGCTCTGGAACAGGAGTTGAGCGAGCTGCTCGCGCGCATATTGTCGAAGTACCCCCGCCAGTACGCGGCCCAGAGGGCTTACCTCCTGCAGGCGGACATGGCCTACCGTGCCAAGGACTGGGGCAAGGCCGCCGGCAGCTATCGAGCCCTGGCCGACCGCTTCCCCAAGTCCTATCTGGCGCCCCTATCGCTGATGTACGCGGGAGTCAGCTACGAGGAAACTGGCGACGCCAAGTTGGCCCTGTCCAGCTACCAGCGGGTGCAGGATAGGTACAAGGGCTCCTACCTCGTCCCGCGAGCGCTGTTCTCGGCCGGACGCCTGCTGGAGACGGACGGGGACTTCACCGGCGCCCTGAAGGCCTACAACCGGCTGGAAGATGACCATCCCGATAGCAATTGGACAAAGGCGGGCAGAAACCGTATAATCGAGCTCAAAATCGAGGGAAAGATCCCGGAATAGCTGCCAACGCGCGAGCCCATAAACCCAGGAGGGACCAATGGCCAGAAGAGGGCTGAAATTTTTCGAAACGAGGTTTTTCGGACTGGTCATCGGGGTCCTGGTATTCCTGCTGCTGCTGGTCGTGTTGACCCAGACGGTGCTCATCGACAACCTGGAGCTGAGCGTCTTGGACTTCAACTTCCGCCTGAAAAACGTCGTGCGCGGGACCCGTGTCCAGGAAGGCGTCACGGTAGAACAGCGCAACCCCAAGCTTTCCCCGGATATCCTGATCGTGGGGATCGACGAAAAAAGCCTGGACAGCTTCGGCCGCTGGCCTTTCCCCCGGTACACGCACGCCAACCTGATCAACACCTTCACGCGGATCAAGGAACAGTCTGAGCGGGAGGCGGCGCTATTCCTCGACATTTTCTTTGTCGAGCCCTCCGTCCCGGCCCATGACGCCATGCTGGTGAAGAGCATCGAGGAGAACCACCGGGTATTCCTGGAGACGATCCTGGAGCGGGTGCCCAACGCCCCGGGTACCGAGGAGGAGTACTTCGCCCGCCAGGAGCTGCTGTACGAGCGCTACGGCAGGATCCGCAACATCTCGGGGGACTGGACCCGGGTGGAGACCCTGCACGGGATCTACCCGCCGCTGAAACCGTACGCCCGGACCGCCCGCGGCTACGGCCACCCCAACTTCGTCGAGGACGACGACCAGGTCTACCGGCGCCAGCCGTTGATCGTCAAGTCCACCCGGCTCCTGGAGGAGATCCGGCTGGAGGATTTGACCCCGGCCAGCCTCACGGCGGAGGAGCGGGCAGAGTACACGCGGTTGGCCTGGATCGACAACCAGAACCTCTTTCACGACGTGGCCTATCCGCTCACCGCCGAAGTGATCGAGGATTTGAAGGAAACCATGGCGAGGAGAGCCCCGCAGAAAGCGGAGGACACGAACAAGGACCAGGAGCCGGACACCTTCTACCACGTCGTGCGCAAGTACAAGGACAACTTCCTGCCCTCGATCACCCTGGCGCTGGCCCTGGAGTACTTCCACAAGGGGCTCGCGGACATCGAGGTGGTTCTCGGCAAGCACATTCGCATCCCGTCCCCCGAAGTGTTCAACCCCGGCACCGGAGCCTGGGAGCCTTACGCGCTGGTGGTGAAGCCCGAGGTCCGGGACGAAGAGGGGAACCTGGTGAGCCCGGCGGTGACCCGGACCCTCCCCGAGATCCTCATCCCGATCAGTGAGAAAGCCCAGCTGCTCATCAATTTCATGGGAGTGGCCTCCAGCGCCTCACCGCAGGGGCACCAGACCTTCCCCATCCGCTCCTTTGCCGGCTATGCCTCGCGCGCCTTGGGCGCGGACCCGGAGAAATGGCCCAGGACCATGGCCGTCCCCGGCAAGATCCTCATGGTCGGACCCTTCGCCAAGGGCATCGCCGAGGATGAGAAGACCACCCCGTTCGGGCTGATGTTCGGTGTGGAGATCCACGCCAACGCCCTGAACACAATTCTAATGCACAACTTCCTGTACTACGTGCAGCCTTGGGTGAACGCCCTGATCCTGCTGGGTCTTGCCCTGCTGACCGCCTTCATGGCCTCACGCCTGCCCACCATCTGGTCCCTGGTGCTATCCCTGGTGCTGATCGTCCTCTTTTTCTTTACGGTCACCCTGATCTTCGACCTGTACAACCGGGTCATCACCTTGTCCGGGCCGGTCTTCGCCATTCTGCTCTCGTTCCTGGCGGTCATCGTGTACCGCATCATGACCGAGGAAAAGGACAAGCGCCGGATCCGCGACATGTTCGGCAAGTACGTGAGCCCCAGCGTGGTGGACCAGATACTGCAGAACCCGCCGGAGCTGGGCGGGGTGGACAAGGAGCTGAGCGTGTTCTTCTCCGATATCCGCGGCTTCACCACCCTGTCGGAGAGCCTGACCCCCCAGGAGTTGATCAACCACCTGAACCTGTATCTTACCGCCATGACCGACGTGATCCTGGAGTACCAGGGCACGCTGGACAAGTACATCGGGGACTCGATCATGTGCTTCTGGGGCGCGCCGCTGCCGCAGGCCGAACACGCCATCCTGGCCTGCAAGTGCGCTTTGCGCCAGATGCAGGTCCTGGAGGAGCTCAACGCCGGTTTTTCCCAGGATAGGAAGATCAACATCGGCATTGGCATCAACTCCGGAATCATGACCGTAGGGAACATGGGCTCGTTGGGGCGTATGAACTACACGCTTACCGGCGACAACGTGAACCTGGGCGCGCGCCTGGAGGGTACGAACAAGCAGTACATGACCAACATCATCATGAGCGAGTACACCTACGGGCTGGTCAAGGAGAGGGTGCTCGCCCGCGAGCTAGACAACATCCGGGTCAAAGGCAAGAACAAGCCTGTTCAGATCTACGAGCTGGTGGACGTACTGGAGGGGCTGGAGCCGCCGGCGCCCCCCGTAGTGGTGAAGGGGAGGGCGGGCTGAGACCCTTTCACCGGATCGTTCGCCACAGGCACCTTTTTCTCACGCTCGCCCTGGCGCTGCCGGCCTTCGTGCTGGCGCTGTCGGGCTGCGGGCTGGAGCCAAACCCGATCGGCCTGCTTCCGCCGCCGGTGGCGACATATAACGCCGGCGACCAGATATTTCAATTTGAAGCAATACCACTTACGTTACAGGAACAGGATGTATTTTACGGATTCGAAGTCTACTATAAGATATTTCCGAAGCTCGCTGTGCCCCCCAGTTCCTACAATTCCGTCGAGGATATGGTGGCTGATTTGTATTGGAGGTTTAATAATCCAGACGAGGATATCCCCGGTTTTATTAATCTCCCCTTGATCTATGTAGACGAGTCTGACCTTAGCTTTTCGGTAAAAATGGATTTTTCCAGTTCGGTAATAAGCAACGAATACCCTAAAGTAACAACTATAAATTCCGGGCCATTAACGACAAAACAGATCAACGCGGCACGCCGCTCCGTCCAGATCTCAGGCTTATTGGAATTCAAGCGCTTCACAAATTTTGAAGCCTCCGACATAACTGCTGTCAATTCAGACGTCACGACGGAGGTGTTTGCCGAGATTTCTTCTCCCATTCCGGTGCCAGCTGGAGTTGTCTGCTTCGCTGTGAGCTGGGGTATTGATAGTTTAAGCAACCGCAAAGTGTACAGTGTTCCCGTCTGGCTTGGGCTTGAGTCAATTACTTTCCCATATCCTTGATATACCAGGTGGAACCGCATGTTATATTACTTCACCGTCGGTCTGACATACGTGGTCATCGGGCTGGCCTG
>CAZMWZ010000050.1:0-15131 GCA_964570045.1 uncultured Spirochaetaceae bacterium
TCTGTGTGTTCAAGCGGTATGTCCGGAAGGTGAACATCCCGATGGCGAGGCCGTAATCCTAAGACTACGGGGCAAGGCGGAACAGGTCCATATGGTCCAGCTCGAGTCTCTCCATGGATGAATATCCTGCAGTATTCGCCAAGTCCTCGATCTTATCCGGCGGCAGGCGGTGGTGCAGCGGCGGCCCCTGTTGTTCCCTGCGGTAAGGCCACTCCAGAATCGCTACCCTCTCTCGAGTGACCCGTCGCGCCTCGCGTAACGCCTGGAGCGGATCATCCGTCTCGTGCAGAACATGGCCTAGAAAAACCAAATCGAAAGTACGATCCCCAAACGGCAGCTCCTCGAGCACGGCTTCCCTGAACTCGACTCCCGCAACGGCGGCCCGCGCCACCTTGAGCAACTCCTCATTCGCATCGATGCCCGTTACCCGGAGCGCCTGCCCGGCGAAGGCCTCCGCGAAAATCCCGCTTCCCGTTCCCACATCCAGGACGCTGCGAATCAAATCGCCTTCCAGACTCAGGCGCACGACCGTGTCTACCTGAAGGAGGGCGACCCTGGCGGGAGAGCGCAGAGCCTCCGCTCCTCCGGGGAAACGTCTTTCGTGCCTGCTGCCCATGTCGGCCGTCATGCAGCATCAATGTAACCCAATTCATCAGGCCGTGTACACCTCCAGGAAACGCCTGGCGATCAGGAAACCCTGCTTCACCTTCTCCACGCTACCCTCCCAGTTCGGGTCTTCGTGCTCGATGTTCAGGGCGTTGTCGTAGCCCGCGTTGTACAGAGCCTTGATGACTTCCTGCCAGTTCACCCTCCCCATGCCCGGGATGCGGCGCTGCTGCACACCGATGCCAGCGCTCAAGATCCCGTGCTGGTAGCACATCTCCTCGTCCAGGCCCATGTCCTGGGCCGAAATCGTGAATGAAACGGATGTGGGATGGCCGGGGAGTAGCTCAGGTTGTTGCCCCCAGGCCAGGTGTCGGACCAGAGCATCGGGCAGTGCTCGATGGCGATCTTCACGTTGTGATCGGCGGCAAACCGGACCAGGTCGGGCCAAACCTTCATGAACTCCGCGAAGTGCCGGTCGAGGTTCTCCTGCCAGCTCCTGCCGACGATGCCGGCAGGCCTCCCGGTGAACGTACCAACGACGCCTACCCCCGGGCTTTTCGGCCCCGAGGATGACCTGCTTCAGGTGGGCGACCACGCGCCCCCTGTGTTCCAGGTCGTCGTCCAGGGGATTTGGATAGTAGCCGAGGACGGAAATCTCCACGCCTTTGGCTGCGCATTCACCCCGAATCTCATCGACCCGTGTCCGGCTCAACGACCCCACCTCAGGGTGCGCGACCCCTCCATACTTGCGGTCCTTGCCGGCTCCAGCCGGCCAGCAGGCGACTTCGATCGACCGAAAGCCGTTGCTCGACAGAAAGTCCAGCACCTCCGCGAAACTCAGGTCGGGAAACGCCACGCTCATGATCCCGATTTTCATGCGCCTTCCTCCTTCCTCAAGATGAAGTACGCCGACCCGCACCTTTGCGGCTCACTTCGGAACTGCGCCACTTCCTCCCGCAGCTGCTCAAGCTGGAAGGGAGGACTGGCCGCGGTGGCTTGCGAAAGCGCAGCTTCGAGATGCCGGTAGTACTCGTTCCACCAGACGCTCCCGGGCAGGACGAAAAAGCCGCGCACTTCGAACCCGCCCGCTTGAGCCGCCTGTAACTTTGCAAACCAGTCACCCTCCTCGTCATGCACGACCAGGAACCCCCCAGCCTTCAGATGCCGGCCGAGTGCAGCCAGGGCCGCGGTGAAGCCGATGCTCGAGACCGAGCCTTCCGCCCACACGATGTCGAACGGGCCTTCGCCGGGCGGCAGTTGCGTGAAAGAGCACTGCAGCGTCCTCACTCGCTCTTCGAGCCGGTTCTCGGCGATCTTATCGCGGAGCCTTTCCAGGGCCGCCCCGTCGGTGTCTACGGCCAGGATGCTCCCGTCGCAGAGGCGGCTCAACTCGATGGTGGGCACCCCGGTGCCGCAGCCGGCGTCCAGGATGGCCGGCCCGGTTATCGGCGGCAGGAGCTGGAAGGCAATGCGCGTGTACTTGAGCAGGTTCGCCCGAAACACCTCAGGATCGACGATCACGAGCCGTGCCTTCGGAGCAGGCTCTTTAAGATGTTCCACATCGGCACCTTCCGGGCATACTCCGCGTACGCCTGTCCAAACTTCCGCCGGTTGTACTCCGGTTCCGCTCTCGCTGCCAGCCACATCAGCACTGCCGTGGCCGCCGCCAGACACACCGAGAACAGGGACTGAAATAAGAGCACCAGGGCCAGCGACCAAAGGGCGATGCCGAGAGTCATTGGCTGTCGCAGCAATCGGAAAACCCCGCTGGTCACCAGCCGCTCGGACTTCGTCAGGTCCCTGGCCCGGCCGCTGCGCTGCAGAGCGAGGATTGCCGCGGCCACCAGCGCGCCCGATGGCAAGAAAAAGAT
Source organism: uncultured Spirochaetaceae bacterium (assembly GCA_964570045.1). Taxonomy (GTDB): domain Bacteria; phylum Spirochaetota; class Spirochaetia; order SZUA-6; family DRHE01; genus MIBK01. The sequence goes on from CAZMWZ010000050.1 coordinate 2,478, forward strand.
CAGGCCGATAACGCGAGCGGCACTGCAATTCAGCCGTATCCAGGGCGCGGCGCTTCCGACCGTCAGCTCCACGGCCACAATCGAGAAAAACAGCCCCAGTCCGAGGTGCATGAACAACTCGCATCGGATGCCCTGGCGCATCGCATGGATGAGCCAGCGGAGGTTGAATGCCCAAATGGCCGCGAGCAGCGCCCACAACAGAATGCAGCGGACCATGATCGCGCCTCCACCGTCGATTATGGCATGCGCGTCAGCTTAAAGCAAACTTCCGCTCCTTCTACCCGGAGGTAGGGCCAGGCCAGGATGCCGCCTTCCTTCACCTTCACGTTGCCGTACCCCGCGCGGCGCTCAGGGGGATCAGCGTCTCGCCGATGCCCAGGCGCATGGCCTCGAACTCGTCCGTACCGCGGACGTCCAGCAGCAGGGGCTTCTCCCCCCGATCCAGCTTCTCCTTGACCTCCATGGGGGAGATACCCTTCATCCGCCCCTTCAGCTTGCCTTCCAGCACGTGCGCGGTGGCGATGAGGTGGTCGATGTACAGGGAGAACGGCTGGGCGTACGGCAGGTCGACGTTGGCTGCATCCCGCACGGTAGGCCCGCCCATGAAACCCTGCTTGTCCAGTCCGATGCATAGCGCGTAGGTGATGTCCGTGAAGCCCAGCTCGCGCGCCTAGTCCCCGAAGGCGTAGATGTCGGGGTCGGAGCTGCGCATGTGCTCGTCGACCTCAATCCCCCCAGCGCCCCGATCTTTAGCCCTCCTCTCGGGTGGGTCAGCTTGCTGTTGGGGCTCACCCCGGTGGCGACCACCGCCGGCTCGCTGGAAAGCTCGATGCTATTGGAAAGCTTCACCGCCGTCAGCGGCGCACGATGCGAAATCCACTCACATTGTGCCTGTTACCCGGCTGGGTGCTGAAGCTGCGGAATGCCGAGCGAAACCCATTCTGGAAATCGTTCCACCACGACCCGCCGCGGAGCACCATATACTCAGTCGTGGAATCGCTTCGGAAACAGTATCGATCCGAGCCCGGTGAACCGGCGATTTCGTCATCGCTTTGGGCGTTGTCGCTGCACCACTGCCACACGTTGCCGCTCATGTCGGCCAGCCCTTGGGGCGTATCTCCTTGCGGGCTTCTGCTGCCCACGGAGGCCGTGTTCGAGGCCCTGGCCGGCGCCACCCTGCAAACCGCCTTCTTCGGGTCCCAGGTATCGCCCCATGGGTAGATCCGCTCCGCCTGATCGGGTGCGCCCTTCGCCGCCGCATACTCCAACTCTGTCTCGGTAGGCAGACGGTAGCCGGAGGCGCCGAGGTTCACACGGCCGGAGCCGTCATACGCCAGGGTCAGGCCTTCTTTCAGGGAAAGCCAGTTGCAATACGCCACCGCTTCATACCAGCTCACACCCACGACGGGTTGGTCCGGGCCATTGAATTTGGCGTCCTTCCAGTAGGCGGGTTGCGCGATTCTCCCTTTCCATGCCCAGCCGTTCGTGGTCCAATAGCTCCGCTCGGCATGGCCGCCGTCTGCGATGAACCTGCCGAATTGGCTATTGGTGATCGGGAACCTGGAAATGGAAAAGTTATAGGAGATGGTTTGGGATACATTGGGGCCAAGCGAGCCGTCTCCCATCGTAAAGGAGTCTCCCGCCGCGCATATTTCGACGAGTGAAATCTCGGTTTCGGACTGTGCACCGGCCCGCGGTGAGGCGTAACAAACCGCATATGTGAGCACAAGGGCAGACAATAGGGATCGGATCATTCCATCCTCCAGAATAAATATCAAGGCAGGCGCCGCTCCTGAGAGAAGAGCCACCGCCTTCCGCCAGCAGCGCCGGCCGTCCAAACCGCGCGCCAGACGAACCGGCGGTCGGCACGATCACATCGTCGCCGGGTTCCGCCCGAGGCTCAGCGGAAAGTAGATGATCGAGCGATGTTCTCGTATTCGATCTTCTCCGGCAAAGCCTCTATAGGTGATCGGCCTGCTAAGGACCCATTCTGGCCGGCTCCAGATCCCTACTCCTGCGGCTTGAACGCTTGCTCGTACAACATGGGCCTTAGCTTCAGCGCCTTCCTTTTTTCATCGATATGCCGGAGCATTTTGTGGGCCGCCTCGATCGGGTCGAGCTCGAAAGCCCATTTCCCCCCCACCTCCTGCTCGATCTCTTCGGTAAGATACTTATGCAGGTTTCTGCTGCCCATCATGGGTAGAGGATGCCCGATCATAGTGTAGACCCCTGAAGCGACGAAGTAAAACCCGATGGAAACCGCCTTCTCCGACATCCATTCCGGAGCCGCGCCGGCTACCGGCAGATCCGAGATGTCATCGCCCAGGCCCCCCTCAGCCACCACGTTGGTCAAGATTTTCAGGATCCTGCTGTTGTCGACGCAGGAGCCAACGTGCAGAACCGGCGGTATTCCGACGGCGCGGCAAATCTCCTGCAGGCCTTTGCCGGCGAACCGGAAGGCCGACTCCGGTTTCAACAGGCCGTGCTTGGCGCAGCAGATGGCATTGCAGCCCGTGGTGACCACCAGCACATCGTTGCCGATCAGCTCCTTGACCATCTTGATGTGCCCTTCCTCGTAGTCCACATTAGGATTGGAGCAGCCGATCACCCCGGCGGCGCCACGGAGCCTGCCGGCGATGATCGCATCGTTCAACGGTCGGTATGTGGCCCGGTAGGTACCCCCAAGGAAGTGGAAGACGCTTTCAGTGGTGAATCCGGCCACGATCCCTTCGTTGAACTGGGGCACGAGCTGCTTGTGTCCATTGCGATTGGGGAAGTTATCGATGGCTGCCTCGATGATTTGAGAGGCGATCTCCATCGCTTTGTCCTCGTGAAACTCGATGTGGTCGAATCCCGGAATCTTGGCCTTGGGAGAGGTGGTGAGCACCCTGGTGTGAAAGTGCTTTGCCGTCTGCGCCAGAGCCGGCATCAGGCACTGGACATCCACCACCATCAGATCCACCGTGCCGGTGAGCACGGCCAGCTCCTGCTGCATGAAGCTGCCCGCCAGAGGGATACCGTGGCGCATCAGGATTTCGTTGGCCGTGCAGCAGATACCGGCCAAATTGATTCCCTTCGCTCCCTTTGCCTGGGCCTTCTTGAGAAGATCTTCTCTTTGAGAAACGACCGCTATGATGTCCGAGAGCGTGGGCTCGTGACCGTGAACCACCAGGTTGACCATGTCCGCCTTCAGCACTCCCAGATTGGCGGTGGATTGTTGGATTCTGGGGGAATCAAAGATCACATCGGAAAGCTCGGTGGCGACCATGGAGCCTCCCCAGCCGTCTCCCAAGGCAGCTCGCATCCCCTGGTGGATCAAGTTCCGGTAATCGGCATCCACGCCCATGTGGGTTCGGTGCATGATCTCCACGATCTCCCTGTCGATGGCCCGGGGCATGATCCCCAGCTTCCGCCAGAGCTTCACCCGGGCCGGTGGGGCGGTGGCGGCCATGCGCAGCTCCCCCTCCGGCTGGCCGAACTCGTTCAGCGCCGCCCGCGCCACATCGGCTGCGATCTGGCTGAGCTCGCGGCCGGAGGTTTCGATACCGTAGGTTTCCGCAACGGCCTTGAGCTTTTGGGCATCCTTCACCTTGTAGTCCGCGTTCGGATCTCGGGAAATCAGCAGCAGCGTATGGGCGATATCCCGCCCGTGATCCGAATGGGCTGCCGCGCCCCCGGCGATCATCCTAATGATATTCCTGGCGGCGATGGTGTCGGCATCGGCCCCGCAGATCCCCTCCTGTGGTCCGTTTCCGAAGGGATCAATGCGGCAGGGCCCCATGCTGCAGTTTCGGCAGCATAGCCCCAGGGTGCCAAACCCGCACTGGGGCTGCATCCCTTCGTAGCGGTCCCAGACTGTCGGGATCCGTTCCTCCAGGGCGCGCTGGAACATCTGTTTAGAGGCTTCGTCTGCATGCTTCAGTTCTCTGGCCATGAAAAACCTCCCGCAGCCTTCCTTATAATACAGTTATCACCATTCCCGAGCTCAAGGGTTTGAAACGGTCCTGGAAAGCCAGAAACAACTCTACCTGGGCGTTGAAACCGGTGCAGTGCCCGGCTGCGACCCAGCCGATTTTCATCTCCTGGAGGGCCTGCACCGTCTTTTTGATGCGCTGCCCGGGAGCATCCCAGAGATGCAAGCCCCCTACAATCCCCTCGATACGGTCGGTGCCAGCCAGTTCCTCGCTGGCCCTGAGGATATTCACGATGCCGGCATGGCTGCACCCGGTGATGACCACCAGGCCTTTGCCGGCGACGCGGGCGACCAGCGAGAGCTCATCGGGCAGGGTATCGGCCTTCAGCCTCCCTTGCTCGATAGTCTTGAATGTCTCATCCACCTGCTCGAAGTCGGTCCGTCGCGCCACCTCCCCGGTGGTGGTCAAGCCCGGCATGAGCTGCAGAGGATCGCGGCACAACAGCAGCGCTCCACCCGCTTCCGCGATACGGGTAGGCCCGCTGAGGCTTTCTACGCCTACGCTTCGCAGAAACGGGTCCGCGCTGAGATGGGGCCGAAAAATCTCCGGGTGAGCCACCACCGGCAGCTGCCTCTTGCCGATGGCTTGGAGCACCTCGACCAGCCCTCCGGCGTGATCATAATGGCCATGGCTCAGGCAGATCGCATCGATGCAGCCCGGGTCGACACCTAACTCCTTCATGTTGAAAAGCAGGGCTTGGGCGTTATGGCCAACGTCCATGAGGATGTTCCTCCGCTGTGCGCCACTAGCGGCCTCAAGCAGTACCGAGATTCCGTGCTGCCCCAGCAGCGTGTGCTCCTGGCCCACCGCGTCAACGGCTAGAATCTTGATCCTCAAGGCATCCAGCTCTTCCATGCCATCTACCTCCTGCACCGCGATTGCAGCTACCCCCGGGTCATGGGCGAGCCACATTGCGGGCAGGTTGCGGCGTAGCAAGGAACGCCTCGCTGGTGGGGCACACGGTTGCCACAACTTGGGCAGAGGCAGTCCCCCACGTGCTTCGCCCCCCGCCTGCAGGTCCGGTTCCGTTTCTTCTTGGCATGTCATCCCTCCACTGAGACACAACTTCGGCCATTCCCGTCTGGCTCCCTGCGCGGAAAGCGTCTCATATAAAAGGTGTCACCCTGGTACTCCGTTTCCACCAGGCGGCCTTGGTCAAGGAGTGTTCGCACCACCGACCAGCCGGCGCCGCTTTTCGACAGGAATGCTTCCACTGCCTGACGACGCATGGGGTGTACGGCGACGATGGCCAACAGGTCCTCTGCGGCGCGGTCGCTGCCGCTGAAGTCGTCTCCCTCGCTGCCGGTCAACAGCTCCACGACGAGGCCACGGCCGGCGAATAGCTGGTAAGCTTGCATCACTACGCCGGGTTCTGGCACCGTGACCCAGGATTCGGCCGGCGGGCGGATTGGCGTGGAGAGGTAGGCGACGGCCGGCCGGAGACGACGCAGGAAACTCGCGGTTTCGCTGAGCTGCTCCGGCGCGTCGTTGACCCCCGCCACCAGCATGGTCTCCGTGACCAGGCGGCCGGGAAACACGGCGGCGAAGGCCAGCATCCCCTCCAGCAAGGCGGATAGACGCAGGCAGCGGTGCGGGCGGTTCACCCGCCGCCAGGGCCGCTCGCTGGCGGCATCCAGCTTCAGGCTGACCCAGTCCGCCAAGGCCAGCTCCCGGCGCACCTCCCCGCTGTCGATCAGCGAAGCGTTGGTAATCACCGCCACCGGGACTTCAAGGGTTTTCAGCATCTCGATCGAGAGCCCCAGTCTGCTGTCCAGGGTCGGCTCGCCGTCCGGGACGAAACACAGGTAGTCGACCTTCTCGCCGGCAGCGCGCAGGAAGTTCAGCCGCACACGGGCCTCGGCCAGGATGTCGCGCGGCTCGTAGAAGGCCCGTCGCTCTACCAGCAATCGGCGGGTACGCCCCACCTGGCAGTAGGCGCAGGAGTAGCTGCAGAGCTTGGGCGGGATGTTGTTCACCCCCAGGCTCCTCCCCAGCCGCCGGGAGGGGACCGGACCGAAAACGATCATCTGCGACGGTTAATGATCGCAGACGTTCTCGCCGGACTTCAGGGTGCCGCCCAGATAGGCCGCCACCAGGGCTTCCGGAGCCTCGGCGGGCGCGCCCACCACAACCTGGATGCCGTTTTGGGCGAACAGCTCCTGGGCTCTTGAGCCCATGCCGCCGGCGATGATCACCTGGGCGCACCGCTCGGCCAGCCAGCGGGGCAGCAGGCCGGGTTCGTGCTTGGGGGCGGCGAGCTCCTCCCTGGCCTGGATGCTCTTGGTCGCCGGGTCCACGTCGATCAGGACAAAACGCTCGCAGTGCCCGAAGTGCATAGACAGCTTGCCGTCGGCGAGAGGAATGGCAATACGCATAGATGCTCCTTTTTCCGCTTTTTTATTGTTCAGCCTGGTCGGCCATGGCGGCCGCCGGCTCTTCATCCAGGATTTTTGCTAATATCGCCGCAAAGGCCCGGGTGGTTTCCTGGCTCACGGCTGCCTCGCCCACAGCTTTCCCGCTATCGCCCGATACAGCGACGCCCTGCTCCAGCGGGATGCGTCCCAGGAAGGGCACCCTCATCTCCTCCGCCATGCGCCGCCCTCCGTCGGAGAGCAGGATGTCGGTGCGGTTGCCGCAGTGCGGGCAGAGGAAGCCGCTCATGTTCTCCACAACCCCCAGCACGCGCAGCTCGAGCTTGCGGCAGAAGCTGATGCACTTGCGCACCGCGCTCAGGGCCACCTCCTGCGGCGTGGTGACTACGATGGCCCCGTCGGCCTCCCCGACCAGCTGGCACACCGAAAGGGGCTCGTCGCCGGTTCCCGGCGGGGCATCCACGATCAGGTAGTCCAGGTCCCCCCACTCCACGTCTTGTAAAAATTGACGGATCACTCCCATCTTCATGGGACCCCGCCAGATAACCGGGTCCTCCCGCCGGCGCAACAAAAAACCGACGGACATCACCTTCAGTCCCCCGTGCTCCACCGGCAGGAAGGCTTCCCCCTCCGAGAAAATCTGCTCGCCCTCCAGGCCGAGCATGGTAGGCACGCTGGGCCCGTGGACGTCCACGTCCAGCAGGCCCACCCGCCGGCCCTCGCGTTGCAGGGCGACGGCCAGGTTCACCGCGACGGTGCTCTTGCCCACCCCGCCCTTTCCGGAGAGCACCAGCACCTTGTGCCGGATGCGCCCCAGGCGGCCCTCCAGCTTCCGTCGCTCGGCGTAGTCGTTTTCGCTTTCTCCCTCGCGCCGCTCGGCCGTGACACCAGGCTCTCCGGCACCCCCCCCCGACGCGCTGCGCTGCAGGCAGTCGCGACAGGCGGCCTGCAGGGTGTTGGCCGCGAGCAGGGCGCAATGCTCCGCCTCGGCGGGCAGCCCCCCCAGGGCGGCTAGGATATCCTCCTGCCGAATCGCGAGGGCTTCCTCCAGGGTCCGGCCCAAGGCCAGCGTGGTGGCCATGCTGCCGCTGGCCAGGGAGGGGCCGCAGCCGTCGGTGGTGAAGGCGCAGCGGTACACCCTGCCCTCGCGGGCCTGTAGCCGGAACTCCATGGTGTCGCCGCAAAACCCGGTGATGCGCGCCCGCCCGTTCCAATGCGGCAGACGGCCGAGGTTTCGCGGGTAGGCCGCGTGATCCGCCGCTTCCGGGCTGTACTCGCTGGCTTGCTGTTCCATGCTCACTCTCCGGTCTCCTTGAATCGCTCCCAGACTGCGCGGATAGCCGCGGCCGCCGGGCCGCCCAACTCCACCACCGCCCGGGCCTCCAGCTGAGCCGCGGTCACGGCCCGGTCGTAGGGGATCCGGCCCAGGACTCCGGCGCCGACCGCCGCGGCTTTGCCTTCAATCTGCTCGGTCATCTGCGGGTTCAAGTCCCACTTGTTCACGCAGACCGCCGCCGGGATGCCGAAGTGCCGGCACAGCTCCAGCACCCTCGCCAGATCGTGCTCGCCGGACACCGTGGGCTCGCTGACCGCCAGCACCGCCGCAGCCCCGGTCACTGAGGAGATCACCGGGCAGCCGATGCCGGGAGGTCCGTCCACCAGCACAAGGCCGAAACCCTCGCTCTCGGCCAGGCGCCGCGCCTCCTGCCGGACCGCCGCAACCAGCTTGCCGGAGTTCTCCGCAGCCGGGTGCAGCCGCGCGTGCACCAGGGGGCCGCAGCGCGTGTCGGAGACGAACCAATCGCCGCAGATCCGCTCCGGAAACTCGATGGCCCTGTGGGGGCAGTGGTCGACACAAACCCCGCAGCCCTCGCAGGCTGTGGCGTCGATGCGGTAATGGGACCTACCGTCAACCGACGGATCCTCGAAGTCGCGCAGCACCGCGGCGAAGCGACACAGCTCCGCGCACTTGCCGCAGCCATCGCATAGGTCGGCGCGAATCACCGCTTCGTTCCCACTGCGAAACACCTCCCGGCGGCGCACCGTCGGGGTCAGCACCAGGTGCAGGTCCGCCGCATCCACGTCGCAGTCGGCCAACACTGCCTGCCCCGCGAGCACGGCGAACGAGGCCAGGATGCTCGTTTTGCCCGTGCCTCCCTTGCCGCTGATGACCACCAGCTCCCGCATGATCAGCTCCGCCCTGCCGGCACCGGATGCTGCCCGGGCGAGCAAACGACCGAAAGCAGGCGGTCGTACAGCTCCCGGAACACAGCGCGCAACTGCGGCAGCACGGTGACCGCGGCCTGGCCCCGGGAGTAGGCTTCGGCCACGCGGCGGTCCTCCGGAATTTCTATCAGCAGAGGCACCGCCTCGGAAGCGCAGTACCGCCTCACCGCGTCGTTGCCGATGTCCGAGCGGTTGATCACCACCCCGAACGGCAGCCCGAGGGTCCGGACCATCTCCACCGCCAGCCGCAGGTCATTGAGACCGAAGGGGGTTGGTTCGGTGACCAGGAGCACGAAGTCGCTGCCCCGCACCGCGGCCACCACCGGACAGGAAGTGCCGGGAGGGGCGTCGATCAGAGTGATCGAACTCTGACCGGCCTCGCTCCTCACGGCCCGAATCAGCGGCCCCGACATGGCCTCGCCGACCTTGAGGCGGCCATGCACGAAGCGGATCTCGCCCCGCCGGCCCCGTTCCACCACCCCCACCTCGCGGGGAACCTCCCGGATGGCCCCTGCCGGGCAGGCCAGGACGCAGGCCCCGCAGCCATGGCACAGCTCCGGAAAGACCAGCGGCTGGGTTTTAAGGGAAACAATGGCGTGGAAGCGGCAGGCGCTGCCGCAGGCCCCGCAGGCGGTGCACAGCCCTTCGTCCACCTGGGGGACCGGCACGCTCACCGTTCGCGTGGAAATCCACCGCGGCTGCAGGAACAGGTGAGCGTTGGGTTCTTCCACGTCGCAGTCCAGGAGCTCAACCGGCTCCTCCAGGCTCAAGGCCAGGTTGACCGCCACCGTGGTCTTGCCGGTCCCGCCCTTACCCGAGGCCACGGCGACGGTCATTACCAGTGCCCTTGGACATCCGCCGCCTCAGCGAGCGCCAGGCGCCCCTGTTCCAGAGCGGCGATCGCCTCGCCCACCGTTCCGGCCGCGCCGGTGTACACCCGGATGCCGGCGGCCTGCAGGGTGCGGTAGGCCTTGGGCCCGCAGTGACCGGTGATCAGGCACTCCGCTCCGAGGCGCGACACCGCCTCCGCCGCCTGGATGCCGGCGCCCTGAGCCGCGTTCAGGCTCTGGCGGTTGTCAATATTGCGGGCTTCCCGAGTTTGCGTGTCGAACAGGACGAAGCCGGCTGCGCGACCGAAGCGCGGATCGACCTGCGCCTCCAGTCCTTCACCGCTGGCGCTGACGATGATCTTCATGGGTCACTTCTTCTCCTCGGCCTCCTCCCGCTCCAGCTCGCGAATGCGCTCCTGGATCTGGCCGATGCCCTGTTCCATGGCCTTCAACTGGCCTTGCAGAGCGCTGAGTTCCTGCTCCGCGCTGGGCTGGTAGAGTTGCGGCTGAACGCCCATGCCCGCACGCTGCCAGCCGGTGAGCCCCGTAGCCCAGTACATGTTGCGGTGCCCGCGGCCCCGCCCGCGGCCGAAGCCCAGCCCGGCGCCGGGGGCCCCGAGCCCGCTCCAGTGGTTCAGGTATCCCGGCACCCCGTAGCCCGCGCAGAAACCGGCGCCGCGGCCGCTCATCGGCCCCATTCCCGCAGGACCCATTCCGTTACCGAAAGGCATATAGAACCTCCTCCATAATGAAACTATGCTCAGTTATAGATTAATGAGAATATGCTCAGTTGTCAAGGGCGATTCGAGAAAAATTCCGGCCGGATGCGGGGCCGGTGGCGAACCTTAGCGCGCCGGACCTTGCTGGCCCTGCCAGCCGCGGCGGCGGCCGCCGTGCATCCCGCGCCTGCCCGGTGGGACGCCCCTGCCAGGCAGGTCCCCGGCCGGCGGCGGCGCCCCGCCTTGGCCCACCTGCCGGCCCAGGTCCATGACCTTGTCGCTCTTGCAGTGCGGACAGCTCAGCGGTTGAGGCGGCGCCTCCGCGCCACGCAGGGAGATTTCCCAGAGGATATTGCACTCTTTGCAACGGTAGCGGTTGCTGCCCAGCACGAAGTTGCCGCCTTCAATGCGGATGGCCTTGCCGGTGGTGAGGGCATCGGCCACTTTGCGGTGAGCGTCCTCCAGGATGCGGGCGCAGGTGGCCCGGGAAACCTTCATACGCTCGGCCGCCTCCTGCTGCTGCAGCCCCTCCAGGTCCACGAGGCGCAGCGCCTCGTACTCGTCGACGCCGAGCACGACCTGCTCGAGCTGGAACATGGGGATGCCCTGAGGCTTAAAATATACCACCGACGGGGGCTGGAGCACGAACCTGTCTTTCTTCGGCTTGGGCATGGCGCCTATAAAGCTACCAGAGCCGGCCCACCGCATCAAGCGGACGTTTCCCCGGGTCCGGCTCGCCGCTTCCCCGAATAGAGAGCAGCCGCCAGGAGGGCGGTGAGGGGGGCGACCAGGCCAAGGCTTGCGGCCACGGGCTCCACCCCCGCGAGGAAGGCAGGGATGAGGAGCTTCCAGACGGCAACCGCGGTGAAGCCGAAAGCCGCCAGGGTCTTCAGTCCCGTCCAGCCTCCGTAGACCAGCAGCAGCACGAAGAAGCCGATGAGCAGGCCGAGCTCCCAATCCAGGCGGTAGTGGTCAATCAGGGTGATTGCCGCCGGTGGGCTTCCCTCCGGCCCGGGGTCGATCACCACGAGTGCCCGGTCGCCGGGACGGAACAGCTTGTCGATATCCATTTTGCCGTAGATGATGTTGTTGGCCTCGAACTCCTGGCCCTGGTAGAGACCGGAAAGCAAGCGCACCCGGGCTATCTGCTCTCCCTGCATGACGACGCCGAAGTTGCGCACCCCATCGTCCATGGTTTCCAGGATGAGGGCCCTGGCCCGGATCGAGCGGTCCCCTCCCTTCTCGTAGCCCGTGGGCAAGACCGCTAGGAGAGCCGAGAGGACGAGAGCTGAGAGGGCGAAGAAGGCTTCCGCTTTCTTGACCCCGCTCCACGCTTGGCGGAAGTATCGTTTCATCGAGGAAGCCCGGGGCGTTGGCCCCGGGCTCAAGAATTGCCTGCTCAGTTCGCGGAGGCGACAGCGGGGACTTTGACGCCCATCACGGCGGCGAGCTTGCGAAAGATATCCGTGTTGTCGTAGTACCCGTCGAAAAGGCGCTGGCCTGACCCCAGGGCGTAAGTCGGCACAGGCACGCCGGTGTGGGAGTAGGTCGTCCAGCCCACGCCCGCTGCCTGGTTGGCGAGGTGGGTGAGAGTCACCGTGAAGGGCTCGTAGCCGCCGTACAATAAATATACGCTTTCCTGGGTGGCGCGTTCCACCTCACCCTTCATGGAGCGCAGGAAGGAGCGTTGGAGAAGCTCCTGGTCGGAGGCCTCGAGGGCCGCGTAGTCGATGCCGAACCACTGCTTGATCACCGGGATCATGACGTTGAAGTCCGCATCGGCGGCGGTGCGGCCGTCCTTGTAGTTGCCGAGGGCCTGGGCATCGAAGGCCACGTAGGAGCCTTTCTGAAGGGATATCCTGCTGAAGGAGGTCGTGTATTTAGTGCCGGCAAAACCGATGCTCATGCCGCCGGTCTCGTGGTCGCCGGTCACGATGATGAGGGTGTCCTTGGGATATTTCTTCTGGAACTCCACAGCCTTGGCGATGGCCCGGTCGAAAGCGAGGGTGTCGCCGATCGAGGCGGCGGCGTCGTTGGCGTGGCAAGCCCAGTCAATTTTACCGGACTCGACCATCAGGAAGAAGCCCTTGGGGTTGTTGAGCAGCTCGATGCCTTTGGTCACGTAGTCGGCGATGGCCAGGTCGTCCTGCTGGCGGTCCAGCTCGTAGGGCATGGCGCTGGAGTCCTGCAGGGTCTCGTTGATGGCGATGACCTTGAGCCCCGCGGCGGGTTTCAGGGCGCGGAAGGCCCCGACGGTGTTGACGACTTTGTACCCCTGCTCGGCCGCCAGCTCCAACGCATCCGGCTGGTCGCCCTTCTTGCCCTTGGGCTGGACAAGTCCGCCGCCGCCAAAGTAGTCGAAGCCCGACTTGCCCAGCTGGACCGCGATGTCGTACATGTCACCGCGGCTGGGCACCTTGGCATAGAAGGCGGCGGGGGTCGCGTGGTCAAGGGAGACGGAGGTCACGATCCCGACCTTCCAGCCAAGGCCCTTCGCGTACTCGGCGATGGTCTTGTACTTGACCGTCTTGCC
>CAZMWZ010000051.1:0-5718 GCA_964570045.1 uncultured Spirochaetaceae bacterium
TCCTGCATTACTTATCGGAACTTCCCGGCCCTTGGACAACCCGCGCGACTCTGCTACGCTGAAGCCCATGCCGGAGCTCACCCTGGCGGAGCTGGGAGCCTTGGACCCGGCGCTGGACCTGTTCCGCCGGTCGAAGCCCGTGCCGGCGGAGCTGGCCGCCGCCGGCCTGCACCCGCCCCTGCCCGTCTGCGGTCGCAGTCTCGCCTGGGGGTTCGCCCTGCTGGCCGCGGCGCGCGCCGCGGGGATGACCCGCCTGGAATGCCGGCTGCTCGGCGAGCGGTCCCCGGCCGAGATGCTGACTCTGGCCTTGCGGCTGGAGGCGCGCGCTGGGGCCTACTTCTGGAGCGAGAAGCTCGCCATGCTCGGTTACGCCCGCGGCCGGGGGTTCGCCCTCGGGCAGTTGACCGAGCTCATCGAGGGCCGGGCCGAACCGCACCTGGAAAAAAAGCTGGGCCAGTTCGCCGCTCTGCCCGAAGCCCTGCGCGCCCTGGTGGACGGCGCCGGACTGGACCTGCGCACCGCCCTCAGCGTCCGGGAGCTGCCGGAAGAGGTTTTCCCCCTGACTGCAGGCGCGCTGTCCTACAGCGAGCGCAGGTCCTTTCTGTGCCTGCTGCGGGACGCGGCGATCCGCCTGCGGCTGGATTCCGCCCGCACCCTGGAGGCGGCCCGCGCCGCCCTGGCCGGCGGCAGGCCGCTGGAAGCCCTGCAGGAGCTCGCCTCCCCGTCTCTCGCGGCCCTGCGGCGAAGCTGGGCGGGCCTGGAGGCGGAGCTTCTGGGGGGAAGCGGCGTAGCGCTGAAGGCCCCGGAGGCCTTCGAGGGCGACCTCTTCGAGGTGCGCTTCCGCTTCCGCAGCCGGCAGGGTCTTGCCCGCCGCCTGCGCGCCCTGGACCGGGTGGAGGCCCGTTTCGATGAGCTGGGCGCCTTCCTGCGCTGAAGGCTTCGCCCGGCTGTACGCGGAGGAGGGCCTGCGCGGCTCGCCCTGGCTGGCGGCGGCCCTGGAGGGCCTGCCCGCGCTGGAGCCGCGGTTCGTGGCGGGCAAGGAGGGCATTCCGCCGGAGCACCTGGAGCCCGCCACGCTTTACCTCTGCCGTTCGCGGGGCCGCCAGCTTGGGCCTTGCCCCGGCTCTCGCGGGCACCTGTGCTGCGGCTACCGGACCCTGGACCTTTACCTGGGCTGCACGCTGGGCTGCTCCTACTGCATCCTGCGCGCCTACCTGAACTTCGCCCCCGTGACCGTCTACCCGGACCCGGAGCCGGCGGTCGCCGCACTGCGCGGGCTGGCGGAGGCCAACCATGGCCGGATGGTGCGGGTGGGCACGGGTGAGGTGGGCGACTCCCTGGAGCTGGACCCGGTGTTCAACCTCTCCGCGCACCTCATACGCGCGGCGGCGGCCTACCCCAACCTCCACCTGGAGCTCAAGACCAAGACCGACCGGGTCGACCACTTGAGCACCGTCCAGCCCAAGGGCAATGCCGTGATCGGCTTCTCTTTGAACCCGGAGGCGGTGGCCCGCGACCTGGAGCCCGGCGCCGCCCCCCCCGGGCAGCGGCTGGCCGCCGCGCGCCGCGCGGCGGCTGCCGGCTTCAGACTGGCCTTCCACTTCGACCCCATCGTGCTGCAGAACGACTCGGTGGAACAGACTCTGCGCCTCTATTTGCCTTTGGCCGCAAGCCTTGCGCAGTTCGACCCGGGGCGGGTCGCCTGGGTCAGCCTGGGCGCCTTCCGCTTCCCCGCGGCCCTGCGGGAGCGCCTGGAGAACCCGCGCCTCAGCTGCGCGGAGTTCGTGCGCTGCGGGGACGGCAAGTTCCGCTACCTGCAGCGGGAGCGCAGCCGGCTGTACCGCGGCCTGGCCGCGGAACTCCAGCGCTGCACCGGCGCTCCGGTCTACCTCTGCATGGAGAGCGCCGCGGTATGGCGGAACGTCTTCGGGAGGCTCCCTCGCGATATACCGGGCGTGCGTGATATATTTCAACCTGTACACGGAGGAAAACAATGAAAACGCTGCCTGCCGTCCTCGCGGCCGCGATGCTGTCCTTCGGTCTGTGCGCCTCCATCGGGGCCCAGGACCGGGTCGGGGAGATCACCTATCTGGAGAATGACCTCGCGGTGGTGCGCAACAACCGCGCCCTGGACCCGGGGGAGGTGGAGATCGGCATGGAGGTCCAGAACCTTGATTTGTTGAAGACCGGAAGGACCGGCTACGCGGAGCTAAACCTGGACAGCCCGCGGTCCGCGGTGATCAAGGTCTCCCCCGGGACCACCTTCTACCTGGAGCGGGGGGCGGTGGGCAAGGGACAGCGGACCACCGTCGGGGCGATCACGGGCAACATCGCCGTCAAGGTGCAGAAGCTGGCCGCCAACCAGCAGGTCCAGGTGGCCTCGGAGTCGGCCCTGATGGGCGTGCGTGGGACCACCTTCGAGGTCACCTTGAGTCCCGCGGGGGACCTGCTGGTCACCTGCTCGGAGGGCGAGGTGGTCTGCCGGCAGGAGGACGGCGAGGAGGTGAGCTCCGTGCCGGGCGCCGCGGTCGATAGCCGCGCCGGTGAGGGCTTCCAGCGGGTGCCCGTGGCCGTATCCGACCTCGAGCGCTTCCGCCAGGACTGGTACGCGGAGCGCCTGGAGGTCTTCAAGGCCAACCCGCTGAAGGCCATCCGTTTCTACGCCCTGCGCTACGCGGGCCTGCGCGAACGCTTCAACCGGGCCTACGCGGCCCTGGCCCGCGAGCGGCAGCTGCTCAACAAGTGGTACGACGAGGACCGCCGCGGGAGGGTCGGCGGGAACATGGAGATCCTGCGGGAAAAGAAGCGGCTCATCGGCCACCTGCTGGAGCTGCGCAAGGTGCTGTTTTTCTTCGAGCGCGTCTACTTCCGGTTGAGCGAGCTCCAGGACTACTACCGCCAGGGCTACGGGGAGGGCACGCTGGAGGGCGGCCTCACGAGCAGGGCCTTCTTCCAGGCCCTCGACCGGGACCGGAGCGTGCTGGAGCGGCAGATGGCCGAAGTGCGCTACGTGACCAAGCTGTACGCCAAGCGCAACCAGGGCGTGTTCCCCACGGAGCGCTCCGAGGAAGGCGAAGGAGAGTTCTTCGGCGACGAGGAACTGGTGGATTCGGAGGATTCAGACTTCTAGCCCGGCGCCGCGGAATACCGCGGGGCTAGCGCGCGGGGGTCAGGATGCCGTAGGGCCCGTCCGCCAGGAAGGCAACCCGCGGCTCGCGGCCCAGGCGCTCCCCGCAATCGGCGCTCACCGCCTGCAGGAAGCCGTCCAGGACCCGCTGCACGTTCCCGGGTTCCGCGCGGTGGCGGCGCTCCTCGGGCAGGAGGCGATTCCCGTCCACCCCAGGCAGCAGCGAGCAGTCGCGCGCCCCCATCTGCGGGCTGTAATACGTCAGCCCCTCCGCTCCGACCCGTTCCAGCACCCGCGCCCAGGCCTGCACCTCCCACTGCTCCGGGATGAAGGTCCAGTCCGGCGAGAAGATCAGGCGGCGGAAGCGCTCCGCGCCGATCAGGGTGAGCAGAGCCAGCACGCTACGGTAGCGCAGGCTGCCCACCGGGTCGTCGTCGGTGTTGGCGGCCACTACCAGGATTCTGCCCCCCGGCCCCGCCGCCGGCAGCGCCGCCAGGGCCGCCTTGACCGACTGGTAGTGGTTGATGCCCACGAAGCCGGCGTGGGTGGCGACCGCGTCGTAGGCCTGGGCGAAGGGCACCCGGACGTAGCCGGCGAGGAAGTCGAAGGCCGCCCGGTGCGCCTCTTCCAGATGACCGGCGAACACCCCGGTCAGCCGGAAGCTCTTGTCCAGGGTGGCGTTGATGATGAAGTCCGCGCCGGCCATCCTCGCCACCTCCAGCGCCTCCTCGTGGCAGGGGTTGCCGTCTAGGGCGAGGTCGCGCGCACCCTCCGCGGCCATCATTTCCGCGCCGTGGAAGCGGTGGGTCGAACGCTCCCCGATCAGCCCGGGGCAGATCGACTTCCGGCCCCCGGAAACCCCGGCGATGAAGTGGCTCTCCACGAGGCCCGTCAGGATCCGGATTCCCGCCCCCAGGTAGGCGCGGTTGACGTACACTTCCTCGCCGCGGGAGGTCCGCCCCAGGTGGGCGAGCTCGCCGGGGTCGCGGGCGTCGTGGTTGCGGATCGAAATGCCCGCCGCGAGCACCCGCGGGTCCAGCATCCGCTCAAGCTCCCGCTCGGGGAGCGGCGCATGGGTACCGGTAGCCACCAGCACCAGGATGCGCTCCCGGGGCAGGCCCGCCTCCAGCAGGCGCCGCAGCACGGGCCAGAGGATGCCGCCCTCGCCGCGGTAGGGCACGGGGCGGGTGTTGTCGGAGATCACCACCACCGCGCGGGCGGCCGGGTCGGCCCGCAGGCGCTCCCGCACCATCGCCGTCAGGCTCGGGGTGCCCAGCGGCGCCTCCAGCGCGCCCTCCACCGCCGCCGCCGGGTCGCGAAGCGGGCGCACCTCGGCCATGCTCAGGATGTCCGCCCCCTCGGGCAGCTCCAGGTCCAGGGTCGCGTCGGCGAAGGGGATGCGGGCCCGCTTCAGATTACGGCGTTCTCCGTCTCGAGGTCGAAGAAGTGGATCTTCTCCAGCGAGGGTCTGAAGGTGGCCGAATCCCCGACGCGGAACTCGTAATGCGGCGGGATGCGCACGATGATGGCCTCGTGCTGCTTGGTGCTGACGTACAGCAGGATCTCCGCACCCAGGGGCTCCACCACCTCTACTCGTGCCGTGAGGGTCTGGCCCTCCACCGCCTTGTCGGTGACCACCATGTCCTCCGGGCGGATGCCGATCAGCACGTCCTTGCCCAAGTAGGGGCGAATGACGTTCGCGACGTTGCCCTCCAGCGTGATGGCGAAGTCCCCCTCGTCGGCCACGAGGCGACCGCCCGTTTCCCGGATGGTGGATTTCATGATGTTCATCTGGGGCGAGCCGATGAAGCCGGCTACGAAGCGGTTGATGGGCTTGTTGTACAGCCCCAGCGGCGTGCCGATCTGCTGGATCAGCCCGTCCTTCAGCACCACGATCCGGTCGCCCATGGTCATGGCCTCGGTCTGGTCGTGGGTGACGTAGATCATCGTGGCCTGCAGGCGGTGGTGCAGGGCCGAGATTTCGGCGCGCATCTGCACGCGCAGCTTGGCGTCCAGGTTGGACAAGGGCTCGTCGAATAGAAACACCTTGGGCTTGCGCACGATGGCCCGGCCCACGGCCACGCGCTGCCGCTGCCCGCCCGAGAGGGCCTTGGGCTTGCGCTCCAGCAGCTCCTCGATGTCCAAGATGCCGGCCGCCTCGTGCACCCGCTCGTTGATCTCCTTCTTGGGAAATTTGCGGATCTTCAACCCGAAGGCCATATTCTCGTACACCGTCATGTGCGGGTACAGGGCGTAGTTCTGGAACACCATGGCGATGTCCCGGTCCTTCGGGGCCACGTCGTTCATCATTTTGCCGTCGATGTACAGCTCGCCGGAGGTGATCTCCTCCAGCCCCGCGACCATGCGCAGGGTGGTGGACTTGCCGCACCCCGAGGGGCCGACCAGCACCACGAACTCCTTGTCATTGATCATGATGTTGACGTTGTCTACCGCCAGCACCCCGCCCTCGTACACCTTCCTGACGCTCTTCAACTCCACAGTTGCCATGAAATCCCTCCGCTTCCTATGAGATTTATTTTATGGAAGTCATATTACCCGCTTTGGCCGGAGCTGTCAAACGAAAACGGCGG
>CAZMWZ010000051.1:5818-15108 GCA_964570045.1 uncultured Spirochaetaceae bacterium
GCGGCCCCTATTTCCGGCCCTTGCCCAGTCGGGCGGCTTTCAGGCGCTCCCCCAGGTCCTGCGGCGGGGACTCGGCGATCACCGCCTCCTGCAGCCAGGGAATCAGGACCTGGGTCTTGATTTCCGGCCAGGCTTCCGGCAGGGGGCCGGGCACGTGCAGGAGCTCCTCCGGCGGAATGCGGCCGATCAGGCGGGGGTAGTGCTGGGGAAACTCCAGCTCGTTGACGGATTTAAGGCTGGAAAAGCCGCCGGCGATGCCGAAGACACCCAGCCGCTGGCGGCGGCCGACCTCCAGGAGCCTCTTCTGGGTCTCCGCCTGGAACAGCCACAACAGGAAGGCC
The DNA here is from genome assembly GCA_964570045.1 of uncultured Spirochaetaceae bacterium. GTDB lineage: Bacteria > Spirochaetota > Spirochaetia > SZUA-6 > DRHE01 > MIBK01. The sequence goes on from CAZMWZ010000051.1 coordinate 6,160, forward strand.
TTGGCCTGCCGCTTGCGGCCGGAGGTTCGGGGAATGCCGGCGGACAGCAGCTCGTCGGCTACGAGGATCTTCTCTTTTCCCGCCAGCCAGCGGAAGTCCGTCTCCTCCTTCTGCTCGTCCAGGGCCCGCAGCAGGTCGCAGGAACGGAGGATGTAGAACTGGATGCGCTTCTCGTCCAGCAGCCTGCCGGGCGGCAGGTACAGGTACTTGCCCGCGAAGGCGGCCTCCGCCTCGATGCCCCCGTTGGTCGTGCGCACCCAGTCACGCAGGTAGGCGATCGCTTCCTGCATGGCCGCGGCGTTCCAGCCCAGGCCGTTGCCCGCTTCCTCGTGGAAGCGGGCGCCGGCGAGCTCCGCGGCCATCAGCAGGAAATCCGGGCTCCAAAGAGGGGAGAAACCCTCCCGTACCAGGCTGTCGCGGACGCGCTGGTTGTACTGCCCGCCACTCTCCCGCAAATAATCCAGGGAGATGCTCAGGTTGGGGGCCGCCTCCCTCAGGTTGTACGGCAGGAACACCACCGCCGGCAGGCAGAAGCTCAGGGGAAGCAGCACCTGCCGGCGCTCGGGGGCGCCGGCGGCCAGCACCGGGGCGTAGAAATCCGAGCGGGCCAGGCGGTTGGGCCGGAAGAGGTCCTCCAAGGACTCCAGGGCGCGGGCTTCGCCGCCCAGGCGCGTACCCACCACCAGGTCGACCCCCTGGTTGCGCCGCAGCGCCTCCACCGGCGAATCCTGGTAACGCAGGTAGACGCGCAGGTCCGGCTGCAGGGCGTTGAAATACTCCACGAAGGGGGCCACCTCGGGACGGTCCGTGCACAGCACCAGCGGCCGCCGCTGGAGCAATGCGCAGCCTGCCAGGCCCAGGCCGGCCGCCAGGAGCAGGAGAAGCCATTTCATGATGCTGGCAACTCTATGTGAGGTCCCCCGGCTTGTCAAGGATGACCCGTACGGGTCTATCATGGAGCCTATGGAGGAGCTGTTCCGCGGCTACGCCGGGTACCTGCGCGCCAAGTACGGCGCCCCCGCCTACCGGGTGGCCGTGGACGCGGGCTTCAGCTGCCCGAACCGCGGCCCCGACCGCAAGCGGCCCGGGTGCCTGTACTGCGACGAGCACGGCGCCCGCGCCCCCTACCAGGATGCGGGTGTCCTCCCGGCCGAGGGGACGGAAGGGCGCCTGGAGGATATACGCCGGCAGGTCGAACGCGGCGTGGGGTTCCTGCGGCGGCGTTACGGGGCCCAGGTATTCCTGTTGTACCTGCAGGCCTTCTCCGGTACCCACGCCCCGGCAGCGGAGCTGGCCCGTATCTACGACTACGCCCTGGGCTGTGGTGAGTTCCGTGAGCTGATCGTCTCCACCCGCCCCGACTGCGTGGACGGCGAGCGGGCCGAGCTGCTGGCCGGCTACCGGCGACGCGGGTTGGAGGTCTGGGTGGAGCTGGGGCTGCAGTCCGCCTGCGACGCCACCCTGGCCAGGGTGCGGCGGGGGCACACGGTGGCGGATTTCACCCGCGCCTTCAGGCTCCTGCGCGCCAGCGGGGTGAAGCTCGCCGTGCACCTGATCTTCGGGCTCCCCGAGGAAGGGCTGGAGCGGATCCTGGATACCGTGCGTTTCGTGGCCGGTCTAGAGCCGGAAGGGGTGAAGATCCACAACCTGCACGTGCCGCGGGGCAGTCCCCTGGCCGCCGAGCACCGGGCCGGCGAGCTGATTCCCCCCTGCGCCCCGCGCCACCTGGAATACGTGGTCCGGGCGCTGGAGCTCCTGCCGCCGCAGACGCTGATCCTGCGCCTGACCTGCGACACCCCCGGCGAGCGGCTGGCCGCGCCGCGCGGCTTCCCGCCCAAGTCCGCCTTCTACCGGGCGGTGCGCGGCAGCCTGGCCGCGCGCGGCAGCAGGCAGGGCCTGCGCTGGGAAGCTCACCGCTAACGCGGCAGCTTCTGCGCCTCCTGGAAGATGATCGAGTACAGCTCTTCGAGGCGTTCCTCGTCCACGCTGGAGTAGGCCACGCGCAGGTACCTGTCCGCCAGGGCGATGGTGCCCACCCCGTGCCGCTGAAGAAGCTTCTTGCGCAGCGCCTCGGCGCTGCCCCGCTCCAGCTGGAAGGTCATGAAGTAGCCGGAGTTGAAGGGCAGGACCCGCAGCGGCGCCGGGGTACGGGCGCTCAGCGCGCGGGCCTGGCGGTAGCGGGCGGCCAGCACGTCGAAGGCCTCCCTCTTCTGGGCCTCGTAGCCGGGGTCCCGCATGGCCTGGAGCATCAGGCTCTGGGCGGGCTGGCTGGAGTTGGAGACCGTGGCGCGGATGGCGCCCATGAGCTTCTGGCCCAGCGCCTCGTAGTGCTTGTCGGTGAGGCCCCTGGCGGCGAAGGTGAGGAAGCCGACGCGGAAACCCCACACCAGGTTCTCCTTGGTCGGCCCGTCGACCTTGACGGCCAGCAGGTTCTCGTGCAGGTCCGCCGCCTCGGCGAACAGCGACTGCCGGTACACCGCCTCCTCGTAGAACAGGCCGAAGTAGGCGTCGTCGAACAGGGCCAGGATCCGCTGCCCGCCGCGGGCGCGGTCGGCCAGCACCCCCAGCACGGCCCGGGCCTCCTCGGGGCTCGGGGAATAACCGGTCGGGTTGTTCGGGAAGTTCAGCAGCACCAGGGCCCGGGCCGTGCCCAGGCTCTCCAGGGCGGCCCGCAGGGCTTCCACGGCCAGCCCTCCCCGCGGGTTGTAGAAGGGGAAGGTCAGGACCCTGGCCTCGAGCCGGTCCTCGAAGATCAGCCGGTAGTTGTCCCAGCACATCTCCGGCATCAGCACCGCGTCGCCGGCACCGGCGAAAAGCTCGCCCGCCAGGGCGATGCCGTGCGTCAGGCCGGCCACCACCGCGGGCAGCGAGAGGGGCTTGCCGGCCAGCGCGGGGTTCTTGGCCAGCATCTCCTTCTTCCAGGCCTCGCGCAGCGCCGGGGCGCCGGCCGTGGGGGCGTAGGCGAAGATTTCGTTGGGGCTGAGTCCCTGGAAGCGGTCGCGGATCGCAGCCAGGTGCATGGCCTCCCCCGCCCGGGTGGCGATGCCGATCGTGGCGTTCAGGCGATGCGCCAGCTTACCCGCCTCGGCGGACTGGGCCACGATCCCCCTGGGGAAGTAGATCCTGCGCCCGAAATCCGACAGCAGCGCGGCGACCACGGTGCCCTCGAGGTTCCGGTTCAACTCCACGGCCAATTCGTTCATGGACACGGATCATAGGGAATACCGGGGGGCTTGTCAATTCGAGACTGGAAGGTAAGTCTGCCAGGCGAGCTGGACGCGCGCCAGGCAGGCGGTGAGCTCCTCGGCGAAGCGCTCCAAGCTTGAATCCGGGCCCAGAGTCCGGCGGGCCAGGGCGGCGAGCTCCCCCGGCTCCGCGGGCAGCGTATGGGTCTGGCGGTCCTCGAAGATCTGCAGGTAATGCTCGATGCGGCGCAGGAACAGGTAGTCGCGTTTGAGGCTTTCGGCCGCCGCCGGCGGCAGGATGCCGGCGCCGCGCAGGCCTTCCAGCGCGGCCAGGGTATTGCCGGCCAGCACGGCGGGGGCGTGTATGAGCTGCAGGGCCTGGACCAGAAACTCCACGTCCCGGATTCCGCCGCTGCCCTCCTTGATGTTGGGCCCCCCGGGCAGGGCCCGGGCAAGGCGCGCCCGGGAGGCGCGGCGCAGGCCCGTGACGGTCCGCGCGACCTCCGCCGCCGCGAAGGGGCGCTGGAGCCGCTCGCGGGCACCGGCCAGGAAACGGTCGCCCAGCTCCAGGTCGCCGGCAACGGGGCGGGCCTTGAGCAGGGCCTGCAGCTCCCAGAGCGCGGCGCTTTCCCGATAGTAGCGCAGCGCCCCCTCCAGGCCGGCGACCAGCTCGCCGGAGCGGCCGTACGGGCGCAGGCGCAGGTCCACCCGGTACACGTACCCCTCTTCGGAGTGACCGGAAAGGTCGGCCCGCAGGCCCTCCACCGCCTTGCCCAGGGCGGCCAGGCCAGCGGGGGAGGTTTCCGCGGGGGCCAGGGCCAGCAGGTCGATGTCCGAGGAGTAGTTGAGCTCCTCCCCGCCGAGCTTGCCGAAGGCCAGGATCGAGAGGCTTTCCGCCGCCAGGCCCGCCTCGCCGGCCGCCTGCTCCCAGGCGCTCTGGAGGATCGCCTCGGCGAGCAGGGACAGCTCCAGCATGATCTCCTGAATGGGGGCCCCAAGGCAGATGTCGCGGATGCCGAGGCGCACGTATTCGCGCCGCCGCCCCCGGCGCAGGGCGGCCAGCCACTGCCCGCGGGAGCCAGAGCCGTGGGCCAGCTCCCGGTAGGCCGCCAGCATCTCCGCGCGCGGGCGCACCCGGTGCAGGTGCTCCGGCTGGGTTGCCCAGTCGAAGACCGCGGGGCTTTGGATCAGGGCGTCGGACAGGAACTGGCTGCCGGCGAACACGGCCAGCAGGATGTCCAGCCTGCGCGGCTGCGCCGCCAGGCCGCGGAAGTGCTCGCCGGCCGCGCCCGCCCCCCCCGTCGCGCGGAGGGCGGCCAGGAAGCGCTCCCAGTTGTTCAGGGCCATGTCCGGGTCCGGCCGGTGCTTGAGGAAGTCGGTGGCCAACACGGCCAGGCGCAGGAAGGCTCCGGTGGGGTCCGCGGCGGCCAGGCCGCGCAGGTTGCGGTAAGCCCGTTGCGGGTGGCGGAAGCCGGCCCGGCTGAGGATCCGCTCCCGCTCGGCGGCCGGGATGCTGTCCGACAGGATCAGGTCGGCCACGTTCCCGGCCGCCGAGCCCGGGAGGCTGTCCCGGCCGAAGTGCCGTTCCACCGCGTAGCGCACCGCCGCGGTGCTGGTCTCGAACTCCAGCCGCAGCCTCTGCGCCGGGGTGAGCTCGCCCGAGGAGGCATAGCCCATGCGCCGCGCCAGATGCACGTACTCGTGGGAGCCCGGGGCCGGCAGGAACAGGTCCGCGGCCGAACCGCGAAGCATGCGCAGGCTGTTGATCAGCCGCCGCAGGAAATCGTAGGCCCCTGCCAGGCGCTCGGCCTCCTGGGCGGACAGTATGCCCAGGGCGGGCAGGCGCTCCAGGGCTTCACGCAGGAAGGGGGTGCGCAGCTCGGGGTGCTGCCGGCCGTAGCCCGTCTGCAGCAGCAGGATGACCCACTCCAGGTCGCGCAGGGCCCCGGGGCTCGCCTTGGCGTTGAGCTCCCCGGCGCGGGTGCGGGAGTCCAGCTGCCGCTGCCGCGCCTCCACCAGCTCCCCGACCTCCGGGCCCTTTCCCGCGTACAGCAGCTCGTCCCGGATCCGCTCGACCTGCGCTCCCAGCGCGCGGCTGCCGGCGATCGCCCGCAGGCGCACCAGAGCCAGGCGCTCCAGGGAGTGTGCCTCTCCCTGAGCGCCGTAGTACCAGCAAAAGGAATCCAGGCTGCAAGCCGCGGGGCCGGAGGCCCCGTAAGGGCGGAGGCGCAGGTCGATCTGGAAAATCCCTTCCTTCTTGGCCAGGATCGAGGCGCAGGCCTCCCGCACCAGGGCCTCGAAGAACTCCACGTTGCTCAAGGGCGGGGAGCTCCCCCCCTCGCTCTGGCCCTGGTCGCTGTACACGAACAGCAGCTCGATGTCCGAGGCGTACCCCAGCTCCCCGCCGCCCAGCTTGCCCAGCCCCAGCACCGCGTACTCCGCGGTCAGCCCGGCCACGGTCCTCGGCCGGCCATGGCGCGCGACCAGGTCCTCGTAGCTCAGACTCACGGCCGACTCCACCACCGCCTCGGCCAGCCGCGTGAGCCCGCGCGAGAGCCTCTGGAAATCCGAGCGGGGGTCCAGGATGTACTCCAGCTCCAGCAGGAAGATCTCCCGGTCCTTGAAATCGTTGAGAGCCCGGCGCTTCTCCGGCAGGGAAGCGGCCCTGTCCACCGCCTCCCGCAGAAGCCTCGGCAGGCTTTCCGGGGGCGTGCTGGCGCGCCGGACGTGCGGCTCCAGCATGGGCAGCAGGGTTTCGTATTGCAGCCGGATGAAATCTTCCCACAAGAAGTCGCTGGCCCCCAGCAGGCGGGCCAGCTCCTGGAGCACGCGCGGGTTGGACAGCAGCTCCAGCCAGCGCCCTTCCCGCGGCTGTACCGACTCCACCAGGTCCTCGAAGCGGTGCAGGGCGGCGTAGGGGTCCGGGGCTCCGCCCAGGAAGTAGGTGAACTGCTTGGTCAGCAGCACCGAGAGCTTGACCTGGTCGAGCACCGCCGGGTCGGTGATCCGCCGCCCCCGGGCGTCGAGGAAGGAGAACTCGTCCTCGATGCGGTTTTCCACGGTGCGGATGCGGATGTAGTCGATGAAGATCGAACGCAACGCCAGGGCGGTGCTCAAAGCGTACAGGAACAGCGGTGTGTCCTGGGAGACCACACGCAGCAGGGTCCTGCCGCCGGCACCGCGGATGATCGAGATGTCCACCGGGTACAGCACCGCCTCGACGCGCAGGGCGAGGGCGGAAAGGTGGACGGCGGCCAGCTCGTCTACCCGCTGGCGGGCCAGCGCCAGGCCCTGCCCTCCCCCTTTTTCCAGCAGGAGCACCGTGCCGCCGAGCAGGCCCTGCAGGCGGCGCTCCCAGAGCTCCAGCGGTTCGCCGCCCGCGAGGCGCCCTGAGAAATGGTCGATGATCCGCCGCCGGGACAGCAGGGCGCCCCCGGAGACCCGGCCCGGCCGGCCGGGCCGCGGCGTTTCAGCGGCCTTCCCCCAGGTGAACACGTCCCCCGAAAGGATGTTGTAGCCCGTAGCCCCCAGGATACCGGTGATGATCGAGAACTCACCGGGGTAGTCGTAGGCTATGACCGTGCAGTCGATCTGTGGCCCGGCGCGGACCAGCACCACCACCGGCCTGGCCGGGGAGAGGGCGGCCAGCGCCGTCAAATGCTCTACGACCTCCCCCGGGCTGAACAGCTCGAAGTAACGGTCCTCCAGGCGCTGCAGGTGCTCGCGGACCAGGTCACCGTCAACCCCGGGGGCCAGGGCGCGCAACTCCGCCAGTGAGGGTTTCATGGCCGGATAAAAGAAAACCTACCGGCGGGCCGGTAGGCTCTGGCTGAACGAGTACCGGCTCCAGGATTACTTCTGGGGCTCAAAGTCCTCCTTGCCGGCGCCGCACACGGGGCAGACCCACGCGTCGGGAAGGTTCTCGAAGGCAGTGCCGGGGGCGATCCCGCCGTCGGGATCCCCTTCAGCCGGATCGTAGACGTAGCCGCAAACCGAGCACACGTACTTCTTCATGGCGCCATCATAGCATAGTCGATATTTTTTGCAAGCCGGAAAAAGCCGCAGCGCCCCTGTCGGGCGCTGCGGGTAGTAAAGCGCGGGATAGCGGTCGGCGGCTACGCGCGCTGCCCCAGGAGGCTGTCCATCATGAGCAGACCCTGCGCATGGTCCTTGACCAGCTTCAGCTTCTCGCTGATCTCGCTGGCGTGGGCCTCTTCCTCCACCTGCTCGGTGACGAACCAGGCCAGGAATACCTCGGCGGCGTGGTCGTTCTCCGAGCGGGCCAGCTCCACCAACTTGTGGATCAGGCCGGTCACCTTCTGCTCGTGGGCGTAGACCTCCTCGAAGACCGCCAGCGCGCTCTTCCACTCGGCCGGCGGGGCGGCGATGGCCTTCAAGACCACCCGCCCGCCGCGGTCCACCAGGAAGCCGTACATCTTCTTGGCGTGCCCCTGCTCCTCCTTGGCCTGCAGCTCCATCCAGTGGGCGAAGCCCCTCAGGTTCCTGGCCTCGAAATCGGCGGCCATGGCCTGGTAAAGGTAGGCCGAGTACAGCTCCGCGTTGATCTGCTCGTTGAACGCGTCCAGCATCTTCTTTCCGATCATGATTTTCTCCTCGTTAGGTGGTTAGGTATCTGTTACCTGAGAATGTAGCAACGCGGGGGTGCGGTCGTCAAATGTACATGCGGAACAGCTGCTCGATGATCGCGGGGATGGTATTGCGCTCCGGCTTGCCGTACCGCCACACGGCGCACACCCCGAAGATCGCCCCACGCAGAGTCTGCAGGACCAGCTCGGGGGAGAATTCCGTTGCCAGCTCGCGGTCGCGCAGCGCGAGGCGTATCTCCTCCAGCATCAGGTCGTTGGCCAGGTGGTAGCTGTCCATGTAGTTGTTGATGGCGGTGGACTCCTCGCGGCTGCCCGGCTCCAGGAACAGCGGGAAGATGCGCGTCAGGATGATCAGCAGGATTTCGATGTTGTCGTGGTAGAATTCCAGGATGACCCGGACCATCTCCTGCAACACGTCCACATGGGCCTTGTTGTCGCGCCGGATGTCGTGGATGTCCAGCGAGAAGTCGTAGTACTCCTTGTCCAGGATCGCGTTGAGGATCTCGGGGATGCCCTTGAAGTAGTAGTACAGGGAGCTCTTGTCCATGTCGAGGGCCTGGGCGATGTCACCCATGGTGGCGCTCTTGCCGCGACGGATGAGGATCGCCTCGGCCGTGGACAGGATGGCCGCGCGCTTCTGCTCCAGACGTTTCTGCTTGGTTGTGGCCACGCCGGACTCCCGATTGAAATATCGTTTCAATTATAATTTCAATTCACAGTTAAATCCAGGCCCGGGGCCTCGATACCAGGAGCGCAGCATTCGCTTGTCAGAACCCCGTGCGTGCAGTTAGATTCACGGTATGGTCACCCACGAATCCGAGCGCAAGTCGCGCGCCGTGTACGGCGAGGGCCTGCGCAGCGTGCGCAAACAAATCCTGGTGGGGCCGCGCGACGGCTACGCGGGGTTTCTCCGGGAATTCACCCTGGAGCCCGGGGGGCACACCCCCTACCACCAGCACGCCTGGCAGCACGTGGTCTACGTACTGGAAGGCGAAGGCGCGGTGCGCACGGGGAACGCGGAACACCCGCTGGCCGCCGGCTCGGTGGTCACCACCGACCCCGGCCAGATGCACGGCTTCAGCAACACGGGATCCGGCGGCCTGCGCTTCCTGTGCCTGGTGCCCGAGACGGGCGACGCCTACTCCCCCGAGGACTGA
>CAZMWZ010000052.1:0-3232 GCA_964570045.1 uncultured Spirochaetaceae bacterium
CTACAACGTGCCCACGCAGGTGGTGCTCAAGGACGAGTTCGGCTTCCGCACCGACCGCCCGGGGATCGTCTCGATCCGGGCCACGGAGGATTACCCGGAGGAGTCGATCATGCTGACCGGCGACCTGAACATCGTGGACGTGGAGTGGATCATCCAGTTCCGCATCGCCGACCCGTTCAAGTGGCTGTTCGGGGTGCAGGAGCGCGACAAGACCATCCGGGACATCTCCCAGTCGGTGATCAACGAGCTGGTCGGCGACCGGGCCATCTTCGACGTGATCGGCGCGGAGCGGGCCAACATCGAAGCGCAGGCGCAGGACTTCATGAACCGGCTGTACGACAAGTACGACCTGGGCATCCGGGTGACTACGGTGAAGCTGCAGAACATCGTGCCCCCCGCCGGCTCGGTCAAGGACGCCTTCGAGGACGTGAACAAGGCCATCCAGGACAGGAGCCGCCTGATCAACGAGGGGCAGGAGGCGTACAACAACTCCATCCCCAAGGCCAAGGGCGTGGCCGAGCAGCTCATCGCCGAGGCCCAGGGCTACGCCGTACAGCGCGTGAACGAGGCCCAGGGCGACGTGGCCCGCTTCAACCGCGTGCTGGACGAGTACAACCGCAACCCCGGGGTGACCCGTACCCGCCTCTACTACGAGATGTATGAGAACGTCTTCGGCGACGCCAAGGGCGTGGAGCTGATCGACAAGAACCTTAAAAATTTCATTCCCTTTAAATCGCTCGCCGCACCCGCCGCGCCGGGCGCCCTGCCGGGAGGCGCACAATGAAAAAGACCATCACCATCATTGTCGTGGTGTTCGTGATCTTTCTGCTGTTTCTGCTGACCGGTCCATTTTACGTCGTGGAGGAAGGGCAGCAGGCGCTGGTCGTGCGCTTCGGGCGCATTGTGGACGTGCACAAGCAGGCGGGCCTCAAAATCAAGGTGCCGTTCGTGGACAGCGTGGAGCGGTATTCCAAGAAAGTGCTGTCCTGGGACGGGGAGGCGCAGCTCATTCCCACCAAAGAGAACCAGTTCATCTGGGTGGATTCCACCGCGCGCTGGCGCATCGTGGACCCCAAGCTGTTCTACCAGTCCGTGGGCACCATGACCCAGGCGGCCTCCCGTCTGGACGATGTGATCGACTCCACGGTGCGCAAGGTCATCTCCCGAAGCTCGTTGGTCGAAGCGGTGCGCAACTCCAACGTGATCAACGAGATCCAGCGCGGCAACGTGTACCTGACCGAAAACACCCCCGCGGGCGAGCAGGCTCTCGCCCTGGATGTGTTTAAAAATATCGTCTACGAGAAAATCGAGAAGGGGCGGGTCGTGTTGTCCAACGAGGTGTTCGAGGAGTCCAGGGGCATCATGCCCCAGTACGGCATCGAGCTGATCGACCTGCTCATCCGGCAGATCAAGTACTCCGACGACCTGACCGAGAGCGTGTACAACCGGATGATCAAGGAGCGCAACCAGATCGCCCAGGCCTTCCGCTCCGACGGCGAGGGCAAGAAGGCGACGCGGTTCGGCGAGATGGAGCGGGAGCTGCGCACCATCCAGTCCGAGGCCTACCGCCGCTCCGAGACCCTCAAGGGCGAGGCGGACGCCCGGGCCGCGGCCATCTACGCTTCGTCCTACAACCGCAGCCCGGAGTTCTACGAGTTCTGGAAAGCCCTGGAGTCCTACCAGAGGCTGCTGCCGAACTTCTCCAAGACCCTGACCACGGAGCCCGAGTTCTTCGATTACCTGTACAACCAGCGGGGCCGCTAGGCCCCGCTTCTGCCTTCCTGGATGACCATCGCGTTGTGCCTGGCCGCCACGCTGGCCATCGCGCTGTGCGCCCAGGTGTTCCCCTCGTTCCTGACCCGCATCGGCGGCTCCGCCGCCGAGCAGGGCCTCCTGCTGTTCTCGATGTTTTTGCTGTACCCGGTGAGCTCGCTGGCCGCCGGGCTGGTGGCCGACCGGACCGGAAAACGCGCGGTGCTGGCCGCGGGCCTGGCGTTCGTGGCCGCCCCCTTCGCCTTGAGCGCGGCCGTGCCCGACATCCGGGTGCGCACCCTGGCGGTGCTGCTGTTCGGCCTGGGGGAGGGCGCGGTGGAGAGCCAGGCCACGGCTTTACTATCCGACCTGAGCCCCGAGCGGGAGCGCTCGATGCTGAACTGGAGCCAGCTGCTGTTCAGCGCCGGGGCCGCGGGCGGGCCGTTCCTGCTCGTCCTGCTGTTCTCCTTGCGCACGGGCGCCACGCTGGCCGCGGTATTTTGGGCCTGCGCCGCCCTGTGCGGCGTGATAGCGGTGGGGTTCCTGCTGGCGGGTGAGTACGCCCCTCTGCGCGCCGCGGTCCATACCGCCTCCCGAGCCGTGCCGGCCAACCGAGGTTTCCGCCTTCCTCCGGGGCTGGCCGTGCTGGCCGTGGCCCTGTTCCTGTACGTGGCCGCCGAGATGGGCACCGCCAGCTGGCTGGCCAAATACGGGGAGGTCCACCTGGGCCTGACCCCGGAGCTGGCTCCGGTCTGCATCACGGTTTTCTGGGGGGGCTTGAGCGCCAGCCGCATCCTGGCTGGATCCCTGTCCGCGCGCGTCCCGGACGGCCCCCTGCTGTACGGCTCACTCGCCCTTTCCCTGGCGGGCCAGGTCTTCTCCTTCACGGTCCGGCAGCCTGCCGTCGCCCTGGCCGGCATCGCCGTCACCGGGATCGGCATGGGGGCGCTCTGGCCCACCCTGGTGGCCATGGCCGGGAGGCGGTACCGCCAGGCCAGCGGCACGGTCATCGGCCTGCTGGTGGCCTCCGGCGGGGTGGCCGTGGCCCTGATCCAGCTCGCGGTTGGCTGGCTCTCCGACCCCCGGCGTCTGGGCCTGCGCGCCACCCTGCTGGCGCTGGCCGTCTTCAGCGCGGCCAACCTGCTGGTGGTGCGAAAGGCGCTCGCCGCCCACCCTACCCGCTCCGCCTGAAGGATCAGTATCTTAGGGGCATGAAGCGACCCGCGTTGATTCTCGGCACCCTGCTCGCGGCGTTCACCGCCGGGGCCCAGGCCCTGCCCCTGGAGCGGATCCTCCTGCCCCCGGGGTTCACGATCGAGGTCTACGCCTCCGGGCTGCACTCCGCCCGCGGCCTGGCCTTCTCCGAGGCCGGCACCCTGTTCGTCGGCTCGAAGACCAGCGAGGTGTACGCCGTGCCCACCGGCGGGGGCAAAGCCAGGGTGATTGCCGAGGGCCTGGACATGCCCGTGGGCGTGGCCTG
>CAZMWZ010000052.1:3332-6242 GCA_964570045.1 uncultured Spirochaetaceae bacterium
GCGCCGCGCTCGGGGCTGCACTTCGGCTTCCCCTATCTGCACGGACGCGGCGTCCAGGACCCCAGGTTCTGGGACGCACGGCCGTCCAAGACGTTCCAGCCTCCCGAGTTGGAGTTGCCGGCTCACGTGGCCGCCCTGGGCATGCGCTTCTACACTGGCGCGCAGTTCCCCGCGGAGTACCGGGGAGGCATCTTCATCGCCGAGCACGGCTCCTGGAACCGTTCGAAAAAAATCGGCTACCGGGTGAGCTTCGTGCGGCTGAAGGAAAGCCGGGTCGTGGAGTACAGCACCTTCGCCCAGGGCTGGCTGCAGGGAGAGCGGGCCTGGGGACGGCCGGCAGATGTGGAGGTCGGCCCGGACGGGGCGCTGTACGTCTCCGACGACGAGGCCGGCGCGGTCTACCGCATCCGGTACGCCGGGTCGTGATCACCATCCGGGAGATGTCACCGGCGCAGGCCGCCGAGGCGACGCGGGCGGGGGAGTTCGGCGCCTCCGTGCGCGAGGCGTCGCCGAACGTGGCGGTGGTCCTGACCCAGGACTGGTGCGGCCAGTGGGCGGCCCTGGAGCGGTCCCTGCGGGAGCTCGCCGAGAATCCGCGGGAGGAGGTCACGCCGGAGGTGACCGTTTTCGTCCTGGTCTACAACCTGCAGCCCTACTTCACGGAGTTCATGCGCTTCAAGGAAGAGGTGCTTGGCAACGACGCGATCCCCTACGTGCGCTACTACCGGCAAGGCCGGCTGATCGGCCAGAGCAACTACGTGTCCGGCCTGCAGTTCCTGGCCTATTTCAAGGGGTAGCCGCGTAAAAAACAGTGTGGATTATGGGGTCCGGTACCAATCATTGAAGGAAAGGAACCGGAGGTCACCATGAGAAAGCTCTGTCTTGGCGGTTGGGTCGTCGTGTTGCTTGTCGCCGTCCTCAGCGGCTGCGCCACCACGGGAGGTCGCCCGCGGGGGCCCATCGACGGCTTCGTGCTGACGGCGGGCGCCAACCCCGCTCTCAAGGCCGACGTGGCGGGCATCCTCAACACCAAACCCACCCCGCTGGAGGTCACGTTCGTCGTGCCGCCTGGCACCGACCGGCGCAGCCTGGTGGCAACCCTCTCCCTGAACAGCGAGGCGACCGTCACGGTCATCTCCAGCGGAGAGCGGGTCGTGCAGAAAAACGGGGTCACGCCCAACGACTTCACGGCACCGGTTCTTTATTCCGTCGAGGTCCCCAAGGAGAAAAAACCCTGGCAGTACAAGGTCACCGTGCGCGAGGCGGACACCAACCCCCGCCTGGCGCAGCTCGCCTTCCCGGAAGGATACGTTCTGAACCCGGCCTTCAGCCCGAAGGCGGCGAGCTACACGGCGGAGGTGCCGTTCGCCACCCGGCAGGTGCAGGTCCGCGCCCAGGCGGAAAGCCCCTACTTAAAAAGCGTCACCATCGACGAGAAGCCCTACGCCGGCGCCAACGTCACCGGGGCCGTGGATTTCTCCTCCGGCCAGGAGCGCACGTTCACCGTGGTGACGATCGCCGAGGACGGGGCGACCAGCGAGCGATACACGGTCACTCTCCGCCGCGGCGCGCCGGACCGTAACGCGACCCTGGCCGCCGTCGAGATCGCGGACTCAGCTTTTGCCCCCGCTTTCTCGCCCCAACGCCGCGAGTACTCCATTCGGGTTCCCTTCGCGGCGACCCAGTTCGTGATCCGCGCCAATCCCCAAAGCAAGTTCGCCACGGTGGCGCTGAATACTCTCGGGGAATCCGGCGAGATCCAGTCCCGCGCTCCCCTGGCCGCCAAGGGCAGCCCAGCCGACAAGGCCGGGGCGACCGTGGGCTTCGCCGGCACCGACTGGCTGCCGGTCTTCGTGACCGTCACCGCCCAGGACGGGAGCGTCCAGGAATACTTCATCGAGGTTTCCCGGGCGGAACCCGATCACAACAATTCCCTGTCCGCCCTGTCCGTGACCGGCGGCACCCTTTCGCCCGCCTTCGCGCCCGCCACGCTGAACTACGTGGTTCAGGTTCCGTTCGCCGCCAAGCAGCTGGCGATCGGCGCCCAGCCGCAGAGCAAGCTGGCCAAAGCCGTCGTGGAGCCCGGGCCCGGCGCGCCGGCCGATCTCAAGATCCAGGGCGACCCCGCCACCAAGGACGGGGCGGTTTTGGACTTCTCGGCCGCCGACCGGCTCACGCTGGTCGTGGCCGTGACCGCCCAGGACGGCAGGACATCGCGCTACTCCCTGGACATCCGGCGCTCCCCGCCGGACGGCAACGCCAACCTGGCCTCCTTCAGCGTCTCGGCCGGCCTGCTTTCTCCCCCGTTCAACGCGCGGACCGTCGCCTACACGGTGAGCCTGCCGGCGGACACGGAGACCGTCAATCTCACGCTGGCGACGGCGAGCCGAGTGGCCAAGGTCAGCGCCGATCTGCCGGTGACCCCGTCGGGGACGGCGCACCTCATCGCGGTGCAGTCTGCAGCCGGGCAGTCCATCCCGGTGAACGTGCTGGTCACCGCGGAGGACGGCTCGCAGCGGCTATACCGCGTCACCGTGGTCCGGGCGGCGCCGCCTGCGGGGGAAACCAGCACCCGCCTGGCTGTCCTGCAGGTCGCCGGCGCGACCCTCAGCCCGCCTTTCAACCCGGGCGTGCTGCAGTACGAGGCCAAGGCCGCCGCGAACGTCGAGGCGGTGACGGTGATCGCGCGCCCGGAGAACGCCGCCGCAGTCGCGGCCATCGACGGGCAGGCGCTCACGCCCGCCGGACGGCAGTACACGCTTGCCCCCGGCACCTCCCTTTCGGTCTTTATCGATGTGACGTTGCCGAACGGCACGGCCACCCGCTACACCCTCCGCCTGACCCGCTAGAGGGTGCAGCGCCGGACTGCCCAACCGCCCCCGCCTAGTCCAACAGGCGGCGGCGGAGGGC
>CAZMWZ010000052.1:6342-8742 GCA_964570045.1 uncultured Spirochaetaceae bacterium
CGAACGCCAGGCTGGCGGGATCCACGTAGGCCAATATTACCGCGCCGGCCCACAGGATGGTCAGGATTATAAAGGCCAGCATCAGGGGCAGGACTACAAAATACACCGGTTTCATACGCACCTCCTATCGTTCTCATGGGCCCGGCAGCAGTGCCGGCGGCAGGCCCAGGAAGAGGACCAGGACCGCTGCGGCGGCCAGGGCGTTCAGGGATTCGACCCACCATGCCCGACCGCGGGTTTCCGGCCGTTCCGCCATGAAGCGGTGCACGGCCTCCACCTCGCGCCGGTGCTCCAACTCCGCGGGCGGGTCCCGCGCAGGGTCGGCCAGGTCGTCCAGCCCGGTGTTTTTCCCGCCGGCACGCAGCCGGTGGATGCAGTGGTTGCGCGCGACCCGGTACACCCAGGGGGCGAGAGGTCTTCCGGAATCGTATGCTCATCGGGCGTTGTACAACTTGAGCCTGATCTCCTGCACCGCGTCCTCGGCCTCCTCGGCCGGGAGCAGCGAGCGGACGAACACCCACAGGCGGCGGTAGTAGGTCTCCCCAAGGTTTCGAAACCAGGGGTCCGTCGGCAGGCGCTCCTCTATATAGAAACTACGTGCAAATCTGCGCTTTGCTTGGGGCTTACCCGGCGAAACGCGCGGCGGCCTGCCGCTCCACGGCAGGAAGCCCGGCGGCGAGCAGCGCGAAACGCCGCGGCCCCCGCGTTGCCAGAGCGTGCAGGAGGGCGGAAGCCTCCTCGAAGCGGGGCCGGTATTTGCGATGAGCCAGTTTGCGCAGCAGCCACAGGGCCCGCCGCTGCCACTCGGCCCGCAGGCGTTCGTCGCGCTCGCGGCCCAGGAGACCGGTCACCACGTCCAGCTCCTCGCCGCGGTCCCGGCAGGCGCAGGCCTCCAGACGCCTCTCCAGCCGCTCCAGCTCCGGAATGCTCGCGCACTCTCCTTCGCCCGCCAGCGTCTTTAAGGCCGTGGGGGAGAACCGGTGGAGGCGCTCCATGGGCAGCTCGAGGGTCCGCCCGTCCAGCCGCACCTCGATGCCCTCCCCGGCGGGCTCGAACTCCTGCCGCACCCGGTCCGGCCGGAAGGAGCCGGCCAGCTGCAGGCGCAGGCGGTGGGCCAGCAGGAAGCGGCGGACCTGCGCCTCCGCTCCGGAGCGCCGCCGCCTCGAGTCCACCACCAGCAGAAGCTCCGTGTTGTACACCTGACGGTCGATGCTCTGCCTGCCGCCGCGGTACTTCACGTAGCCGCTGCCGTGCAGCTCTAGCTCTCCCCGGGCTTCCAGCAGCGCCGCCAGCTCCTCGAACGGGATGATCCCCTCGGTGTTGTAGCTCAGGACCAGGGTGCGGGCGTCCACCGCGTCCAGCAGGCGGGCCAGCGCCGCCGGTGCGTCCGCGCGGGAGCAGAACGCCGAGCGGGTCTTCACCCAGTCCGAACGAATGCCGGCCTTGTGCCGCAGGGTCCCGTCCGGCCGCCGCTCGCTGCTCACCTCCGGCTTGTCCCACAGGGCGATGGTGTTCAATAAATGGTAGTTGGAGCCGTACTGGTGCTGGTTGTACGGCGGGTCCAGGTAGCAGAGGTCCCCCGTGCGGCCCCGGAGGAACTCCTCCGCCGCCAGGCACCCCGCCTCCGCCGGTGGGCCGTCGAACAGCTGCGGCGGCCGCAGGCCGATGGGAGCCAGAATGCGTCCGAGCGCGTCCCGCCCGTGACCGCCGAAGCCCTTGTGGCAGGCCTTGAACACTCCGGAAGTGTTGACATGCGTGGCCGCGCCGTACAGCAGTGAGGCGAGCAGCAGGTATTTCTCCTGGCGCTGGCGCGGCGCCTCCGGCGCGAACCCCGGGTACAGCTCCTCGATCCGGCCGCGCAGGGCGTCGATGCGCAGCGCATTCTCGCGGGTGTAGAAGAGGCGTTCGGTGCGGTAGTCGGCCGTCTCCGTGCGCACGGGCGCATAGTGGCGGGCGATGTACTGGGCCTTGACGGGCGGGTCCGGCAGCGCGTTGAGCTCCTCGATCAGCGCCCGCGGTCCTCCCCACTCCCGGAAAAACCCTTCCGCTTCGGCGCGGCCGACGCACAGGTAGGCGTAGTTCAACACGTAGGCGTACGGCTCCCAGTCGCCGGCCAGGACCCGGAACCCCAGCCAGCGGGCCAGGCGGGACACCGCCCCGGAACCGGCGAAGGGGTCCAGAAAGACACGGCCCGGCTCGAACAGCCGGCCGAAGATGCCGGCCAGGAAGGGCTGCAGGGCCCGCTTGCTGCCGATGTAGGCGATCAGCTGGTCGCGCAGGTAGGGATGCTGGGCGGCGGCCATCGGCTCATCCTGCGTGGCTCGCGGCAGCCGAGTCAAGGCGTTCTACGGCTTCGGAAACCACCGGTCGATGTTCGCCCGGGTGATCACCTCGTTCTGC
>CAZMWZ010000052.1:8842-15085 GCA_964570045.1 uncultured Spirochaetaceae bacterium
TTCGGTCCGGAGCATGATGTGTTCGCTTTCGAACGGCACCTTCATGATCACGACCAGGTCCACGCTCTCCCAGCCGCCCCACTTCTCCCGGATCAGCTTGGCCATGGCGTGGCCGGCCAAGACCGCGACCGTGTAGTTGTTCGTGCCCGCCAGAGGGGCGCCGGGAGAGCATGGCGTCCAGGTTTTTCAGCGCCACCGCGGGATTGTACAGGTTGTCCAGGCTGATCCAACCCTGGGCCAGGTCGCAGCCGGCCAGCGTGAGCTGCTTCTTGATGCCGTTCTCGACCAGGACGCAGAAGGGCAGCGCGCTCAGGGCGTTGGCGAAGCCTAGCACCTTCCCTTTCAGAGGCGCCCCGGTGTACGCGACGCCCTTCTTCGCCATGACCCGGTAGCCGTTGAACGCCGGGTAGGGATCCCTCGCTTGGGCGGGAAGGAACACCACGGCAGCAGCGAACGCCACGAGCAGAAAGAAAACCCTTGCGCGTTTCATCTCAATACCTCCTAACCCACTTGTTTTTCCTGAGGTGCCTATTCCTGACCCTAGTCTTGTATAAAATAAAGTGCCTGGCGCTTGCTTGAACCGGCGCGCTCGGCGGAGGGGCACGCCCTACAACCCGCAGCGACTGTCCCGATTGACGCAGGGCCGGTTTTATTCCTATTTTGATCATAGAATGAAGCAACCGTCAGAAAACGCGGCCCGCCAAGTCAGCGCCGGGGTGGCCCGGCTGATCGCCAACATCAAGTCCGTCATCTACATCGACACCCGCAAGCTCGAGCACCTGATCGCGGCACAGATCGCCGGCGGGCACGTAATGCTGGCCGACGCCCACGGCGTGGGCAAGACTTCCCTGGCCAAGGCCCTGGCCGGCTCCATCCGCTGGGCGGAACCCCAGGAGGACAAGGGCCTGAAGTCCTTCAACCGCATCCAGTGCACCGTGGACCTGCTGCCCCAGGACATCCTGGGCTACAGCCGCTTCCTGGATTCCTCCAGCCGCATCGCCTTCGTGCGCGGGCCGATCTTCGCCCACTACGTGTTGTGCGACGAGATCAACCTGCTCACCCCCAAGACGCAAGGGTCCTTCTTCCAGGCCATGGAGGAGCAGGCGGTCACCGTGGAGGGGCGGACCTACGACCTGCCGGACCCCTTCTTCATCATCGCCACCATGAACCTGAAGGGGGTGCACCTGTTCCCCCTGCCCGCCCCGCAGCTGGACCGCTTCATGATCGAGCTGTCCATGGGTTACCCGGAGCCCGGGGACGAGGCGGCCATCGTCCGCCAGCACGGCCGGGAGGACGCCTGGGCCACATTCGGGCCGGCGGTCAGCTCCGCCGAGCTGGTGGAGTGGCAGGCCCAGGTGGACCGGGTCGAGATCCACCCCGATATCGTGGACTACATCGTGGCCTGCGTGCGCCAGAGCCGCCTGCACCCGGACGTGGCCATGGGGGCCAGCCCCCGCACGGGGGTGAAGCTGTCGCGCCTGGCCCGGGCCCTGGCCCTGGTGCGCGGCCAGGACTTCGTGAATGTGGACCTGGTCAAGGAGATCTTCCTGCCGGCCGTGGCCCACCGCCTGCTGCTGAACGACGCTTCCCAGAACGCGAGGCCGGTGCTGCAGGAGATCCTGGCCTCCGTGCCCGTGGAGCCCGCCCGCCGGAGGGCCGCCTCCTAGCCGCCATGGGCTCCCCGGCTGCGGTGCGCCGCCCTCCCGCCCTCCGGCGTTTCCTGCGCCGGGCCGCGCGCCTCTACCCCCTCACCTCCGCCGGTACGCTGCTCACCGCCGCCGCGCTGTTCCTGGTTGGCCGGGGCCTGGCCCAGGCCAACCCCTACGCCGTGTTCCTGGCCCTGCTGGCGCTGGTCGTGCTGGCGGCTCTGGTGCTGGCCGGGCGCCTGCAGGCCGCGGCCTGCGCCCGCCGGCAGTTCCAGTGGGACTGCTCCGCGCCGCTGGCCGCCCGCCGCCCGGGGACCGAGCAGGCCGTCCACGGGGCCGAGGTGCGCGTCCTTCCCTTTTTCCGTCTGCATTTCCGCTTCAGCGCACGGCTGGCCGTGGGCCGGGGGGCGGGGTTGCGCCTGGTGCGCCAGGTGAGCTTCTCTGCCGCGGGGGCCCACCCCCTGCCGCTGTACCTGCCCCTGTGTGGGGAGCTCGCCGCCCGGGGGCGCTTCGCGGTGCGCGACGTGTTCGGGCTGACCCGCACGCGCTTCGGCGAGGAGCCGGAGCGGGCGCTGACCGTGCTGCCGGCCTGGCTCGCCCCCGAGGCGGGCCCGCTGGTGGAACCCTCCGGGGGCTTCGAGGACAAGAGCCTGCGGCGCAGCTCCGAGGAGGAGAAGTACTTCATGCGTGAATATCAGCCCGGCGACCGCTTCCGGGACATCAACTGGAAGGTCTCCGGCCGCCTGCAGCAGCTGATCACGCGCATCTCGCCGGTGACCCAGGAGAAGACGCGCCTGCTGGCCGTGGACTTCCGCCACTACCGCGCCGAGAGCGGGGAGAGCCTGGAGTCCGTGCTGCACCTCGACTACCTGAAGAGCTGGCTGCTTGCCTTCCTGCGCGGCCTGAAGGCCGCCCACGAGCGCCTGCAGTTCCGGGTGCGCACCGGCGCGGGCGCCCAGGTCCTGGCCACCGAGGAGGACATCGAGCGCTTCGCCGGCGAGCTTGCCGGCCTGCACTACCAGCGCGACCCCGGCCCCGGGGGGGAGGAACCGTCGGCCGGCGAGCTGTTCATCTTCAGCACCCCCTTCGACCGCGGCCTGCCCCTGTTCCTGGCCGCGCGCCCGCTGCTCCGGGCATACGTCTTCCGCACGGTCCGGGGGCGGGCTGGGCCCGCAGGGCACGCTGCCGAGGCGCGCGGCCGGAAACCCGGACGGGCGGACGCCCCGGTGGAGCGCGCCCTGTTCCTGCCCGAGCTGAGCGACGCCTTCCTGCCCGGACTCTGGGCACTCCGCCGCGAGCGCGCCCCGTCCTCCCCCGCGCTGCCGCAGGCCGCCGGCCTGGAAGAGGTCCCGCTGGGCGTGAGGATTCTGCCGTGAGGTCTATTCCGTGAACCACCTGCTTTTCGCGAGCCGCCTGGGTCTGTACCTGCTGGTCGCCTCCCTGCCTGCCCTGCACCCCGCCGTCCCGGTGCCCTACGACCGCGTCGGGCTCACGGCCTGGTTCGTGCTGCTGCCCGTGGAGATGCTGATCGCCTTCTACCTGTCCCCGCCGCGCGTGCGGCCCCGCACCTGGCTGCTGCTGGCGGCGCTGCCGCCTGCCCTGTTCGTGCTGCTGCAGGCCGGCTTTGAGCTGGCCACCCTGGGGTTCGTGGGCGCGGCGGCGGCCGCCTTCCTACTGACCGTGCTGGTGTTCCACACAGGCGGCTGGGGGCACGCCGCGGCGACGTTGGAGCCTTTCGCCCTGGCCTTCGTGGCCTACCGCCTGCTCAGCTACTCCCGGGCTTCGGAGGCCATCGCCCGGCAGGCCAGCGGCGTGACCCAGACGCTGCTCATCCTGGTGCCCTGCGCCTTCCTGCTGCACGGCGCGGTCCTGTTCCTGGCTTCCTTCAAGCCGCGCCGGGGGGGGGAGCGCCGCGGGCTGGGCGAGCTGGGGCTGTTCCTGCTGGTGGCCGTGCCGGCCTTCCTGGCGGTCTCGTTCCTGCTGCCGCCGGACTTCGTCAGCCACAACATCGTGCTCAACCGCCCGGACAAGGACCTCAAGCCCAGGCGCGTGCCCCTGGACGAGGAGGGCCGCGGGTGGCAGGGCGGCAACCTGCGCTCCCCCTCCGGCGACCCCCTGGACGAGGGCGATACCGGCCGGGGCTTGCGTCCCGGCGAGGAGGGCGGGGAGGGCCGCAACTCCCTGGAGGGCCTGCCCGCCGACCAGTGGGGCAGCGCGCTGGGGGGGGAAGGCGGCGAATCCAAACAGTACGCGGTGATGGTGGTGGCCAGCCCCGTGGAACCGGTGTACGCCGCCGACGCCTACCTGGGGGACTTCGACCCCGAGCGGGGGTTCCTGCTTTCGCGAGACGAGCCGCTCAATAAGCTGGCCTGGCTGCGCTTCCTGGAGACCTGGCGCGACCCCTCACCCCAGCCGGACCGCCTGCGCCGCCAGGTGGACATCTTCTACCTTTCCACCCTCCCCGGCCGCTACCTGGCCTACCGCCCGGCCGCCATCGAGCCTACGGTGCTGGCCAGCGAGTTCTTCCCCTTCGAGTACTCCTACCACGCGGCCTCCGCCCTGAGCCTGGCCACGCCCGAGGATTGGCAGGCCCTTCCCGAGCTCGGCCCCGCGGAGCGCGCGGCCTTGGAGCCGTACCTGAGCCTGCCCCTCCCGCCGGAGGCCCTGGCCACCCTCCGGGAGCAGTTGGGCAAGGCGCTGGCCTCCGGAAAGGCGCAGGCCAGCGGCCCCGGCGGCCGCATTCTGGCCGTGCTGCGGGGTTTTTCCACCTTCCAGTACGAGCTGGGCTACACGGAGGACACCTCGGTGGCCAGGATCCGCGACTTCCTGGCGCGCACGCGCACCGGCGACTGCACCGAGTTCTCGCACAGCGCCGCCATGCTGCTGCGCCTGGCCGGCGTCCCCGCCCGGGTGGTCACCGGTTATCTGGCCTCCCGCGACCTGCAGAGCCTGGCCCACTGGCAGGCGGTGCGCGTGCTGCGCAAATCCATCCCGCTGCTCCAGGAGTTCCCGCCCGACGAGCTGTACCTGGTCACCACCTCCCAGCGCCACTCCTGGACCCAGGCCTGGCTCCCCGGTTACGGCTGGGTCGACATAGAAAGCACCGCCTTCGCCATCCCCCCGCCCCCGGGACGCAACCCCGGCGACCTGGACGTGGTAATCCCCCTCATCCAGCCCAGGCCGGAGGTGTCGCCCAGCTTCCGCTTCCCCTGGCTCCTGGCACTGCAGGCCCTGGCCGGGCTGGCCGTGCTCGCCCTGGCAGGGCTGTACCTGTACAGCGGGCTGCGGCAGGCCTGGCTCGCCCTCCTGGCCCGGGGGAGCGGCCTGCGCGCCCTGCGGGCGCTGCACCAGCTCCTGCTGGTGCGCCTGTCCTCCCGCGGCTACGAGTTGAAAAAGCCCTCCCAGACCCCGGCTGAGTACGCGCAAGGCCACCCGGAGCTCGCCCGCTTCGCCGAGCTGTACACCTCCCTGCGCTATCGCGAGCGCATGCCGGGCGAGGAGCGCGCCCGGGCCTGGGCCGAGCTGCGGGCCTGCTACGCCGGCCTCCTGACCTCCACCCGCCGCCCCGGGCTCGGCGGGCTCCTGCGGCGCGCCTTCAGCCTGCGGGGGCTGTACTACCTATGACCACGTCCCGGCGTTTCCTGCCGCTTTTAGTTCTGGCCGCAGCGCTGGCCGTAATGGCCGGCTGCCGGACCCGCTCCGACTGGGTGAGCTTCCGCGGCCAGCAGGGGCGGGGCGCCACGTCCAACGCCGTGAACCCCCCGCTGGCGGTGAAGTGGAAGCTGGAGCTGCAGGTCGGCGCCGAGCCGACCTACGCCTTCAACAACCCGGTGGTCCAGGGCGACACCCTGTACTTCGGCTCCACGGACGGCAACTTCTATGCTTTGGATATCCAGAGCGGCTACATGCGCTGGGTGTTCAAGACCAACGGGGCCATCAACTCCGTGCCGTACGCGGACGGGATCCACGTCTACTTCGGCAACAACGCCGGCAGGGTGTACGCGGTGAACCAGAAGAAGGGGCAGGAGGCCTGGTCCTTTCAGACCGACAGCACGGTGCAGTCCACGATCGTCGGCTACAAGGACTACGTGCTGTTCGCCAGCGACGGGGGCACCTCCTACTTCCTGGGCCAGGATGGCCGGGAGCGCTTCACCCTGCCCAACCCGGTCTGGCACTACAACGCCTTCCAGGTTTACGACGACGTGGTGTATTTCGCCCCTGCCCCGCCCAGCCGGCCCCACGCCTTCGGGGCCTTCGACCTGCGCCGTAGAGAGTACCTCTGGATCCTGGACACGGACCTGTTCCAGTCCATCTGGTACTCCTTCCCGGCACTGCGCGGCGACAACCTGTTCTTCGCCACGGCCGACCTAGGGGGCAACTTCTGGCGGCTCACCTATTACGCTTTCCGCCGGCGCACGGGCGAGCGGGTGTGGGCCTACGACGAGGAGTCCGAGTGGGGCGAGCTCGCCGTGGACGCGGAAGAGCTATTCGCCCGCAACCTGCGCCTGCTGGACTTCATGGCCCCGGCCCTGTGGCGCGGCCTGGTCATCTATGCCAGCGGCGACGCGGCGGTGCGGGCTTTCCGCGCCGACAGCGG
>CAZMWZ010000053.1:0-10084 GCA_964570045.1 uncultured Spirochaetaceae bacterium
TTTCACCCCGTGGGCGATGGCGCTCACCACCAGGGAGGCGCCGGTGGCGGCGTCGCCGCAGGCATAAACGCCCGGCCGTGAGGTGCGGTAGTCCGCATCCACCGCCACGTTGCCCTGGGGGTCCAGCGCGATCCCTAGTTCCTCCAGCAGCCTGCCGTGCTCGGGGTGCAGGAAGCCCATGGCCAGCAGCACCAGCTCCACCTCCAGGTTAAACTCGCTGCCGGGCACCTCCACGGGCTCCGGCCGGCCGCTGTCCCCCTGCTTCCACTCCACGCGCGCCAGGTGCGCCTGACGCACCCAGGGGTCGTTGCCGCCGCTGAACCGGGTGACCGAAACCGCCCAGTCCCGGGTGCAGCCCTCCTGGTGGGAGGTGGAGGAGCGCAACCTGGCCGGCCAGCGCGGCCAGTCGGGGTTGTGCTCCCCGTTCCAATCCCGGGGCCGGGGCAGGATCTCCACCTGGTGCACGCTGCGCGCGCCCTGGCGCACGGCGGTCCCGACGCAGTCCGCCCCGGTGTCTCCGCCGCCCACGACCAGCACCCTCTTGCCGCGCGCCGAGACAGCCCGGTCGGCCTGCAACTGGCCGGCGCAGAGGAGGTTGGCCTGGGTCAGGTACTCCAGCGCGAAGTGGATGCCCTCGTTCCCGCGGCCGGGCACCGGCAGGTCCCGCGGCCGGCCGGCCCCGAGGGCCAGCACCAGCGCGTCGAATTTCTTCAATAAATACCGGGCCGACAGGTCCTCCCCGATGTCGACCCCGGCTTCGAACTCCACCCCCTCGGCGGCCAGCTGCCCCAGGCGACGCTCCAGCACTCTCTTGTCCAGCTTGAAGTCCGGGATGCCGTAGCGCAGCAGCCCTCCGATCCGGCCGGATTTCTCGAACAACGACACCGTGTGCCCCTGCCGCCGCAGGCCCTGGGCCGCGCTCAACCCGGCGGGGCCGGAGCCGATCACGGCCACCCTGCGCCCCGTCTCGCGGGGGGGGTGGTGCGCCTGGACCCAGCCCTCGGCGAAGGCCCGCTCGCTGATGGCCAGCTCCAGCTGCCTGATGGCCACGGGACTGTCGCTGATCGAAAGAGTGCAGGAGGTCTCGCAGGGCGCGGGGCAGAGTCGGCCGGTGAGCTCGGGAAAGGGGTTGGTCATCTCCAGGCGCAGCCAGGCCTCCTGCCAGCGGCCCCTGCAGACCGCGTCGTTCCACTCGGGAATCAGGTTGCCCAGGGGGCAGCCCAGGGCATGGCAGAAGGGCGCCCCGCAGTCCATGCAGCGGGCCCCTTCCCGGGCCAGCTCCTGGACCCCGGGGGCCAGCGGGATCTCCCGCCAGTCGCGGATGCGCTCCTCCACGCTTCGATAGCGGGTCTCGAGGCGGCCGTATTCCAGAAAGCCGACGGGTTTGCCCATCAAGCGTATACCTCCTCGGTCATCTTCACGGTTTCGGACTCCTTCGGCTCGCTTTCGCGCAGGCGCTTCAGGGCGGCGCGGTAATCCAGCGGGATCACCTTGACGAACAGGGGCAGCATTTCCTCCCACCCCGCCAGGATCCCGGCGGCGTTGGGGCTGCCCGTGAGCCGCACATGCCGGGTCAGGATGTCCCGCAGGAACTCCCGGTCCTCCTCCGCCAGCGGCTCCACGTCCACCATTTCCAGGTTGCAGCGGGTATCGAACAACTGGGTGCGATCCAGCACGTAGGCGATGCCGCCGCTCATACCGGCGGCGAAGTTGATGCCCGTCTCGCCCAGCACCACCACCCGGCCGCTGGTCATATACTCGCAGCCGTGGTCGCCAACGCCCTCCACGACCGCCACCGCCCCGCTGTTGCGCACGGCGAAGCGCTCCCCCGCCAGGCCGTTGATGAACACTTCCCCGGAAGTGGCCCCGAACAGGGCCACGTTGCCCACGATGATGTTGCGCTCCGGGAGGAACCCGGCCCCGCGCGGCGGGAATACCACCAGACGCCCCCCCGAAAGGCCCTTGCCCAGGTAGTCGTTGGCGTCGCCCTCCAGTTCGCAGGTCACGCCGGGGGCCAGGAACGCCCCGAAGCTCTGCCCGGCCGAGCCCTTCAGGCGTATGCGGATCGTTGCCTCCGGCAGGCCGGCGGAGCCGTAGCGGCGGGACACCTCCGAGCTCAGGGTAGCGCCCACGGCCCGGTCGGAGTTGCGGATCGGCGCGTCGATCTCCACGGCCTCCCGGCGCTCCAGTGCGTCCCGGGCGGAGTGGATCAGGTAGGTGTCCAGGCCGGGAGGGAACTCGTTGACGCCCGCCTGGGTACAGCGCCGGGCGCCGGGAGGGGGGGCGAGGAGAGCCGAGAAATCCAGGCTGCGGGTCTTATTATGGCCGGCCTCGGGATCGGGCTCCAGGCGCTCTACCCGGCCGACCATCTCATCGAAGCTACGGAAGCCGTATTCCGCCATCAGGCCGCGCACCTCGCGCGCCAGGAAACGCATGAAGTTCACGACCTGCTCGGGTTTGCCGGCGAAGCGTTTTCTGAGCCGGGGGTCCTGGGTGGCCACCCCCACCGGGCAGGTGTTCAGGTGGCACTTGCGCATCAGCACGCAGCCCAGGCTCACCAGGGCGGTGGTGGCGAAGCCGAACTCCTCGGCCCCCAGGAGGGCGGCGATGAGCACGTCCCGCCCGGTTTTCAGCTGGCCGTCCACCTGCAGGCGCACGCCCTCCCGCAGGCCCGCCGCCGAGAGCACCTGCTGGGCCTCGGCCAGTCCCAGCTCCCAGGGCAGGCCCGTGTGCCGGATCGAGGTGAGCGGGGCGGCCGCCGTGCCGCCGTCCCCCCCGCTGATGAGCACGGTGTCGGCACGGCCCTTGGCCACGCCGGCCGCCACGGTGCCTACGCCGACCTCCGAGACCAGCTTGACCGAGACCCGCGCCCGCGGGTTGGCGTGTTTCAGGTCGAAGATCAACTGGGCCAGGTCCTCGATCGAGTAGATGTCATGGTGCGGGGGCGGGGAAATCAGCATGACCCCCGGGGTGCAGTGGCGCACCCTGGCGATCGCCTCGTCGACCTTGGGACCCGGCAGCTGGCCGCCCTCGCCGGGCTTGGCCCCCTGGGACATTTTGATCTGCAGCTCCTCGGCGCTCAGCAGGTAGGCGCTGGTGACCCCGAAGCGGGCCGAGGCCACCTGCTTGATCTTGCTGTTGGAGCCCCGCCCCTCACCGCCTGCCTGGAAGCGGGCCTCCTCCTCGCCGCCCTCCCCGGAGTTGCTCCGGGCGTGAAGCAGGTTCATGGCCGTGGCCAGGGCCTCGTGGGCCTCCCGGCTGATCGAGCCGAAGGACATGGCCGAGGTGACGAAGCGCTTCAGGATCGCCTCCTCCGGCTCCACTTCCTCCGGGCTCACCGCAACGCCCGGGCGGATGCGCAGCAGGGCGCGCAGCGTGCAGAGGTTGCGCCGGGTGTCGTTGACCGTGGCGGTGTACTGCCGGAACAGCGCGTAGTCCCCCTCGCGCACCGCGCGCTGCAATAGGGTGATGGCCTGGGCGGAGAAAAGGTGCTGCTCCTCCCCGCGGCGCTGCTGGTACAGCCCGCCGGAAGGCAGGGTGAGCTCGCTGAACGGGTGCGGGGCGGAGGGGAAGCCCGCCTCGTGCAGCGCCCGCTTCTCGCTCTCCACCTGCTCCAAACTGATGCCGCCGATGCGCGAGGGGGTGCCGGTGAAGGCCAACTCGATCAGCTCCGCCCCGATGCCCAGAGCCTCGAAGCTCTGCGATCCCCGGTAGCTGCGCAGCGTGGAGATGCCCATCTTGGACATGATTTTGGCGAGGCCCTTCTTGACCGCCGTGACGTAGTTCTCCGCGGCCGACTGGGCGGAGAGCTCGGGGTTGAGGTGCCCGCGTTCCTGCAGGTCCCGGATGGTTTCGAAGGCCAGGTAGGGGTTCACGCCGCTCGCCCCGTAGCCGATCAGGCAGGCGAAGTGGTGGACCTCGCGGGCCTCGCCGGTCTCGATCACCAGCGCGCTTAAGTGCCGCTTGCCCCGGCGCACCAGGTGGTGATGCACCCTGCTGATGGCCAGGAGGCTGGGGATGGCCGCCTGCTCCCGCCCCGCCCCGCGGTCGCTTAAGATGATCAGGGCGGCCCCCTCGTCAATGCACCGCTCCACCGCCTGGCAGGTCTCGCTCAGAGCCCGCCCTAGCGCCCCCGGGCCTTCGGACAGCGGGAACAGGATCGGCACCGTGCGCACCGGGAACTCCCTGAGGCCGGACTCGCGCAGCTGCTCGAGGTCGTCGTTCGTGAGGATCGGGTGGGCGAGCTTGAGCTGTCGGCAATGCTCCGGGGTCTCGGCGAGGAGGTTGCGCTCCCGGCCCACGAAGCTCATCAGGGACATGACCAGGTTCTCCCGGTAGGGGTCAATCGGCGGGTTGGTGACCTGGGCGAAGAGCTGGCGGAAGTAGTCGAACAGCAGCCGGGGGCGGCGCGACAGCACCGCGGGCGGGGTGTCGTCGCCCATGGAACCGATGGGCTCCTGGGCGTTCTCCGCCATCGGGGCGATGACGGTGAGCAGGTCCTCCCGGGTGTAGCCGAAGGAGCGCTGCAGGCCCGGGAGCCGCTCCCGGTCAATGGCCACGGTCCGGGGCACCCCGAACAGGCCCTTCAACAATATTCGGTTCTTCTCCAGCCAGTGGCGGTACGGCTGGCGCCGGGAGATGGCGGACTTCACCTCATTATCCCGGATCACCCGCCCTTGCGCGGTGTCGACTAACAGCATGCGCCCCGGGGCGAGGCGCCCCTTTTCCAGGATGTCGGCGGGGTCGACGTCCAGCACGCCGACCTCCGAGGCCAGCAGGACGGTCCCGCCGCGGGTGACCAGGTAGCGGGCCGGGCGCAGGCCATTGCGGTCCAGCATGGCGCCCACCAGCACCCCGTCGCTGAAGGCCATGGCCGCGGGGCCGTCCCAGGGCTCCATGATCGCGGCGTGGTATTCGAAGAAGGCCCGTTTGTCCTCGGAGATGTGGTACTTGGTGCCGAAGGCCTCGGGGACCATCATGGCCAGGGCGTGCGGCAGGGAGCGGCCGCCCAGTGCCAGGAGCTCCAGCACGTTGTCGAAGATCGCCGAGTCGCTGCCGGCGGGGTCCACAATCGGCAGGAGCTTGGCCAGGTCCTCCCCGAACAGCGGGGAGGAAAGGGTCGCCTCCCGGGCGCGCATGCCGTTCACGTTGCGCCGCAGGGTGTTGATCTCGCCATTGTGGGCCACGAAGCGGAACGGTTGGGCCAGGAACCAGGAAGGGGAGGTGTTCGTGCTGTAGCGCTGGTGCACGATGGCCAGGGAGCTTTCGAAGTCCGGCTCGCTTAAGTCCGGGTAGAAGGGCACGAACTGCGGGGAGACGAACATCCCCTTGTACACGATGGTCCGGCTGGAGAGGGAGGGGATGTAGAAGCGCTCCGGGCCCCAGCCTGACCTTTGGGCTTCCTTTTCCAGGACCCGGCGGAGAACGTAGAGCCGGCGCTCGGTCGGCTCCCCCGGAGCCGTTCCTGGCGGGGGTGTGAGGAAAAGCTGCCAGAAGGAGGGCATTTCGCGGCGGGCCTGCTCACCCAGGCTTTCGGGGTTGACCGGCACGCGGCGCCAGGCGAGCGGGGCGGCACCCTCAGCGCGGGTGACCGCCTCGACCAGGGCTCGGGCGCGCTCGGCCTCCGCCGGCTCGGGCGGCAGGAAGAAGAAGCCCGCTGCGTAGAGGCCCGCGTCGGGAAGAGCGGCGCCGGCCACTCTCCGGAAGAAGGCGTGGGGGAGTTGGAGCAGCATCCCGGCGCCGTCCCCGGTTTTCCGGTCCCCGCCGACCGCCCCCCGGTGTTCCAGGTTGATCAGGATCCGGACCGCGTCCTCGAGGATCCGGTGGGACTTCTCGCCGCGGAGGTTGGCGATGAAGCCTACCCCGCAGGCGTCGTGCTCGTGGCTGGGGTCGTAGAGGCCGAAGGCTGGGCGCATGGGCTGCTCTCGTTAATAAATATAAAAGTTGTGTATGATTATTCAATAATGCGGAATTGGTCAAGTAGCCGGCGCGTACGCGGCTCGCGACTCCGGCGGGAAGCGGGCGGCGTACTCCGGGATGGCAATCATCGGGGGTCTTTCGTTCGCAGGCACGGCGGTGGCCTGGACCATGAAGCTGCCGCCCCTGGCCGCCAGTGCGATGTGCTCGGCCGCCAGGCGCCGCAGCACGTGGGCCTCGCCGTAGCGCTCCAGGCGGTTGAGGAAGGTGTTGAGGATTCCGAAGGCCATGCGGCTCAGCGCGGCAACCGGCTGGTTGCGGTGCACCCGGCGGTCCAGGTCCACCTGCGCGATGCTGTCGATGCCGTGCTGGTGAAAGATGTCGATGAGATGCCCGATCTCCACGCCGTACCCGACCGAGAAGGGCAGCCTCTCCAACAGGCGCCGCCGGCCGGCGTACTCGCCGCTCAAGGGCTGGATCAGCCCGCTCAACTCCGGGTAGAACAGGGAGAACAGCGGCCGCACGAGGATCTCGGTGACCCGCCCCCCGCCGCTCGCCGTAATCCCCGAGACCGAGCGCAGGGGCCTCTCGTAGAAGGCCTTGACGTAGCCGATCTCGCCGCGCTCCAGCAGGGGCCCCACCAGGCCGTAAACGAACTTGGGGCCGATGTTGCTGATGTCCGCGTCGATCCAGACGATGATGTCCCCCTTGAGCACGAACAGGCTCTTCCAGAGGTTCTCGCCCTTGCCGCGGTAGGAGCCGTAAGCTTTTAGGATGTCCCGGGAGCTGAAGACCCGGGCGCCGAAACGGCCGGCGATCGTGCGGGTTTCGTCGGTGGAACCCGAATCGATCACCGCGATCTCGTCCACCAGCGGGAAGCGCTCCATGAGCTCGGCTTTGAGCACCAGGATTTCCTTGCCGATGGTTTCCCCCTCGTTCAAAGTAGGGAAGGCCAGCGAAATGGACAAGCCGCTCTTGCGCTTCAGCTCCAGCAGGCGCCGCGGGTCGGCGTAGCGGCTGTGGTGAAAGGTGTTGCGCAGCACGGCGGGCTTCCAGCTCACGCGACCGCCTCCAGCAGGAGGAGCAGCTGCTGGAACCCGGATTCCAGGGGCGGCAGGTCGATGTATTCCTCGCGGAAGGTTTTCCGGCCGGTGGTCAGAGCGATGGACAGGGCGGGGATGCCGCGGGCGTTGAGCAGGGCGGTCGGGTCCGGGCGCGATGCCGGCCGGGAGCGGATGCCCAGCCGGCTGTGCACCCGGCGCAGGGCCTCCACCAGGGGACGCCGCAGTTCCGCGTCGCCCGCGGGGATCAGGCCGGCGGTTTCGATGCGGATCGAGGCCCCCGTGCGCTGGGCGATGCTGCGGGTGGTGGCCAGCACCGCGTCGCGGGAGGTCTCCAGGCGCCCCGTGTCGCGGGCGAAGATCTCCAGCTCCATCACCCCCTCCGCGGCGAAGTTCCCGTAGCCGGAGCCCGCCTCTAGGCGTGCCACGTTCAGGAAGGTGTTGTCCGCCGCGTCCCAGCGGATGCCCCCCAGCTGGTGGGCGATGCTCGACAGCACGGACACCGCGGAGCTGGCGCCGCCGCTGGCGAACAGCTCCCTGTCCCGCGTCCGTACGCTGATTGCCAGACGGCAGGTCCCCACCGGGTCGCGGGCGACGGCACCCAGCGGCGTGCCGGTGAGGTAGAAGGCCGCACGCAGGTCGTCCGTCCGGCGGTCCAGGTAGCGCTCCAGCGCGCTGCCCGTCACGCCGGCGCCTTTCAGGCAGGTAAACAGCAGGCTCACGTTGCATTTGAAGGCCGCCGCCCCGCTCTGCAGGTACTCGGTCAGGACCAGCAGGGCAGCCACCCCGAGGCTGTTGCCCGCCATCCCTTTGCCGGAGGCCCGCTCGCTGGAAAGGCGCACCAGGCTTTCCAGGGGGGAGTAGTCCTCGTTCTCGACGGTGGCGAACAGCAGGACCGATTCCTGGGTCGGTCCCGCGGCGGGCAACTGGACCAGGATGTTGCCTTCCTTATCCTCGTTGACGTTGGAAACGCCCAGCTCGGACAGGCGCCGGGTGATGAAGGCCGCCCGCTGCTCTTCCCGGGGGGTTGGGGAGGGAATTTCGTTGAACTGGATGGCATCGGAGATCAGCCGGTCGATGTACTGCTCTACGTGGTGCCCGGTCCTGCGCCGGACACGGCTGCTGCGTCTGCGGGCCAGGAAGCGGCGGAGCGCCGCAGCGATCCCGGCAAGCCTCACGACCAGTTTTCCCCGCATGGCGCCTCCCGGCGGGAAAGCGCGACGGGCAGCCCCGTGAGGGGCCGCCCGCTCGCATCTCAGTCAAGCAAAGGGTCTACGCGGCGCGACGGAACGCCGCA
This sequence comes from uncultured Spirochaetaceae bacterium, assembly GCA_964570045.1. Lineage (GTDB taxonomy): Bacteria > Spirochaetota > Spirochaetia > SZUA-6 > DRHE01 > MIBK01. Next base: position 8,275 of record CAZMWZ010000053.1, read on the forward strand.
CGCCCGCAGGTTCATTGCCCGAACGTGGGATACTCCTGGTTCGGATCGTAGGTGCCTTCGCGAATCTCCCCCCGCAGGCTGGGGATCTCGAACACCTGTCCCGGGTGGATCAGGTGTGGGTTGTTCGGCCGGCGGATTTTATCCTTGTTGGCTTCGTAGAGCACGCGCCACTGGTAGCGATCGTTGTAGACCCACGGATAGGCCGCGATCTTGTCGAAGCAGTCCCGCGCCTCCATGATCAGGCGTACCACGTAGTACTTCGGGAACACCGGCTCCTCCTGCACGACCACCGGTTCCTCCCGCGGGGCAGGCTGCACGTTGGCCAGCCAGGCGATCACGTTCTTGGAGAACTCGATACTCTCCGTCCACTTGCCGTTCTTGAATGCGACCTGCGCCTGCGCGTAGTTGTCCACGGCCTGCTTGTGCTCCTCGACGTAGCGGGTCTTGGCCCCCAGCGCCTCCGCGTCCGTCAGCTTCTGCTTGGCCAGGGACAGCCAGTTGGCCGCCCGGTAGCGCGTCGCCAGCGTGGAGGAGAAGTCCTGGGCCTTGGCCGCGTATTGCTTGGCCTCTTCGGCGTAGCGGTAGGCCTGCTCGTAGTCCCCCTCGGCGAGGGCCTGGTCGGCCTTGGCCTGCAGCTGCACGGCCTTCTTGTAGTCCGGGTTGTCCTGCAGGGACTGGCCGAACGCCTGGGTGAACACGAGCACTACGAGGGCGAGCGCCGCCCAAAGGATTTTCCTGCTCATAATCCGCCCTCCTCCCTTACCTTCTCGGCCTCAGCGGCCTGCTGTTCTGCATCGGCGAGATTCTCCTTGACCGCATCAATCGAGCCTTCCGCGCGGGCCTTCAGCTGCCTGGCCTTCAGGGCCGCGGCGGCGAATCCGGCCTCGGACTGGTCGAACAGCCCCAGGCTCTTCGGGTAGTCCTTGGCCTTCTCGGCATCGACCGCCTGGTTGTATTGCTTCAGCGCGGCGGCGTAGTCCGCCTTGACCGCCACCGCGGCTTTCAGCGCATCCGCTTCAGCCTTGGCGTCTTCCGCCAACTTGCGGCGCTCCCCGGCTAAAGCGGGGAAGCCGCCGTCCAGGACCTGCTGGTACCCGACGATGGCCTTCTCGAAGGCGGTCTTGGACTTGGCGTTGTCCTTGTCGTAAGCCGCCTCCCCGTCCTTGAAGCTGGCCTCCGCCTGGTTGAAGGCCTCCGCCTCATAGCGGTCCAGGTTGAACTGGGTCACGGTGGCCCGCAGCTCCTTGGCGGTCTGATACTCCTGTTCGGGCGTCGGCACGGCCGGCGCGGGTTCCGGCGCCGGGGCTACGGGCTCCGGCTGAACTGGCTCTGGGGCCGGGGCCGTTTTGCAGGAGACCATGATGACGGCCGCCGCGGCGAGCACCAGAATGCCCACCAACCAGGCTCGCCGTCTTTTCCTGATTCTGCTCATCTTTTCACCTCCGTTAGGTTTGATTGATCCCATGTTTCCTTTTTCCCGCTTCCGTGAGCGAAACAAAGACCTGCGAGCCGCTCTGCCGGTAGCGGACCTTACCTTCGCGTGCCAGCCAACCCAACGCCTGGTAGCTCAGGGCGCTGCGCTCCCCGAGGTACTCCGCCAGGCGCAGGATGTTGATCTCCTCCACCCCGCCGAGGGTCCGCAGCACGGTGGCCGCGCACTCGGTAATCCTTTCCAGGACTGTGACTTCGCCTGCCGGCTCGCTCATAGATGACCATATTCTACGTCTATCCCTGCCCCGGGTCTGTCCGTTCTTTATCCGGATGGCCGTAGAATTATATCCTACTATGTGTGTAGAAGGAATGCTACAGA
>CAZMWZ010000053.1:10184-15081 GCA_964570045.1 uncultured Spirochaetaceae bacterium
GGGGGGGTCAGTCCAGAAGGTCGTGCTCCAGGGCATAGTGGATGAGCTCGGCTGTGGTCTTAAGCTGCAGCTTGGCCAGGATCCGCGCCCGGTAGGTGGCGACCGTCGAAGGGCTCAGGGACAACTCGTGGGCGGTTTGCTTGATTCCCTGGCCCCTCGCCAACAGGCGCAGCACCTGGTGCTCGCGCTCGGAGAGCTCCCCGTGCGCCGGAACCCCGGGCCGGCAGCTTACCTCCAGGGCCAGTTGCTCGGCCTGCGCGAGGCTGACGTACACGCCGCCCGCCGCCACCTTGCGCAGCGCGCTGACCAGCTCCAGCGGGACGCCGGCCTTTTCGATATAAGCCCGGGCCCCGGCACGAATGGCGCGAACGGCGTACTGCTGCTCGGAGTGCATGCTGAGTACGACCACCGCCGGACCTGGTCCCGCCTCGCGAAGCTCGCCCAGCACTTCCAGCCCGTTGCGGTCCGGCAGGGAGATGTCCAGCACGAGCACGTCGCAGGCTGTCCTGCCGAGCAGCTCGAAGAGCTCGGCGGCGCTACCCGCCTCACCTACCACGCGGATGTCCGGGTGGAAGCTCAGGGTCTTTTTCAGCCCCTCGCGGAAGATGGGGTGGTCGTCGCAGATCAGCACCCGCACCATGCTATTCCGGGCCTCCCAGCGGGATTTCCACGCTCAGGGTGGTCCCCGACCCCTCCCGGCCGTGGATGCGAACCTTCCCGCCGAAGTGGGCCGCCCTCTCCTGCATGCCGATCAGGCCGAAGGAGTCGGGGCTGCTGGCCTGCGCCTCCGTGATGCCCCTACCGTCGTCGCGAACAGTGGCCTCGAGAGTGCCGTGCCCGGTCTTTACGCGGATGGCCACGCAGGCGGCCCCGGCGTGGCGGGCCACGTTGGTCAGGGCCTCCTGCACGATCCGGAACAGCGCGGTGGCCTTCTCCCGCGGGATGGCGATGTCCGGAGCGGACGGGGTGAAGCGGCAGCGAATGCCTGTTCTTTTGCCGAAATCCGCCGCCAGCCACTCTACCGCCGTGACCAGACCCAAGTCGTCGAGGATCTGCGGCCGGAGATCGGAGGCGATGCGGCGGATGAGGGTGATCGTGTGGTCCACCAGCGCGTCCGTACGCTTCAGGATTGGCTCCCGGTCGGGGGCTTGAGCCTCAGCGCGCAGCAGTGAGAGGTCCATTTTGATGGAAGTAAGCATCCCCCCCAGCTCGTCGTGGACCTCCCGCGCGATGCGCCGGCGCTCCTCCTCCCGCAGCTCCTGCAGGTGGGAGGTGAGCCGCTCGAGCTCCTCCTTGGATTTCCTGAGCTCGGCCAGGGCGAGCTTGCTCCGCGTGCGGTTGACCAAAATGAAGACCAGGCCCTGGATCGCGGAGTCCATCCTGCCCAGCGGCAGCAGCTCGATGTCGAAGTTGGTTTCCGGGCCGAAACAGGGTAGGATCACATCCTGGGCCGTGTAAGGCTCCCTGTTGGCCAGCACCTGCCGGAAGCGCCCCTCCAGCTCGCGGTCGGGGAACAGGGAAAAATGGTTCCGCCCCGTGCAGTTTTCGGGCTTCAGGCCGGCGGCCCGGGCATAGGCCTGGTTCACCCGCTGGTAGCGCAGGTCCCGGTCCAGGTAGGCGATGAGGAAGTGCGTTCCGGAGAAGACCTCCTCCAGCAGCTCCCGGGTGCGCTCCCGCTCCAGACGTTCCCCCAGCAGCTCGCCGACGGTGTTGAGCAGTTCGCGCTCCTCCTCCAGGAAGGGGCCCTCGGCCTCCTCGGGGCGGGGCTCCAGGTAGCAGACGGTGAGCCGGCCGCTGCGGGCCACCAAAGTGCCGATGGCCACAGACTGCTCCCACTCGGTGAGCCGGAAGTCGGGGCTTTGCACCACGCGGCCTTCGCACTCTATGCGGGCGCAGGCGATGTTCGGGTACTGGTAGGCCCGGGGAAGCTGGGCGACCAGGTGCTCCAACAGCAGCTCCAGGGGTAGCTCCCGATCGTGGATCAGGGCGGTGAGCCGGAACAGGAAGCGCAGCCCCCGTACCTGGGTTTCCAGGCGCCGCAGTTCGGCGGCCTGACTGGAAGACATGACCTTCACCCCCCCCGTGAAGCGGACCCGGTGCCGCCTCAGCCGTAGCTGGATCGCAATAGCGCTCAGCCGTAGCTGGATCGCAATAGCGCTCAGCCGTAGCTGTGGAGGCCGGAGAGCAGGTAGTTCACCCCGAAGAAGGTGAACACCGTGAACACAAACCCCACGATCGAAAGGATCGCCGAAAGCCGGCCGCGCAGCTTCTTCACCAGTCGGGTGTGCAGAAAGGCGGTGTACACCAGCCAGGTAATCAGCGCCCAGGTCTCCTTGGGGTCCCAGCTCCAGTAGCTGCCCCAGGCCGTCTGGGCCCAGACGGCGCCGAAGATCAGGGCCCCGGCCGAGAAGATCGGGTAGCCGATGCCGATGGCCGTATAGGTCAGGCGGTCCAGCGTCTTCTTTCGTTCCTCGTCGCGCGCGGCGAGGAACAGCACCGCCGCCACGAAGCCCACGATGAAGAAGGACTCGCCGATGAAGGACAGGGTCACGTGCAGCACCAGCCAGTAGGACTGCAGGGCGGGGATCGGGGGCAGCACCTCCTTGGGGATGGCGGGGGAGGAGGCGATGGCCAGCAGGGCCAGCGAGATCACGGTGCCGCCGAAGGTCACCAGCGGCAGCAGGCGCTCGCCGGCCAGGAGGCGGTACAGGAACAGCACCAGCGCCGTCACCCCGGCGAAAAACACCAGCGACTCGAAGGTGTTGGTGACCGCCACGAAGCGGATGCGCACGCTGCGCTCCACAATGCCGGCCAGCAGCAGGGCGGCGGCGGCGGCCAGCAGGTAGTGGGAGAACGGGTCCAGGCGCCGCTCGCGCCGCAGCAAGTACACCACCTGAGCGACCGCCGCCAGGGCGAGCAGGGCGAAAGCGATCACCGCCAGGAGCTGGGAAAGGGTGTAGCCCATCAGGTCTCCTTGTCTTTGCGTTTCTGGATGAAAGTCAGGCTCAGCCCCGCGGCCACCAGGATGAGGGCCGCGATCACGGGAACGAAGCCGGGGTCCTTCACCGCCTTCAGGCCGGTGAGCTCACGGGAGGAAAGCTCGATGATCGTGTATTGCCCGATGGGCTGCGATGGGGCTCGGCGCAGCTCCTCGGCGAGGGTGTGCCCCTCCCAGCGCTCGAACACCGCCCGCTCGGCTTCGATTCCAGTGAACACCAGCAGGGAGTTCTCCCAGCGGAAGCCTTCCCCGCCGTGGATGGCGGCCAGCTCGCCGCTTTCAGCGCGCAGCAGCGCCACCTCCTCCCGGGTGAAGTTGGTCTGGTAGATCTTCAGCCCCCGCAGGCGCAGGGGCCGGTTTACCTCGATAGGGTAGGAGGCCACGACCACCCGGTCCTGCCGGCTGGCCTCGACCGTGGATACCCAGTCCCGCGGGCGACCGTCCTCGTAGCGCAGGTCGACGAAGTCCAGCAGCCTGAGGCGGTAGCCCAAGGGAAGATCGATGCTGTCCCCCTTCCCCAGGTAGAAGGTCCCTTCCCGCCGGCCCCAGGTGGTAAACAGGGCGCCGATGATCAGCACCAGCAGCCCGACGTGGATCAGGTCCGGTCCGTAGTGCCGCCGCGCGCCGCGCCGGAGGCGACCCGCGATGCGGTCCACGGTGCAAACGGCCAGGTTGACGAAGAACAAAGCGCAGGGGATGAGGAACAGCCAGGACTTGAAGAAGCTCGTGAAGCCCAGGGTGGTGACCAGACGGGCGAGGGCCGGGGGGTAGTTCTGGAAGTAGAAGGTCGCTTCCTGCCCCTGGGGTATCAGGGTGGCCAGGATCGACAGCGCCGTGATGACCAAGAGGAGGACTACCGCCAGCCTGACGGACTTGAAGAACCTGTACAATGCCTGCACCCCACACCTCACTCGCCGGTGACCAGGCCGGCCGCGCGCAGCCGATTCACGCCCGTGAAGAACTCCCGCATGAGTATGACCCAAACATAATTCCCGGCGTCCGTCAAGCCGAGCACTCGACCCTCCCTCCGCAGCGCCCCGATCGCCCGGAAAAAAGCCAGCTCCTTCCACAGCCGGCGCGCCGCTCCGGCCCCGTGCCGCGCCTCCAGCTCGTCCAAGTCCAGGCGCCCGCCAAAAAGCTTCATTAAAAAATCGTAACGCAGCCTCTCGCCCGCCGTGAAGGCTCGAGTTGCCGCGACCGGCAGCTCGCCCCGCCTGGTGCGCTCGCTGTAGCCGGCCAGCGAGAAGGTGTTGGTGTACAGCTCGCCGCCCAGGTAGCCGAAGGAGCCCGAGCCCAGCCCGGCATACTCCTCCCGCGACACGATGTACTCGTCGATCAAGCCCGCCTTCCCGTCCCGCGAGAAGCACCAGGCGGTGGAGGGGAGGTAGGCGCCGCCCAGCCCCGCGCGGATCAGGGTGTAGAAGCGGCGCTCGCGGGCATAAGACCCCCGCCGGGCGCGGGGACTCATCAACGGGTAGAAGGTGACCTGTTCCAGCGCAAGCTCCCGGAGGGTCGCCAGGTCGCGCTCCAGCATGCCCTCGCTCTGGCCGGCCAGGTTGAAGATCATGTCCGCGTTCAGGGTGGGAAACCGACCGCGGACTGCAGCCAGGCGGTCCCGGATTTCGGCGCCGGAGCCGTAGCGGTGCAGGCGGTGCAGGGAATCCAGCAGTCCGTCGTCGAAGCTCTGCACCCCGACCGACAGCCGGTCCACCCCGCAGCCTTCCAGCAGCCCCAGGATCTGCGGAGTCAGGTGGTTAGGGTTGGTCTCCACCGACAGGCTGCGGATCGGCCACAGCTCGCGAGCCAGGCGCAGCACGGAGGCCAGCTCGGCCGGCAGCACCGTCGGGGTCCCGCCCCCGACGTAGGCGGCGTCGAAGAGGTAGCCCAGCCGGGCGTAGG
>CAZMWZ010000054.1:0-9880 GCA_964570045.1 uncultured Spirochaetaceae bacterium
CCCTCGGCGGCGCCGGCGCCCACCAGGGTGTGCAGCTCGTCGATGAACAGGATGATGCCTCCCTCGGACTCCACGATCTCCTTGATCACGGCCTTCAGGCGCTCCTCGAACTCGCCACGGAACTTGGTCCCGGCCAGCAGCGCCCCCAGGTCCAGGGCCAGCAGGCGCTTCCCCTTCAGGGAATCGGGCACGTCGCCGGACACGATGCGGCGGGCCAGGCCCTCCACGATGGCGGTCTTGCCCACTCCCGGCTCCCCGATCAGCACCGGGTTGTTCTTGGTGCGGCGCGAGAGGATCTGCATGATCCGCCGGATCTCCTCGTCCCGGCCGATCACCGGGTCGATCTTTTCCCGGCGCGCCAGGTCGGTCAGGTCGCGGCAGTAGCGCTCCAGGGCCTGGTACTTGTCCTCCGGGCTCTGGTCCGTAACCCGCTGGTTGCCGCGGATCTTGCGCAGGGCCCCGAGGATCGAGGACTTGGTCACACCCGCTTGGCGCAGCAGCTCGCGCCCCTCGCCGGGCACCTCGCACAGCGCCAGCAGCAGGTGCTCGGTGGAGATGTATTCGTCCTTGAGCTGGGCCGCCTCGGCCTCGGCGTTGTGCAGCGCCTTGTTGAGCTGCGGCGAGAGGGTGGTCTGGGAGCTGTCCCCGTAGACCTTGGGCTTGGAAGCCAGCGCCTTATCCAGCTCCGACTTGAACCCTCCGGCCTGCACCTCCAGTGCGGACAATAGCGGGGGCACGACCCCGTCGCGCTGCTCAAGTAAAGCCGCCAGCAGGTGCTCGGGGTCGAGGGTGGGATGGTTGTAGCGGTGGGCCACGGATTCCGCCGCCTGCACCGCCTCCTGGGCTTTTATCGTATATTTGTCGAAGCGCATTAGTTTCTCCTATGGGAACGCACGAGGGAGCCGGACTGCCGAGGCTGTCCACTAAATAATACGAAAACCGGCCACGCCGGTCAAATCTTGGAGAGAGATTGACAATCCACCCCGCCGGGTCAAACCGGGACTGTGAGCACCGCGCCGCTGCGAGCCCGCTCGCGGGCCGTTGTCCCACCGTAATCTTCCACGTATACTGGGCTTATGAAACCGGTCCGTTGGGGCGTGCTCGGGGTCGGCAAGCACTTCACTCAAAGGGTGCTCCTGCCGCTGCAGAACTCAGAGCTGATCGAAGTGGCCGCCGTGGCCTCGCGGGATGCGGTCAAGGCCCGGGAGGCGGCCGAGCGCTTCGGCATCAGGTCCTGGTACGGCTCTTATGAACAGCTCGTCGCGGACCCGACCCTGGAGGCGGTATTCATCCCCCTGCCCAACCACTTGCATGCCGAGTGGGTCCGCAAGTGCGCGGAGGCCGGGAAAGCGGTGCTCTGCGAGAAGCCTTTGGCCATGAATGCCGGCGAAGCGCAGGCCTGCCTGGACTATTGCCGTAAAAAAGGTGTGCGGCTCATGGAGGCCTTCATGTACCGCTTCCACCCCCAGTGGCGGCGGGCCCTGGAGCTGGTGGGGGTCGGGGAGATCGGCAGCGTGCGGGTCGTGCACACCTCCTTCGGCTACCACAACACCGACCCCGGCAACATCCGCAACATCCTGGACTTCGGCGGCGGCGCCCTGATGGACATCGGCTGCTACGCGGTTTCCGTGCCGCGTCTGCTGTTCCAGGCCGAGCCCCAGCGGGTCATCGGCCTGATTTCCAGGGACCCGGCCTTCAGGACCGATGTGCTGTCCTCGGCCATCCTGGAGTTCGGCGAGGGCCGCGCGACATTCACGGTGGGTACTCAAGTTTTTCCGCACCAGCGCGTGGAGGTGATCGGCACCTCGGGGAGGATCTGTGTGCACCTGCCCTTCAACGCGTTCCCGGACTCTCCCGCGCGCCTCACCGTGACCACCGGGGTGGGGGAGCGGGAGCCCGTGCTCCCGGCGGTCGACCATTACGGCCTGGAGTTCGAGGAGTTCTCGCGCGCGCTGCGCGAGGACCGGCCGGTGCCCACGCCGCCGGAGGATGCGGTGGCCAATCAGAAGGTCCTGGACGCGTTGAGCGCATCGTCGCAGTCGGGACGCTGGGAGAAGGTATGAACAAGCCCCTGAGCCGTCAAAGCCGGCTGGCCCACGTGGTCAACGAGCTGTGCAAGTCCGAGCACGGGATGCTGTCCTGGCTCGCGCGGGGAGGGCGGGCGCTGCCTTCGCGCGACCAGGTGGTGGAGGCCGCCGAGGCCCTGCGCTCCGCGCTGTTCCCCGGCTACTTCGGCGTTACGGACCTCACCGAGGAGAACATGCGCTTCCACGTGGGGGCGACCCTGGATCGGGTGCTCCTAGTGCTGCAGGAGCAGATCAAGCGTGGGCTGTGCTTCGAGTGCGACCACCACGGCCCCGATTGCCCGGGTTGCGCCGACAAGGCGGCGTCCATCACCTCGCAGTTCTTCGAGCAGCTGCCGCGCATCCAGCACATCCTGGCCACGGACGTGCAGGCGGCCTACCTCGGCGACCCGGCGGCCACCAGCACCGACGAGACCATCTTCTGCTACCCCGGCATCCTGGCGATCAGCTACCACCGCCTGGCCCACGAGCTGTACTGCCTGGGCGTGCCCCTGATCCCACGGATCATCAGCGAGCGGGCCCACAGCCTGACGGGCATCGACATCCACCCGGGGGCGCGCATCGGGGAGCGCTTCTTCATCGACCACGGCACCGGCGTGGTGATCGGGGAGACCTGCGTCATCGGCGCGGGGGTGCGCATCTACCAGGGGGTCACCCTGGGAGCCAAGAGCTTCCCGCTGGACCAGCAGGGCCACCCGATCAAGGGGATCGAGCGGCACCCGATCGTGGAGGACGATGTGGTGATCTACTCCGGGGCCACTATCCTGGGGCGCGTGCGCATCGGCAAGGCGGCGGTGGTCGGTGGCAATGTCTGGCTCACCCACGACGTGCCCCCGGGCGCCTCGGTGGCGGGCGAGAGCTAGACGTCGCGCTCGCGCGGGTGCAGGAGCCGGGAGGTGTCCAGGCAGAGCACCAGCCCCGCCAGGCCCCCGAGGAAGGTCAGCCCGAGGAACAGGAAGAAGAACTGGGCGAGCTCCGCCTGCGGCGCGAAGAAGCCCGCCAGGAAAGGCGGGCTGGCGCCCAGCGCGGCCAGCAGGACCAGGTTAACCAGGCAGAACAGGCCCCAGGCCAGGGCTTTGCGCGGGTGCAGGTGCAGCGCGTAGATCCGGGCCATCACCGCTTCCACGAAGCCGCGCTCCTCGAGGTACACGGCGAAGCGCATCTCGGTCTCACCCGGGAGCTGGGCGGGCTGCAGCGCCTGGCTCAGAGGATTTTCCAGCTTGTCAGCCATGTACGGTCTCCCTGTCCCAGACCCGCAGCCGCTGGCGGATCAGCTCCTTGGCCCTGAAGATGTAGGACTTGATGGTGTTGACCGGCATCTGGAGGGCTCGGGAGATCTCCGGGTAGCTTAAGCCCTCGAAAAAGTGCATGCGGATCAGAACGTGGTAGATTTCCGGGATCTTGTGCAGCGTCTTGCGCACCCACTCGGCCAGCTCCTCACTCAGGAGGCGATGCTCCGGCGAGTAGCTGGAATCGGGCAGGAGATCCACCGTGTCCACGGGCTGGGCCTGCCGCTTTTTCAGGTGGTACTTGTTGACCGCCAGGTTGAAGGCGATGCGGTGCAGCCAGGCGGCGAAAGGGACGCCACCCTGGAAGGAGGCGAGCTTCTCGTAGGCCCGGATGAACACCTCCTGGGCGAAGTCCTCGGCGTCTTCGCTGCGGCGCAAGAACTTAAGGCCCAGGTAAAACACCCGGGCCTGGTGGCGCGCCACGATCGTGCCGTAGGCCTCCACTTCCCCCGCGAGCACGCGCCGCACCAGGTCGTTGTCACCTGCCGGTTCAGCTTTTCGTTTTTCTTCGTTGGACAAGGACATAATAGGTAATAATCCCCAGCCCCGCGGTGGTCGGAATGATCCCGCCGAGAAGCGCATCGCTCAGGCCCGTCTTGAGGGCGAAGAAAACCAGCAGCCCCACCCCCACGAACAGGGCAACGATCCCGATCAGCAGCAGCTTCTCGTCGATGTTTCGCGGCGCCGGGGTGCCGCCGCGCTCAATGATGAGCCGCTTGCGCTTATAGTCCCACAGTATAAAGAAAAAAGTCAGAACTGACAACAGCACTACCGCCACCAGGGGCAGGGAGGCGATCAGGACCTGGGCGCTGGGGCGCAGCGCCCCCCACCCCCCGGCGGAGGCGGAAAGCAGCACCAGTTGCCTGTCCATTACGACTCCCCCGCCATGCTCAGGGTTGCAGGTCCTGAAGGTAGCCCTGGATCTTATCCCGGCGCCGGGCGAACTCCTCCAGCTTCGCCCGTTCCTTGGCCACCACCTCCGCGGGCGCCTTCTGCACGAAGGCCGGGTTGTCCAGCTTCAGGCGGGTGCGCTCGGTCAGCGATTCCAGGCCGGCGAGCTCTTTGCTAAGCCGTGCGGTCTCGCGGGCCACGTCGATCAGCTCGCGGATGTGCACGAAGGCCTCGAAACCGGAGCCCACCACCGGGATGCCAGCCTTGCGGTCCGCCTGCCGGAGTACCGGGCTGTCGCCCTGGGCCCCGATGGCGAGCTCGCGGGCATTGGTGAGCAGGCTGACGAGCTCCAGGTGGTCGCGCAGGACCTCACGGGGCCCCGCGGCGGCGGCGACCGCCACCCGCAGCGGGCGGTCGAAGGGGATCGTGAACTCCGCGCGCACGGTGCGCACCGCGCGCACCAGCTCCTGCACCAGCGCGAAGCTCTCCACGGCCTCGGGATGCTCGCGCTCGGGGCGGACCTCCGGGTACGGGGCGCTCATGATGCTCGCCTGGTGCCCGGGCAGCTTCTGGTAGATCTCCTCGGTGAGGAAGGGCAGCAGGGGGTGCAGCAGGCGCAGGGACTCCTCCAGCACGGCCAGCAGCAGCGTGAGCTTGCGGTCGTCCAGCTTGAGCTTGGAGGCCTCGAGGTACCAGTCGCAGAAGTCGCTCCAGAAGAACTCGTAGGCCGCCTGGGCCGCGTCGAAAAAGCGGTACTGGTCCAGCGCCTCGCGCACGGTGCGCACCGCCGCATTCAGCCGGTCGAAAACCCAGCGGTCCACCTCGTCGAGGGCCAGGCGCGAAGCGGGCACGAGCTCGTGAGCCTCCAGGTTCATCAATAGGTAGCGCGAGGCGTTCCAGATTTTGTTGGCGAACTTGGAGCCCAGCTTGAAGGATTCCTTGTTCATTAAAATATCCTGCCCCTGGGCGGCCAGGAAGGCCAGGGTGAACTTCAGCGCGTCCGCGCCGTACTCCGCCACGATCTCCAGGGGGTCGATGCCGTTGCCCAGGCTTTTGGACATCTTGCGGCCCTGCATGTCGCGCACCAGGCCGTGGATGAGCACGTCCCGGAAGGGGACCTCCCCGCGGAACTCCAGGCCCATCATGATCATCCGCGCCACCCAGAAGAACAGGATCTCGTAGGCGGTGACCAGCACCGTGGTGGGGTAGAAGCTCCTCAAGTCCGGGGTGTCCTCCGGCCAGCCCAGGGTGGAGAACGGCCAGAGGGCCGAGGAGAACCAGGTGTCCAGCACGTCCGGGTCCTGGCGGATGCCGCCGCTTCCGCAGTGGGCGCAGGCGGCGGGGTCCTCGCGGGCCACGGTCATCTTTCCGCAGGCGTCGCAGTACCACACCGGGATGCGGTGCCCCCACCATAGCTGGCGGCTGATGCACCAGTCCCGGATGTTGCGCAGCCAGTGGGTGTAGGTGTTCTCCCACTTCCGGGGGTAGAAGCGCACCTCCCCCCGCTCCCAGGCCGCCAGGGCCTTATCCGCCAGGGGGCGCATGCGCACGAACCACTGGTCCGAGAGGTAGGGCTCGATGAGCGTGTGGCAGCGGTAGCAGTGGCCCACCGCGTGGCGGTGCTTCTCTTCCTTCAGGAAGAGCCCCGCCTGCTTGATGTCTTCGACCACCCGCTCGCGCGCCTGCTTCACCGCCAGGCCCCGGTAGGCCTCGGGCACGCTGGCATTCAGGGTGTCGTCGGGGTTGAGGATGTTGATCTGCGGGAGGCCGTGGCGCCGGCCGATCTCGTAGTCGTTGGGGTCGTGCGCCGGGGTCACCTTCACCGCCCCGGAGCCGAACTGCATGTCCACGTAAGCGTCGGCCACGATGGGGATTTGCCGCCCGGTGAGGGGCAGGTCCACCATCTTCCCGACTAGCGCGCTATAGCGCGGATCGTCGGGATGCACCGCCACGGCCGCATCCCCGAGCATGGTCTCGGGACGGGTGGTGGCGATGGCGATCGCGCCGGAGCCGTCGGCCAGCGGGTAGTTGTAGTGGTACAGGAAGGAGTCGACCTCCTCGTGCTCCACCTCGTCGTCGGAGATCGCCGTGCCGCAGCGCCAGCACCAGTTGATCAGGTAGTTCCCCCGGTAGACCAGGCCCTTCTCGTACAGGGACACGAACACCTCGCGCACCGCGCGGGAAAGCCCCTCGTCCAGGGTGAAGCGCTCCCGGCTCCAGTCGCAGGAGCAGCCGATCCGGGCCAGCTGCTCCACGATGACCCGGTGGTGCTTCTCCTTTACCTTCCAGGTCTCCTCGATGAACTTCTCACGCCCCAGCTCCCGGCGGGAGGTGCCCCGCTTGGCCAGTTGAGCCTCCACGACCGCCTGGGTGGCGATGCCGGCGTGATCCGAGCCCGGCACCCAGAGGGTGGGCTCGCCCAGCATGCGGTGGTAGCGGACCAGGATGTCCTGCAGCGAGTTGTTCAGGCCGTGCCCCATGTGCAGGACCCCGGTCACGTTGGGCGGCGGGATCACGATGACGAAGGGGCGCTGTCCCTCCCGGGGCGCCGGCTGGAACAGGCCCTGCTCCAGCCAGAAGCGGTACAGGCGCTGCTCGAAGTCCTTGGGGTCGTAGGCTTTGGCCAGCTCGATGGCTTTCACGGTGTTGGAGCGCAGTTTATCAGAATGCGTGAGACGAGGCTACGCCCCCTTCGGGCCTGCGCCTTGCCGCCTGCCCGCCCCGGCCCCGGCCTCCCAGCCCGTTTGCTTGCCGTACCGGGCAGCCGCCTGTATATTGTCATCTAGCATTCGATTTCGCGGCAAGGAGGTTTCCATGGCCGAATGGTTCCCGCTGTCCGAGGACATCAAGGGCCCGCACAAGGGGCACGGCAAGCACCTGTGCGTCGCCCACGTCATGAACTACATCCAGACCAACCTGGCCGACTACAAGCAGATGGTGCGGGGCGGCAAGTACGTGTGCAAGCAATGCGGCCGGGTGGCCGCCAGCGCCGACTACCTGTGCGACCCCGACGTGCTTTGAGCCGACCTGCGGGCCGGCGAGGCACGCCCCTCACGCGCCTTTCGGCCGCGTGAGGGGATTCTTCAGGCGAACCGCTCCCGTGAGCTCCCCCGCCGAGGCGGTAAAAACGAAGCTGCTGGACAAGAAGGTGATGCGGCGCTTACCCAAGGTGGAGCTGCACCGCCACCTGGAAGGCACCTTCCCGGTCGGCCGCCTTTTCGAGCTGTCCCTCAAGAACAACCTGGACCGGCCCCGGGACTTCGAGGCCTTCCGGCGGGAAGTCACCTTCCCCAAGGACTCCAGCCCCGACTTCCTGGCTTTCCTTTCCAAGTTCCGCAACGACTGGTACCGCTCGCACGACGACGTGTACTTCATCACCTACCACTCGGTGCGCGACCTGGTGGAGGACGGCCTGTTCTACTGCGAGCTGCGTTTCTCGCCGGAGCACTTCTCGCTGGAGAACGACTTCGACCGGGCCGAGATCACCAAGCTCATTGTGGCGGCCGGCAACCGAGCGGCGGAGGAGACCGGCCTCAACCTGCGCTATCTGCTCACCTTCAACCGCAGCAAGCAGACCGTGAAGGAGATGATCGCACTGTACGAGCGCCTCAAGAGCCTGGCGCTGCCGCGGATCGTGGGCGTGGACCTGGCGGGCGACGAGATCAATTTCCCGCCGGAGGGCTTCCGGGACTTTTTCGACCGGGTGCGCGCCGACGGGCTGTACAAGGCGACGGTTCACGCCGGCGAGGTCAGCCCTCCCGCCCAGATCTGGGAGGCGATTCGCAGCCTGCGCGCCGACCGCATCGGGCACGGCACCAGCGCCATCGAGGACGAGCTACTGCAGGAGCATCTGAAAAAAGAAGGCATCGCCCTGGAGCTGTGCATCACCTCCAACTACCAGACCGGCTCCTGGGCCGACGAGCGCAACCACCCCATCGGCCAGCTGTACCGCCGCGGCGTGCCGGTGACCCTCAACTCCGATGACCCCTTCATCCAGAACACGGACCTGACCGACGACTACCTGAAGGCCGTGCGCTACTTCGGCTTCACCCTGGAGGATCTGATCCGGCTCAACCTGAACGCCCTGAACGCGAGCTTCCTGCCCCCCGGCGAGTCGCGCCGGCTCACCGAGGAGTACTTGAGCCGGGTGGAGGCCTTTCGTCGGGACTGCCTGTAAAAAGCCGAGGAGGAGGTCGAGGTGATCGTGCGAACCGTGGAAATCCTGGTCAAGCCGGAGCGGGTGGAGGAGTTCATCACCGCCACCCTGGCCAACCACCGCGGCTCGGTCCGCGAGCCCGGCGTGCTGCGCTTCGACGTGCTGCAGTCCGGGGAGGACCCCGCGCGCTTCCTGCTGTACGAGGCCTACCGCGACGAGGCGGCCACCCGGGCGCACAAGGAAACCCCGCACTACGAAGCCTGGAGGCAGGCGGTCGAGCCGCTGCTGGCCGTCCCCAGGAAGGGGTCGGCATTCCAGGTGCTGGCCCCGGCCGACCCCGAGGCCTGGTAAAAGCGCGTCGGCCTGCGGATCTTCCCAAATTCTGACAACTCAGCTAGTGGAACAATTACCCGAAATGAGTTATATTCCTAAGTAATTATGGCAGATTTCGCCTCCCGTTTGCGGGAGCTTCGCAATAGCCGGGGACTTCGCCAGAAGGACCTGGCCAAGGAGCTGGGCCTGGCCCAGACCACCATCGCCAACTACGAACAGAAGAGCCGTTTCCCGGACGAGACGATCCTGGGCCGGGTCGCCGACTACTTCAACACCTCCCTGGACTACCTGCTCGGGCGCAGCGACGTGAGCCTGAACCTGCAGTCGCTGCACCTCTCCGGCGGTGGGCCGGGGGAGCCCCGGCCTGAGCCCGCCCCGCTTGGCGGGCTAGCTCGGGAGTACTTACAGCTCACCATCGGCGGGCACCACGACCAGGCGGCCGAGCGGGTGCGGCAAGCCTTCCGGCAGGGCAAAAGCCTGCAGGAGATCTACCTGGAGGTTTTCGAGCAGGCCCTCAAGGAGGCCGGCAGGATGTGGAGCGAGGGCAAGCTGGACGTGGCCCGCGAGCGGCTGCTCTCCGAGGCCACCCTCTCCCTCATGTCCCAGCTGCTGGGAGCCGCCGAGGGGGCGGACCGGCCGCGCCATGACCACAGCTGCCTGTGCTTCGCGGTATGCGACGAGCAGCACGTGATCGGGGTGCGGATGCTGGCCGACCTGCTGGAGCTGGACGGCTGGAACACCCAGTTCCTCGGGGGCAGCATGTGCACCCAGCACGTGCTCAAGGCCCTCTCCGACCACCGTCCGGACGTGCTGGCCCTGTCAGTCACCCTCCCCGGCCACCTCGGGTACGCCTCCGACCTGATCCGGGCCGTGCGCGCCACCCCCACCCTCCAGCGCATGCGCATCATGGCCGGCGGGCAGGCCTTCCAGTGGGAGAAGAACCTGTGGAGGGGGATCGGGGCGGACGCCACCGCGGCGAACGCCGCCGAGGCGGTGAGCACCGCCAGGCTCCTGGTCAACGGCTCCCGTTCGTGATCCTGCCTTTGCCCTGATCCCGGGCATTTCCCGCGTCGGGCTGGAGGTCGTGCGTCCCGAGGAGCTGGCCCGCGGCGAGCTGCGCCTCCCGG
>CAZMWZ010000054.1:9980-15039 GCA_964570045.1 uncultured Spirochaetaceae bacterium
GGGCTGGAGGTCGTGCGTCCCGAGGAGCTGGCCCGCGGCGAGCTGCGCCTCCCGGCCTGACGATTCGCGGCAGGAAGCTGCCCGTGGCCTCCCGGTACTCCAGGTACTCCCGTAGCGTTCCGGCAGCGAGAGGGCTGAGAACAGTGCGATGAAGGCGACGCGGTGCAGTACGGCCGGCACCTACGGCCGGGCTTCCTTGAAGTTGCGCGCCACCTGGTCCCAGAACACCACGTTCCAGAACGCCGCGATGTACTCGGGGCGCCGGTTCTGGTATTTCAGGTAATAGGCGTGTTCCCAGATGTCCAGTCCCAGGATGGGCGCCAGACCCTGCGTGAGCGGATTGTCCTGGTTCGGCGTGGTCACGATGGTGAGCTTGCGCGCCGAATCCAGAGCCAGCCAGGCCCATCCGGAGCCGAACACGCCGGCCGCGGCCGCGCTGAACTTCTCCTTCAGGGCGTCGAAGCCGCCGAAAGCCGCCTCGATGGCGGACTGCAGCTCACCGGTGGGCTTTCCGCCGCCCTTGGCCGAGAGAACTTTCCAGAACAGGCTGTGGTTGAAGTGCCCGCCCCCGTGGTTGCGCAGGGCTCCCTGCACTTCCTTGGGCGCCTCGCCGTAGGAGCGCACTATGTCCTCCAGGGTTTTGTTCTGCCACCCGGGCGCCTTTTCCAGGGCCTCGTTCAGCTTGGCCACGTAGGTGGCGTGGTGCTTCCCGTGGTGGATCTCCATGGTTCGGGCGTCGATATGGGGTTCGAGGGCGCTGAAATCGTAGGGCAGGTCCGGGAGTTTGAATGCCATGTAGAAGCCTCCTTGAGTCCGCCGGCCTGGGAATGTAGGGACGTGTACTGCCGTGCGGTGGTTGGATTAATATTACAGAATAAGTAATGAATAAGGCAAGAAAAAAGAGGCGCTCGCCGTCTTGGCGAGGCCTTGATGCGACGGCCGGCGCAGGCCGCCCGGCGACGCTCAGCCGCCCCCGACCCGCCGCAGGTAGGCGTCCATGTCGAACTTGCGCTGAAGGCCGCCGGCGGTCATCGTGCGCACCGTGCCGAACACGGGCCGCTCCGGCCATGGACGATCGTGCCGGCCGAAGCACCAGGCCACCCCGGCGTACGAGTTGGGGTCGCGGCCGTCCAGGAACCAGCGGTTGTTCAGCGCCAAGGTCGCGGCGAACGCCTGCTCGGGGCTCTCGCTCCACTCCAGGATCTTCTTTCCCCAGTACATGCGCAGGTAGCCGTGCATGCTGCCGGTCTGCACAGCCTCGCGCATGGCCGCGTTCCAGAACGGATCGTGGGTGGCGGCCCGCTCTAGCTGCGCGCGGTCGTACAGGTACGGCCGGCGGTCCCGGGCGTGCTTCCGCAGGGTGCGCCGCGCCCACTCGGGAAGCCCCTCGTAGCGGTCGTAGGATGGGTCGTAGAAAACCATGTTCAAGGAGAGCTCCCGGCGCACGATGAGCTGCTCCAAAAACGCGTCCCGGGCCCCTTCCTGCACGCCGGGCGCCCCGGCCACGGTGCGGGCGACGGTGAGCGGTGAGATTTGTCCGAAGTGCAGGTAAGGGCCCAGGCCCGACTGCAGGTCGATCCCGGGGTCGTTGCGGGTGAGATGGTAGTCGGCCAGAGGCCCCCGCGTGAAGCGCGCGAGGCGGGCTAGCGCCCTTGAGGTGCCGCCCCGGATGCCCGGGACGGGGGGCACGTCGGGGTCGGGCTTGAGCAGCGCCAGCGCCGGGGCGGCGGCGCCGCCCTGCAGGTGGGCCGTGGGCAGCACCGGGCCCTCCGGACGAAGGCCGAGAGAGTCGCGCCGCGGCGCGCGGACCGAGCGGCGCCGGGCTCGGGGGGCCGAAGGCAGGTACCCGGCCAGCAGGCGGCGGATTTTGGGGCGGAAGCTGGAGGCCGCCCACTCCGCTTTGCCGGAGACCTCTTCCACCGGCAGCACCGCCTCTCCCTCCACTTGCACCACGGGGCAGGGGGCGCCGGCGGCAACCCGCTCGCGCCAGGCGCGCTGGTGGCGCAGGTAACCGCGGTCGGTCACCAGCAGGGCCGCCTCCCGCGCCAGGTGCAGGGCCGCCTGATCAGGCTCTGAGGCCAGCACCGCCAGGCGGATGCCGCGCGCCTCCAGCTCCGCCGCGGTCTCGGCCAGCCCCTCCAGCAGGAACACGTAGTGGCGCAGGGCGGCCTCGGGGTAGCGCGCGGTCAGCCCGAACGCGCACAGCAGGGGCAGGCCCAGCGCGTCGGCCTGAGCGCTCGCGTACTCCAGGGCCGGGTTCTCCAGCACGCGGGGGGCGGCCTGCATCCAGTACAGGACGTAGGCCCCCGGGCGCGCCGCGGCGCGGTTGAGGGGCCGGATCCGCTGCGGCTCTATCATGGATCCGCCCCGCCGGGCTTCAGCGCACCGTCACGCCCAGCGACAGGCTGACTGTGTGCAGCCAGTTCCGCGTGTACCCGTCCACGCCTCCGACAGCCTGGTCCTCGGCCGTGCCCACGGCCCCTCCGCCCAGGTAGCGCACGTTCAGGAATACGTCCAGCGCTTCGCGGGGGCTGAAGCCGGCGCGCAGGGAGGCGTCCAGGATGGCGCCCACGAAGTCATTGGCCGAACCGGTGATGAAGCGCCCCGAGGCGTAGAAGCCGTCGATCTCGCTGCCCAGCCACCAGGTGGGGCCCAGGTAGCTCTTCCAGCGGAACTTGAAGATGGGCACCGGCCCGATGTCCTCGTTGCTGACGCTCTGGACGCCGTCCTTCTGGGCGAAGACGATCACCGCGTCGCGCATTTGCAGGGAGAGGCCCGCGGCCAGCTCGTTGCGCGGGTCCTTCCAGAAGTCGTACAGGTAGCTTACCCGATAGTAGTCGAAGCCGTAGCGCAGCTCCATGGGCAGGCCGCCCGGCGTGCCGGCAAAGGCGACATCATAGACCTGAACCGGCTCGAAGAAGCGCACCTCGGTGCGCACGTCGATGGGCTGGTAGAGCAGCACCAGCTTATGGCGCGGCCCGAAGCTCACGTCGGCGCTGATGCGCTTGAACGGGAAGTAGACGTCCTGCCCGCCGTCGGCCACGTAGTCGAACTGCGTGCCGCTCTGGCCGAACTGGATGGTGTGGTACACGATGCTCTGGAAGCCCAGCTCGGTGCTGAACTCAAAGCGCACCTTGTGCTCCGGCCGGTTGAGCCAGGACTCCTGGGCGGAGGACGCCGTGAGGGCCAGGCCCAGGAGCAGGAGCGTGGCGATGACTCTTTTTGTTTGCATATCGGTTCTCCTGATGGTATTGAGGATGTTCCTTTAAAATACCAACCCGGCTGCCGGGGAGGCAAGCAGTGCGAGAGGGCATGCGCCCCCCGGCCGCCCTACCGGTCGCGCCCCTTGCCCGAATCCGTAATCTCGGCCAGCGCCCGGGGGTAGGGTTCCAGCAGGCTTTGGGACAGCAGGTAGCTATTTCCCTGCCGCAGGGCCCAGGCCGCCAGCAGGGCCAGCGGCACCGATAGCGGCACACGCTCGTCCCGGTACTCCTCCAGGGTGCTCAGGAAGAAGCGCTTCTCCTCGGCCTTGAGCTCCTCGCTCAGGCCCCCGAAGGCGTGCTGCAGCGAGTTGATCAGGGACTTGTAGACCGGCGGGCGCGCCAGGGCCAACCGCAGCTCCGCTTCGTAGCGGCGGCTCACCTCCGCGTAATTCGCGCGGTCGTGCGCCGCCAGGATGCGGCCTAGCTCGCGCATCCTTCCCTGATTCAGGGCCAGCAGCAGGAGCTTGTGGCGGGTGTGGTAATCGATCAGGCGCTGGATCGAGCCGTTGCCCATGAGGATCCGCAGCTCCGCCAGGAGATAGAGGCGGATCAGGAAGTGCTCGCGGATGGCGAAGCTCTTCAGGCGTCCCTCCTCCTCGACGGGGTGCCCCGGGAAGCGGGCCGTGATCTCCTCCCCGAACAGGCCGGCCCCGCGGCCGGAACCGGCATCGGGGCGGGGATTGTTGTAGATCTTCACGTCTCGCGTCCCGCAGGAGGGGGAGCGGCCCTTGAGCAGGAAGCCGTCGACATCGGCCAGCCCCTCCAGGAATCCCCGCGCGAAGGCGCGCATTGCTTCGGTCACGTCCCGGTCCGTGGCCGGCTGGTAGAGGGTCCGCCGGCCCGCGACCTGCACCACGCGGATGGGGTCCCGGGGCACGCCCAGGCCGATTTCCATTTCCGGGCAGACCGGGCGGAACTCCACCCAGGGTTTGAGCCGCTCCACAAAAGGGTCGGGCAGGGCCAGGCCGTTGTACCGGCAAGCCCGGAAGCCCAGGCAGGCGCTCACAACGACCACGGGTCTGGGGAAGTTGGCCATGGTTTCTTCAGCATAGCGCCCTGTGCAGCCCTGTCAACGATGCGCGGTTTTTAGTACATTCTGCACAACCATGGGTGCGCGGATCGATCGACGAAGGGGGAGGCGGTGCCGGTGAGACTGAAGCGGGGGAAGGGCTGATGCGCGGGCGGGTGTGCCTGGTCACCGGCGGCAGCTCGGGGGTGGGCAGGGCTACCGCCACGGGCCTGGCGCGCCTCGGGGCGACCGTCCTGATGGTATCGCGCGACCCTGGCCGCGGGGAGCAGGCCGCGGCGGAGATCCGCCGCGGCACCGGCAACCCTGACGTGGAGTTCCTGGTCTGCGACCTGTCGCTGCAGCGCGAGGTGCGGCGCCTGGTCCGCGAGGTGGAGGAACGCTTCGGCGTCCTGCACGTGCTGGCCAACTGCGCGGGGTACCTGAGCCTGCGCCGGGAGCTCACGGAAGAAGGGATCGAGCGGCGCCTGGCCGTGGACTACCTGGCCCACTTCCTGCTGACTCGCCTGCTTCTGGACCGGCTGCGCGCGGGGGCCCCCTCCCGGGTGATCACCGTGGCAGGAGGGCCCTCGGCCCTGCGCCGGATGCGGTTCCGCTTCGAGCTGCTGGAGTCGGGCGGGATGACCTCCGCCCTACAGGCCGCGCTGGCGCGGGCCTTGTTCAGCTTCGAGTTGGCCCGGCGCCTGTAGGGTTCCGGCGTAACGGCCAACGCCTTCCACCCCGGCCTGGTTCGCACCCGCCTGGACCGGAACCTATCCTGGCCCCTGCG
>CAZMWZ010000055.1:0-14764 GCA_964570045.1 uncultured Spirochaetaceae bacterium
AGCCGTCCGCGGCCACGGGCAGGCAGGTGTGCATGGCCCCGCTCAGGGCCAGGGCCGCGATCGAGCGCGACCCGACGGCCGCGGCCGTCTCGCCGAGGGAGCCGGCGGCGGCGGCCCAGACCTCCTCGGCATCCTGCTCCGCCTGCCCGGGCGCCGCGGCGGTGGTGGCCACCGGGCGGACGGCCGTAGCCAGCACCCTCCCGCTCGCGGACAGCGCGACGCTCTTCACGTGGGTGGTGCCCAGGTCCAGACCGATGCAGCAGGGTTCTTCCATGGCGGCCGAACGCATAGTAACCCGGGGGCGGCTTGCTCTTCCACCCTGCCTGATCCTATAGTGACCCTACGATGAAACCGGTCCTGATCACCTCCGCCCTGCCGTACGTGAACAACATCCCGCACCTCGGCAACCTCATCCAGGTGCTCTCGGCGGACGTGTACGCCCGCTACTGCCGCCTGCGCGGCTACCCGACCCTGTATATCTGCGGCACCGACGAGTACGGCACGGCCACCGAGACGCGCGCGCTGGAGGAGGGGATCAGCCCGCAGGAGCTCTGCGACCGCTATTACCGCATCCACTCCGACGTGTACCGCTGGTTCAACATCGCCTTCGACCACTTCGGGCGCACCTCCACGCCCAAGCACACCGAGATCACCCAGTCCATCTTCCTGGGGCTGGAGAAGAACGGCTATATTAAAGAGAAGACCATCGAGCAGACCTACTGCGAGAAGGACGGGCGCTTTTTAGCCGACCGCTACGTGCGCGGCACCTGCCCGCACTGCGGTTACGCGGAGGCGCGCGGGGACCAATGCGAGAGCTGCGGCAAGCTGCTGGATCCGACCGACCTGGTCGAACCCCGCTGCGGGGTGTGCGGCACCACGCCCGTGCGGCGCACGACCAACCACCTCTACATCGACCTGCCCGCCATCCTGCCCAAGCTGCAGGCCTGGATGGACAGGGCCGCGGTCGAGGGCTCCTGGGCGCGCAATGCCGTGCAGATGACCCAGGCCTGGATCCGCGACGGGCTGCAGGAGCGGGCCATCACCCGCGATCTGAAATGGGGCATCCCCGTGCCGCGCCAGGAGTACGAGAGCAAGGTGTTCTACGTGTGGTTCGACGCCCCCATCGGCTACATCTCCATCACCGCCAACCTCACGGACCGCTGGCAGGAGTGGTGGCGGCGTCCCGGCGAGGTGAAGCTGGTGCACTTCATCGGCAAGGACAACATCCCCTTCCATACGGTGATCTTCCCCTGCTCGCTGCTGGGCTCCGGCCAGACCTGGACCATGCTCAGCAACATGTCCTCCACCGAGTACCTGAACTACGAGAGCGGCAAGTTCTCCAAGAGCAGGGGCGTGGGGGTGTTCGGCACCGACGCGGTGGAGTCGGGCATCCCCGCCGACGCCTGGCGCTTCTACCTGTACTACAACCGGCCGGAGAAGTCCGACGCCGTGTTCACCTGGAAGGACTTCCAGGAGAAAGTCAACGGCGAGCTGATCGGCAACCTGGCCAACCTGGTGAACCGCACCCTGACCTTCGCCGTCCGCAACTTCCCGGGCGGTTTTCCGGCCGGCACGCCGTCGGACGCCAGGTTCTGGGAAACGGTCCGCGGGGCGGAGGCGGCAATCGCCGGCAGCCTGGAGCGCATCGAGCTGCGCGACGCCTTCCGGCAGGTTTTCGCCCTGTCCTCGATCGGCAA
Organism: uncultured Spirochaetaceae bacterium; assembly: GCA_964570045.1. Taxonomy (GTDB): domain Bacteria; phylum Spirochaetota; class Spirochaetia; order SZUA-6; family DRHE01; genus MIBK01. The sequence continues at coordinate 1,698 of CAZMWZ010000055.1, forward strand.
CAAGCGCTTTCAGGACGAGGAGCCCTGGAAGACGATCAAGGAGAGCTCTGCCCGGGCGGCCGGCCTGATCCGCGACCTGGTGTACCTGATCCGCGACCTGGCCGTGCTGGTCGAGCCGTACCTGCCGGCTACCGCCGCGGCGATCAACGGCTGGCTCGGGGTGCCGCGCTGCGACTGGGCTAACCTGGGCCGCCTCGCGGGCATCGGCGCGGTGCTCCCGCCCGCGCTGTTGTTTCGCCGCCTGGAGGATGACGAGATCGAGGGATTCCGCGCCCGCTTCGCCGGCACGACGCAGGCCGAACGTCAGGAAACGGACCGTCAGGCGGCCGCGGCGGCCGCTGCGCCCGAGGCCGCGCCCGAGCCGACGGCGCCCGATCCCGCGCTGCGCCGGCGCTTCCACGAGAAGGTGGAGCTGCGGGTGGCCCGCATCACGGCCGTGGAGCGCCACCCCAAGGCGGACAAGCTGTTCATAGAGAGCGTGGACCTGGGCACGGAGAAGCGGCAGATCGTGTCCGGCCTGGTGGGCCACTACACGAGCGAGGAGCTCGCCGGCCGCAACGTCGTCATGGTGACCAACCTGAAGCCCGCGCGCCTGCGCGGGGTGGAAAGCCAGGGCATGCTCCTGGCCGCCCAGGACGGAGTGCAGGTTGAGGTGCTGTTCGCCGATCATGCTCAGCCCGGGGAGCGGATCACTCTGGAAAGCGAGCCGGCGGAGCCCTCCGCCCCGCGCGCGGAGATCGACATCGAGGAGTTTTTCCGGGTGCCGATCCGGGTCCGGGACCACAGGATCCTGGTCGAAGGCGCGGCGCTCGGCTGCTCCGGCCGCCCGCTGGCTACCGCCAGGGTGAAGGACGGCCAGGTGAAGTAGCGTGCCCGCGCCCGCCCTGAAAGCCCTGCGCTTCCTGCTCGCCGCGGCGCTGGCGGCTTCCCCGCTGGCCGCGGAGGAGCCGTCCTGGTATCTGATCCTGCTCGGGGGCAAGAGGGCCGGCACGCAGAGCGAACGGCTTTTAGTCGGGGAGGGCGGCACCCGGCGCACCGAGCTTGCCCTGCGCCTGACGGTGAGCCGCTTCGGCGAGCACTTTACGATCGCTCAGCGCCAGAGCTGGGTCGAGGGAGAATACCTGTTAAGCCTGGATTCCGAGACCGACCTGAACGGGGAGCCGGAGTTCTTGTCCGCCCGGGCCGGGGAGGAAGGCCTGCGGCTGGTGGAGCGGCGCTCGGGCGGCGTCAGCGAGCGCACCCTCCAGGACACCGGCCCCCTGCTCGGACCTCAAGGGGCGGCCGATCGCCTGCGGGAGGCGCTGGCCGGCGGGCAGGGATCATCCGGAGCCCTGCGCGAGCTTTCCTTCCGGCAGTTTTCACCCGAAACGGGTGCCGTGCAGGATGTGCGCTGCATCCTGCTGGGCGCCGGGGAGCTCGCCGACTCGCTGGGCAACCTCCACCGCGGGCAGCGGGTGGACCAGGAATCCTCGGCCGCGCCGGGCGTGACGACCGCAGGCGTATACGACGAGCGAGGGGAGCTGCAGTATTCGGTCACGAGCGCCGGCCTTACCCTGGAGGTGCTGCGCCAGGCCGCGGCCCCCGCCCAGGCCTCCGACCCGGAGCTGTTCGAGATGGCCTCCCTGTCGATCCCGGTGCGCTGGCCCCCTGGGTCCGGCGTAGTGCCCCGCCTCACCGCCTTGAGTGCGGTGACCGTTCGCTTCACCGGCGCGGCGCTCCCGGAGCTGGAAGCGGCGGTCCAGGCGGTGCGGGCCGACCTGGGCGGTCGTCCTTACCGGCGCGACGGCCGAGGCCTAGTCCTGACGCTTGCAGCCCCGCCGCCTCCTCCCCCCTGGCCTGTGGCGGGCGCGGCGGCCGGGGAGCACACCGGCGGCGGCTTCTACCTGGACCTCGAGGACCCCCGCCTCGAGGAGCTGCTGGCCTCCTGCGGATCGGCCGGGTTCGCCTGCCTGGAGGCCCTGGTGGACCGGACCATCCGCACCAAGAGCCTGCAGCACGGATTCGCCGGGGTGGGCGAGGTGCTGGACTCCCGGGCCGGGGACTGCACCGAGCACGCCCTGCTGCTGGCCGCGCTGCTGCGCAAGCGCGGGCTCCAATCCCGCATCGCCTACGGTTTCCTGCTCACCGAGGCCGGCTTCATCGGCCACGCCTGGACCGAGGTGCGCGCGGGTGGACGCTGGTTCTGGCTGGACCCTTCGTTCCCGGGCGGCCGGCCGTACGGCTGCAAGCTGCGCCTGGGAGTGATCGACCCCGCCCGGCCGGTGTGGGGGCAGCTGGGCGTGTCCCTGCTGGCGGCGGCCGGGGGGCTTCAGGCCGAAGTGCTGGAGCAGGCTTATGGGCGCTGAGCCTGCGCTCCGGGTCCAGCCGGCGGGCCTGGAGGTCCTGGCGGCCAACAGCTCCCTGCTGCAGAGCCGCTTCTGGGCGGAGTTCCGCCGGCAGCTCGGCTGGGAACCCCACGCCTTTGCCTGCGCGCTCGAGGACCTGAGCTTCGCGCTCCTGGTGCTCGTGCGCCCGCTGCCCCTGCGGCAGCGCCTGGCCTACGTGCCGCACGGGCCGGAGGTTCCGGAGCCGCTTCAGGACAGCGGGAGCTTCCTGACCGCCCTGGCCGCCGCGCTGCGCCCGCACCTGGCTGGGTGCCTGTTTCTGCGCTATGACCTGCCCTGGGAAAGCCGGCGGGAAGGCAGGCGCCCGGTCTGGCCCGCCGCCGAGCTGCGCAAGGCGCCCATGGACATCCAGCCGCCCGACACCGTGATCCTGGACCTGGGCTACGAAGAGGAGTCCCTGCTGGCGGTCATGAAAGCCAAGACCCGCTACAACATCGGGCTGGCCGCCAAGAAAGGGGTGCGGGTGGAGGAGGGCAGCGCCGCCGACCTCCCGGCCTGGTACGAGCTGTACCGGGAGACCGCGCGGCGCGACCGTATCACCCTGCATTCCTTCGAATACTACCGGCGGCAGTTCGAGGCGGCGCGATCGTCCGCGGGCTCGGATTCCGCCGGCGCCGCCGGGCAGGAGCCCGGGTTTCACCCGGAGCTGAAGCTGCTGCTGGCTCGCCACGAGGGGGACCTGCTGGCCGGCGTCATCATCGCCCTGCATGGGCGCGCGGCGACCTACCTGTACGGGGCTTCGTCGGACGCCAAGCGCAACCTAATGCCGGCCTACGCGCTGCAGTGGGAGGCCATCCGTCTGGCCCGTCGGCGGGGCTGCCTCACCTACGACCTGTTCGGCATCCCGCCCTCCCCCGACCCCGCGCACCCCATGCACGGCCTGTACCGCTTCAAGACCGGCTTCGGCGGCCGGGTGGTGAATCACCCGGGCTGCTGGGACGTCCCCTACCGCCGGCTCGCTTATGCCGCCTACGCCGCCGCGGAACGAGGGCGGGTCTGGTACTACCGGCGCCTTCGCAAGGCTCTTCCTTGAAGCCCGTCGCCCGATCGGCTATCATGTGTCCACTATGACCCGTTCAACCAAACCCGCGCCGCAGGCAAACCTATTAAGCACCCTGAAGGGATCGCTCCTGGAAGGCTTCTTTCCGGAAGGCTGGGACCTGGCCCGCATGGACCGCTGCGCCGCCAACCGGCCTGAGAGCGTCACCAGGCGCCAGCCCTGGTGGCACAAGGGCTTCTCACCCGTGCCCTGCGAGACGCTGGAGGACTTCAACACCTTTATGGGGCACGAGATCGCCCTCACCATCCGCAGGACTCGGGAGGAGGACCGGCAGCTCGCCCTGATCCTGCCGGTCGGGCCCATGGGCATGTACCGCTGGGCCGTGTACTTCCTCAAAGAGTGGAAGGTTTCCTGTAAGCATGTGCACGGCTTCAACATGGACGAGTGGTCGGACGCCAGGGGGCAGACCCTGCCGCCCACGAATCCCGGTTCGTTCCGCTACGCCATGGAGCAGGCCTTCTACGGCCCCCTGGGCGCGCTCGCAGTGCCTCCATCGCAACGCAACTTCGCCACGCGGGAAAACCTGCCCCGCTACCCGGAGAAGATGGGCAAGCTGCTGGACAAGGGGGCCCGCCTGGCGGTGGTGTACGGCATCGGCCGGGTGTTCCACATCGCCTTCTGGGAGCCGCACTTCGCCGCCGAGTACGCGAGCCTGGCGGAGTGGAAAGCCCAGACCCACCGCCTGGGGGCGAAGCTGCACCCGCTCACCGTGGAGCAGAACGCGGTCACCAGCTTCAAGAGCCGCACCACCCTGGTGCCGGCCCGCGCCAACACCATCGGCCCCGGCCTGTTCCTGAAGGCCGACTGGGCGATCGGGGGCTGCGACGGCGCCCTGGGCCGGGGCATGCAGTGGCAGGGCTTCAGCCTCTGGGTGGCTCTGCGTTACGGACCGGACAAGTGGGTGCCCTCAAGCTTCATGCCCACCCTGCCGGGGAAGCTGTTCTTCCTGAGGGAACTGGCCGGTCCCCTGGTCGCCGAGTGCAACTGACGCCCATGAACGAAGCCGAGGCACGCCAGAAGATCGTCGAAGTGGGCAAGCGGCTGGCCGCGCGCTTCTTCGTGGCTTCCAATGACGGCAACATCAGCGCCCGCCTGGCTGACGGGCGGTTCCTGATCACCCCTACGGGGGTGAACAAGGGGGACCTCGCCCCGGGTGACCTGCTCCTGGTGGACGGGCAGGGCAAGGTGCTCGCCGGCACGAAGAAGCCCACCTCGGAAATGAAGATGCACCTGGCCATCTACCGCCAGCGCGCGGACGTGCAGGCGGTGGTGCACGCCCACCCGCCCGCCGCCACGGGCTTCGCCGCCTGCCGCATCCGCCTGGACCAGGACGTGCTCCTGCCCGAGGTGATCTTCAGCCTGGGGCGCATCGGCTTCGCCGACTACGGGACCCCCACCACGGAGGAGATCCCCCAGGCCGTGGAGAAGGAGATCGCCCGGTGCGAGGCACTCCTCTTGGCCAACCATGGGGCCCTGACCGTGGGGGAGGACGTGCTGGCGGCCTACTACCGGATGGAAGTCCTGGAGATGTACGCCCGGGTCCGCCTGGTTACGCGATTGCTGGGCGAGCCCAAGACGCTCAACGAAGCCCAGGTGCGGGAGCTGGAGAAGGTGCGGGAGGCCCAGGGCTGGGGGCGCAGCAAGCAGGAGCTGGACCCGCAGCTCGTGGGCATCATCACCCAGGTGGTGCTGGAGGTCCTGCGCGGGGCTACCTCTCCCGGATCAGCGTCTCGCTGAGCTCCCACAGCTCGCGGCGCAGCACCGGGTCCTGGGCGTGGCGCGCCAGGACCGCGGGGCGCTCGCCGATGAAGAACCTGCCCGTCACCCCTTCCACCTTGTGCGAGCCAGCCAGGAACACGCTCGTGCGCGCGGCCCGCTCGGGGCTGCGGGCGATCACCCCCAGCAGGAAGCGCACCGCGGGGGGCAGGTCGCGGAAGATCTCCGTGGCCGCGAAGCCGGGGTGCAGGTAGTTCACGCTCACCCCGCTGCCCTCCAGGCGCTTGGCCAGCTCCAGCCCGGCCAAGAGCTGGGCCAGCTTGGAGCGGGCGTAGGCCGCGTACGGGCGGTAGCGCTTTTCCAGATTCGGGTCGTCCAGGTCGATGCGCCCGTGCCGGTAGGCCGCGGAGCCCACGTTCACGATCCGCGCGGGGGAACTGGAGCGCAGCAGGTCCGCGAGGAGGCGTGACAGCAGGAAGGGCGCCAGGTGGTTGACCGCCAGGGTGCGCTCGATCCCGTCGGTGGTGAGCTGCCGCTGCCGGCAGTAGACCCCGGCGTTGTTGACCAGCACGTGCAGCGCCTCGAAGTTCTTGCGCACCTCCCCGGCCAGGCGCCGAACTTCGCGCTGGGAGGAAAGGTCGGCCACCAGCAGGTGCAGCCTGGCGCTGCCCAGGGCCAGCTGCAGCTCCAGCAGGGCGCGCTCCCCGCGCTCGCGGCTGCGGCAGACCAGGATGACCCTGGCCCCCAGGCGCGCCAGCTCGCGGGCGGTCACCTTGCCGATGCCGGTGCTGGCTCCGGTCACCAGGCAGACCTTGCCCTGCATTGGCTGCTGGAGGCTGGGACCCGGCGAAGGTATTGCCATGGCGTTTCCGAACTCCAACCCTACCGGGAAAGCCCGCGGGTGTCAATTTGAAATTGATTTGCCGCCGGCGGGGGTGTATGTTTGGGAATATCGGGTGCAGCAATGGCCGGAGAACGGGACGTGCAGCTCGCGCAGTTCGCGGACGCCCGCGACGCGGCGCGGCTTTTCGCCGAGGTGGGAACGATTTATTCTGCGAGCTACGGCGGTTCCTCCGCCGTGGCATTGGAACAGGCCTTCGAACACACCCGCCGGCTTTTCGAGGGGCGTTTCCCCGGCTACCGGGCCTGCAACTCGGAGTACCACGACCTGCGCCACACCCTGAGCGTCGTGCTGACGGTCGCCCGCCTGGCCGACGGCTACAACCTGGAGAACACGCCGCTGGCCGAGCGGCTTTTCCTGGACCTGCTGCTGGCCACCTGCCTGCACGACACCGGCTACATCCAGGAAAGCTGGGACACCGAAGGCACGGGGGCCAAGTACGCCTCCCGGCACGAGGAGCGCAGCATAGCCTTCATGCAGCGTCACCACGCGCAGTTCGGCGTCCCGCCGCAGGAGCTGCCCATCCTGGTGCGCCTCATCCGCGCCACCGACCTGAAACAGCCCTTCGCGGACATCCCTTTCACCGACCGCCTGGAGCGGGATGCCGCCGCCCTGCTGGCCACCGCCGACCTGCTCGGCCAGATGAGCGACCGCGACTACCTGGAAAAGCTCCTGTTCCTGTACTACGAGTTCAAGGAGGCGGGCATCCCCGGCTTCCAGACCGAGTACGACGTGCTGCGCAAGACCGGCGACTTCTACCTCCTGGCCCGCCAACGCCTCAAGTCCAGCTACCTGAGCATGTACGCCCTGGCCCGCACCTATTTCCGGGTGCGCCACGGAGTGGACGCCAACCTCTACATGATCGCCATCAGTCGGCAGCTGCGCTACCTACGGGGGATCATCCGCGACGAGACCACCAACTTCCGGGCCAAGCTGAAGCGCGGCGACACCCGGCGCAGGGAGCGGCTCAGCCGGCGCCCCGGTCCTGCAGCAGGAGCCGGATCTTCCCGATCGTGAGAGGGGCGCTGCCCTCGAAGTGGTTGTTCACGTTCAGGTAGATCTCGAAGCCGTTGGCGAGCAGGCGCGCGGTCATGTCCACCACCGCTTCAATCTCCTCGTCCCGGGCCTGCACGATGCGGTCCCAGCGACCGCCGGAGGCCTTCTCCATGCCCGCGCGGTCCGGTCCGTGCAGGCGCAGCACCACCGGCGCGGGACCCGCCAGCTCCCCGCCCCATTTCGCGTACAGCCCGGCGATGCCCGGCATGTAGTACCCCTCCAGGAAGCAGTGCCCCAGGCCGCGGCGCCGCAGCAGGCCGAAGTACGCGGCGTCCAGCCAGCGGGGGTTGCGCGGCTCCACGACGCAAGGCAGGCCGCCGGGCGCTTCGGCGAAGAACGCCTCCAAGCGCTCCAGGAACTCCGCCTGGGAGGGCATCTTCTGCTTGTTCAGGTACTCGAACTGGAAGATCAGCGCGCCGATGCGGTCGGTGAGCGGCTCGATTGACGCCAGGAAGCGGGCATAGAGCTCGAGGGACAGGAAGTCGGGGTTGGGGCGCAGCGGCCCCTGCTTGCCCTTGCTGTAGTGGTGGGTCAGGGTGATGCTGTTGGGCACCTTGACGGTGAAGCGGAAAGCCTCCGGCACCGCGCGACGGTACTCCTGGGCGACCGCGGGGTCGGGCATCCGCCAGAACCATTGGTCGATCTCCACCGTGTCGTAGCGCCGCGCGTACTGCTCCAGGTAGCTCGCAGTGCTTCCCGCCTCGTAGACCAGGCCCTCCCACGAATCGTACTTCCAGCTGGAGGTGCCGATGCGCAAGGCGGCCACTCTACTCACCCCCCCGAGGTCTCTACCGTCCGGGTGGCCACCAGGTCAACGCCCGTGGCCAGGAAGTCGGCCAGCAGCACCTGGCCCCGGGTCACCGGGGCGCGCACCGCCAGCCGGGAAGCCTCGGCGAGCAGGGCGGCGATGTGCTCCCGGGGTAGGGGGAGGTGGGTTTTGACCGGCAGCCGCCGCAGCGCCGACCCTGTCAGGCGCACGGTGGCCGTGACCACGCGCCGGGGGGCGAGCAGCTCCTCCCGCCCGTAGGTGTCCCCCTTCTCGCATTGGTTCCCGCTCACCCGGATCTCCCCGCCCTCCTCCTGACGGATCGCCAGCCTGCAGCCCACGGGGCAGGCGATGCACACCAGGCGACGCTCGCCGGTCATGCGATGCTCACCTCCAGTGCGTTGTCGGCCTTGGACGCCAGTCCGGCCAGCTCGGCGGGTTTCAGGGTGAAGGAGACCATCTCGGAGGGCTGGACATGGGCCAGGCGCCGCTGCTTCACCGTCTCCCCGCCGATCCGCACCTCCAGGCGAGCCTGGTTCTTGACCACCAGGGCGCGCAGGTAAAAACGGTTTTCCCGGCCGGGGAAATAGCGGTTGGGCACGACGTAGCGGACGTTGGCGCCGGGCACCACGCGGTGCTGGGCCATTTCGTACTCGCCCGCCAGGTATTCGCAGACCCGCTCGGCGCAGCGCTCGGCTTCCTCGGTGACATAGTCCACCAGGTCGTGCACGTGCAGCAGGTTGCCGCAGGCGAAAACCCCCGCCACCGAAGTCTGCAGCCCCGCGTCCACCAACGGGCCGCCGGTCTCGGGGTTGAGCGCCACGCCCAGCTTCTTGGCCAGCTCCGTGTCCGGCAGCAGTCCCACGCTCAGCAGCACCGTGTCGCAGTCCAGGCGGAAGGCCTTTTCCTGCTTCGGGACCCCGTCCTCCAGCGGGCTAACCTCCACCCCCTCCACCCGGTTACGGCCCAGGATGCGGCTCACCACGTGCGACAGGTGCAGCGGGATGCCGAAGTCGTTCAGGCATTGCACCACGTTGCGCGTCAGCCCGGAGGGGTAGGACTGGATCTCCACGACGCCGAGCACCTCGGCGCCGGTCCAGGTCAGACGGCGGGCCATGATCAGCCCGATGTCGCCGGAGCCCACGATCACGGCGCGGCGGCCGGGCAGGTAGCCGTCGATGTTGAGCAGGCGCTGGGCGAAGCCGGCGGTGAACACGCCGGCCGGGCGGGTGCCGGGGATACCGATGTTGCCGCGGTTGCGCTCACGGCAGCCCATGGCCAGCACCCCCGCCCGGGCGCTGAGCTCCAGGATCCCGTGGCGGCGGGAATAGCCAAACACGGTGAGGGGCGTCTCGACTCCGGCGGCCCCCACCTCCTGGGCGGTGGTTTCTAGGTACACGTCCACCCCCGAGGCGGAAGCGAGGCGCTGGCAGTAGCGCTCGGCGTACTCCGGCCCGGTCAGGTCCTCCCGGAATACCTTCAGCCCGAAGCCGGAGTGGATGCATTGGTTGAGCACCCCGCCCAGCTCCCGCTCCCGCTCCAGCACCGCCACCGAGAATCCTCCCGCGGCAATGCGCGCCGCGGCGGCCATGCCTGCCGATCCCCCGCCGAAGACCAGCGCGTCGTAGCGCTTCCCGGTCACAGCTCGCCCCCCAAAAGCTCGCTGCCGGGGCCGCGCTTGGTGATCGCCTCCACCGGCAGGCCGGTCTCGCGGGCCAGGATGCGCAGGATGCGGTAGGTGCAGAACCCTCCCTGGCAGCGCCCCATCTGCGCCCGGGTGTAGAACTTGATGCCGTCCAGGGTGCGGTGCCCGCGGCGCACGGCGGCCACGATCTCCGCCTCGGAAACTCCCTCGCAGCGGCAGACCACCTCGCCGTAGGCCGGGTCCCTGCGGGTGAGCTCGTCCACCTGGAAGGGGGTAAGCTCGCGGATTCTGGGCACCTCCGGCAGGTACGGGTCCCAGTCCGGCTTCTCCACCAGGGTCAGACCGGCCTTCTTCAATAAATCTTTCACATGCTCGCCCACCGCGGGGGCGGCGGTCAGACCCGGGGATTGGATACCGGCCACCTGTACCAGGCGAGGCACCCGCGCCGAGTTCTCGATGAGGAAGTCGCCGCCGGCCAGAGTCGGACGTAGCCCGGCGAAGGAAGTGATGATGTCGCGCTCCGATAAGGCGGGCACCAGCCGGCGGGCCGCGGCGAAGACCAGCTCCAGGTTGCTCTGGCTGGTGGCCAGGTCCTCCTTGTCCTCGATTTCCACGGCCGTGGGCCCGACCATGCAGGTGCCCTCCACCGTCGGGATCACCAGGATGCCCTTGGACAGGCGTGTGGGCACCGGAAAGACCACCTTGCCAGGCAGCCCTTTGGCGCCCCGGTCCAGCAGGAACTCCTCGCCCTTGCGCGGGACGATGGTGAACTCCTCGGCCCCGAACAGCGCGGAGACCCTGTCGGCGTACAACCCGGCGGCGTTGACCACGTAACGGGCGCGCACGCGGCGCCCCTGCGCCGAAACCAGGAGGAAAGCGCCCTTTTCGTGCTCCACGCCCGTGAGCTGGAAGCCCGTTACCAGCTCCACCCCGTTGTCCAGGGCGTTCTCGATCAGGGCGAACACGAAGCGGTAGGGCTCGATAACGCCCCCCGACGGGGCGTGCAGGCCGCCGACCACGTCGGGGTTCAGTTGGGGCTCCAGGGCGAGCATCCGTTCCCGGCCGGCCAGCTCGATGCCGATGACCTTGTTGCGCACGCCGTTCTCGTAGAGCTTTTCGACCGCCTTCATCTCCTCCACGCTCAGGGCGGCCACCAGGATCCCGCAGCGGCGGAAGGGGAAGTGCAGCTGCCTCTGGAGGCGGTCGAACAGCGTGTTGCCCAGGATCTCCAGGCGCGCCTTCAGGGCGTCGGGGCCGTGGTGGAAGCCGCCGTGGATGATGCCGGAGTTGGCCTTGGAGATCCCGAAGGAGACGTCCGCCTCCTTCTCCAGAAGAACGACATTCAACCGATAGCAGGAGAGCTGCCGCGCGATGGCGGCGCCGATCACCCCGGCGCCGATCACGGCCACGTCGTAGACGCTTTCCCCGGCCATGCTCACTCCACCCAGCCCAGGCTGCGCTCCACCGCCTTGCGCCACAACCGGCAGCGCCGCTCCCGCTCGGCCGCGCTCATGCCAGGGTCCCAGCGCCGGTCCTCGCGCCACAGGGATTCCAGCTCGCCCGGCTGCCAGAAGCCGACGCTCAAACCGGCCGCGAAAGCGGCGCCCAACGCGGTGGTCTCGCGCACCCGGGGCCGCACCACGGGCACGCCCAGGATGTCGGCCTGGAACTGCATGAGCAGCTCGTTGCCGGTCATGCCCCCGTCGGCCTTCAGCACGCGGATGTCGATCCCGGAGTCCTTCCGCATGGCCTCGAACACCTCCTGGGTCTGAAAGGCCGTGGCCTCCAGGGCCGCCCTGGCCAGGTGGGCCTTGGTGGCGAAGCGGCTCAGGCCCACGATGACCCCGCGGGCGTCGGAGCGCCAGTGCGGCGCGAACAGCCCGGAGAAGGCCGGCACGAAGTACACCCCGCCGCAGTCCTCGGCCTGGGCGGCCAGCGGCTCGATCTCGGCGGAGCTCCCGATCATTCCCAGGTTGTCCCGCAGCCACTGCACCAGGGCGCCGGTGATGGCGATGGAGCCCTCCAGGGCGAACAGCGGGCCGCGGCCCTCCTGGCTCCAGGCCACGGTGGTGAGCAGGCCGTGCCGCGAGGCCACGGGCCTGGCGCCGGTGTTGAACAGGAGGAAACAGCCGGTGCCGTAGGTGTTCTTGGACTCCCCAGGCCGGAAGCAGGCCTGGCCGAACAGGGCGGCCTGCTGGTCGCCGAGGATCCCGGCCACCGGCACGCGCGCCCCGAAGGGACCCTCTTCGCTGGTATGGCCGTAGGGCTCGCCGGGGATCGAAGGTAGGACTTCCGGCAGCATGCGCCGGGGCACGCCGAACACCTCCAGCAGCGCGGAGTCCCAGGCCTGGCTTTGGAGGCCGAAGAGCATGGTACGACTAGCGTTGCTCGGCTCGGTCAGGTGCCGCCCGCGGCCGGGGCCGCCGGTGAGCTGCCAGGCCAGCCAGCTGTCCACCGTGCCGAACAACGCCTCCCCGCGCTCGGCCGCCGGCCGCAATCCGGGGGTATTGTCCAGGAGCCACTTGAGCTTGGGAGCGGAGAAGTAGGTGGCCAGTGGCAGTCCGGTGGCGGCGCGGAAGCGGTCAAGCCCGGCCGTCTTCCCGCCCGCGGCCGCCAGCTCGGCTACGATGCCGTCGGTGCGGGTGTCCTGCCACACCACCGCATTGGCGTACGGCCGGCCGCTGCGCGGGTCCCACACCACCGTGGTCTCCCGCTGGTTGGTGATGCCCACGGCGGCCAGCTCTTCGGCCGACACCTTCGCCTCGCGCAGGGTCGCCACGATCACGGCGCAGGCCTTTTCCCAGATCTCGACCGGGTCGTGCTCCACCCACCCGGGGCGGGGATAGATCTGCCGGTGCTCCAGTTGCCTCCCGGCCACCTGGTCGCCCTTCCGGTCGAAAAGCAGGAAGCGCGTGCTGGTCGTGCCCTGATCCAGAGCGCCGATGTACTCGCCCATAATGCCGCTCCCGCCACAGTAGCGAATAATGCGCGGCCGCACAATATGCCGGCGGGATCCGGCCGAACCTCAAGATGCGCTCTATTTGCTAAAAAAACAACAATTCAGCTTTGACGGGGGATAGTGCAAATGCTAGAATACCATCATTTGGAGGTTCCATGAGCAAGCGTTTGCAGCAGGGCTTGAGCAAACGGGAACGGCAGATGATGGACTCGATCTACCGCAGGAAGGGCGCCACCGCCTCCGAAGTGTGGAAAGCGATCCCGGAGCCGCCGAGCTACTCGGCGGTGCGGGCGACATTGAAGATCCTGGAAGCCAAGGGTTTTCTGACTCATCGCAAGCAGGGCCGGAAGTACCTGTACCTTCCCACCATCCCCCATCAACGCGCGAAGCAGTCGGCTTTACGGCAGCTGTTGGAAACCTACTTCGACGGCTCGGTGGAAGCGGCGGTGGCGGCGCTGATCCGGGTGGACCGCAATAGGCTCTCGGCAGCCGAGTACCGGCGGCTCATCGAATTGATCCAGAAAGCGGAAAGGGAGAACAGGACATGAACCTCGAGCGCTCCCTGCACCTCGTGGGCGCC
>CAZMWZ010000056.1:0-2007 GCA_964570045.1 uncultured Spirochaetaceae bacterium
GCATGATCGTCGTGGTCGGCGCAGCTGCGGTGGACGTGGTGGCACGCCGGGAGCGGTACGTGCCTGGGACCTCCAACCCGGCCGCTATCCGCTGGGCTCCCGGGGGCGTGGGGTACCGCATTTGGCGGTGCCTGCCGGCGCCCAAGCTCCTGCTGTCCGCCGTGGGCGACGATCCGGCCGGGCGCTGGCTGGAAGGGAAAATTGGCGCGGGGCGCCGACTGGCGCCCGCCAGGAGCGGCCGCGGGCTCGGGTGCCCGGAGCGTGCCCGGCGGCAGGATGCGACCCTCCTGCGCCTCCGGGGCTTCCCCACAGCCTGCTACACCGCCCTCATGCAGTCCGGGCGCCTGCTGTACGGGGCCGCGGACATGGAGGTCATCGAGCGGGGTCTCACCGGGGCGCGCCTCAAGGCCCACCTGCCACCCCTGGGTTCGACAGACCTGCTGGTGCTGGAGGCGAATCTGGCGCCCGCCCTGGTGGATGAGCTGCTGCGGCGATTCGCAGGACGCACGCGCGTGGTGTTCGAAGGCGTGTCCGTGGAAAAACTTCTGCGCCACGAGCCCGGGCTGCGGGATCTGTTCCTGCTGTCGGTGAACGCCGACGAGGCGCGCGCGCTGCGCGGGCGGGTGGCGCCGCGTGCGCGCGGGCAGGGGTGGGTCGGCGGGTTCCTCGCGGAGCGGCGCGTAGCCCACCTGCTGGTGGGGCATGGGCCGCGCGGAGCCCGCCTGTACGCGCGCGCGGCTGACGGCCGGGTGCGGGGGCTTGCCGCCGCGCCGGCGCGCGTGATCCGCGCGCCGGACACCACGGGCGCCGGCGACCGGCTGCTGGCCGCGCTCCTGGCGCTCCTCGCGCGCGGCATCGCTCCCGTGCGGGCGCTGCCCCTGGCCATGCGCGAGGTAGAGAAGGCTCTGGAGGAGGGAACCCTGTGAATGCTGACCTGGAGATTCACCCGCGGGTTCGGCGCGCGCTGCGCCGCGGGCAGCCCGTGATCGCGCTGGAGTCCACGATCATCGCGCACGGGATGCCCAGGCCGAAAAACGTCCAGACCGCGCTCGCGGCGCAAGCCGTGGCGGAGGAGCTGGGCGTGGTGGCGGCCACGGTGGGGGTCATCTCCGGCCGCCTGCGCGTGGGCCTCACCCCGGAGCAGATCGCGCATCTGGGCACCGCTCCCGGAGTCTGGAAGGCTTCCCGGAGGGACCTGCCCTGGGTCCTGGCCCGCGGCCTGGACGCGGCCACGACCGTGAGCGGCACCATGCTGGCCGCGCGCCTGGCTGGCATCGCCGTGTTCGCCACCGGGGGCATCGGCGGGGTGCATCGCGGCGCCGCCGAAAGCTTCGACGTGTCCGCTGATCTGCACGAGCTGGCGCGCACCCCGGTGCTGGTCGTTTCCGCCGGCGCCAAGGCCATCCTCGACTTGATGAAGACCCTGGAATTGCTGGAGACCCTGGGCGTGCCGGTGGTCGGCTACCGGACGGGCGAGTTTCCCGCATTTTATTCCGCCGACAGCGGCCTGGCCCTGGAAATGCGCGCCGAGACTCCCGGGGAGCTGGCCGGACTGTTCCGCGCGCAGCGCCGGCTGGGCCTGGAGCAGGGCATGCTGGTGGCCAACCCCATCCCGCGGGAGGCGGAGATCCCGCGAGCGGTCATGGAGGGCTACATCGCCCGCGCCCAGGAGGTCCTGGTGAGCGAGGGAATCGGGGGCAAGGGCGTTACGCCGTACCTTTTAGGCAAGGTCCTGGAGTACTCCGGCGGCAGGTCCCTGGAGGCCAACGTGACGCTGCTCCTTAACAACGTTCGCCTGGCCTGCGCGGTGGCCACAGCCTTGGCGGCGTAGGCCGGCATTAGCCGGGTTACCACCCCGCTATTGCGGCGCGCACCTTGTCCGCGGCGCCTCTTTCCGCTACAACGAACAATATGAGCGAACAGCAGCCGAGCCCCCGGCCGAAGGCCCGCGCCCACCGTGCGCAGCACGCGCAGGCCGGGCGTAAGCCCGCTACTGCGGCGCGTAAG
>CAZMWZ010000056.1:2107-14625 GCA_964570045.1 uncultured Spirochaetaceae bacterium
TAGCGGAAAACTGCGCATCGGGGATAATTGGAACGCGATCACCATCATTGCCACGTCCCAGTCCAACCCCCTCAAAGCCATCGCCGAGTTCGTGGAGAACAGCATCGACGCGCACGCGAAAAACGTCACGATCGTGCGGGGCAGGCAGGGCGGGCAGCCCTACCTGCGCGTGACCGACGATGGTGACGGCATCCCGCGGGATGCGGGAGGCATCCCGGATTTCCGCTACGTAGCCACCCACATCTGCGACTCCCTCAAACGAACGCTCAAGGCCAAGGGGCTGCAAGGCATTCAGGGAGAGTTCGGCATCGGCCTCTTAAGCTTCTGGACGGTAGGGGAGCGCCTGGTGCTCTCCTCCGCCGGCGCCGACGGAAAAACCTACCAGATGGAGATGCAGCGCGACGAACCCGGTTATGCCATATCGGCGCGCAAGACCCTCTTCAGCCATCCGGGCACCGAGCTGCTCATCCAGCCCCTGCTCTCCGGGCTGCGCAGCCTGAGCGGGGAAAAGGTCCAGAACTACCTGGCCGCGGAGTTGCGCGACCGCATCCGGACTTCCGGGGTGCGCATCCGCATTCTGGACCACGGCGCCAAGCGGCAGCTGGAGGTGCAGCCGCGGCAGTTCACGGGCCGGCTCATCCACGAGGTGCGCTCCCTGAGCACGCCGGTGGGAGAGGTGATCTGCGAACTGTATCTCAATTCCCCCTCCCCGCAGAACGGCGTGAGCCTGTTTCGTGCCGGCACGCGGGTGGTGGCGGCCCTGGCGGAGCTGGAGGAGCTGGCCGGTGAGCCCTGGAGCTCCGGGTATTTGCAGGGCATGGTGGACGCCCCGTTCCTGCAGCTCACGCCCGGCACCCGCTCTGGGGTCATCCGAGACGCGGCATTCGGCGCGCTGCAAACGGCCCTGGAGTCGGTGCGAGCGGTCCTGAGCGAGCTCATCGCCCAGGAAAAGCAGGCCGACGAAGAAGAAGCCAGCCGGCATATTTTGAAATCCGTGCAGCGGGCCTTACGGGAGGCGTTCCTGACACTGCCCCCCGAAGAGTATCAGTGGTTCGACCTGCATTCGGGCTTGCGGCGAGCAGGCTTGGATGCGGCTGGGCGTCCAACCGCCGTCGGGGAGACCGGCGACGTCAGGGGTGGCCTCGGTACCGAGCCCCTCGCCTCCAGCCGCCCTGAGGCGGCGGCGGAGCTGGACGCTGTCGGCGTGCCTGCCAGCGAGGCAGCGCAGGCGGGGACGCGGGAGTTCTTCCAGTACCCCGGACCCCTGCATTCAGCCCTGATCTCACCTTCGTCGGCCGTGCTGCGGGTAAATACCGAACGCGGCTTTCGCTGCATCGCACGGGACAAAAGCCGGCGCTCCATCGAGGAAGGGGTGGAGGTCCGGTGGCGCATCCGGGAAGGCGGAGGAAGCCTGTCGGCGGATTCCGGCCAGATCGTCGCTCTCACGGCCCCTAGCGAACCGGGGCTCGTTATACTGGGGGTTGAGGCGGTGCAGGGCGAGATCGCCCGTGTCGCGGAAGCCGTCGTAACGGTCACCGAGACCCTGATCGAGAAGTCCACGGTCGGCTCCGGGGGAAAGGGGCTCCCCGGCTACACCTACCTGCGCCTGCCGGGAGAGTTGTGGCGCTCCCGCTACGACGAGAAGAACAATTTGGTGGTGATCAACAACGGGCACAAGGACTATCTTTTCGCGGCGCGCAAGCCCGCCCGGAAGCTCAAGTACATCTGCCGGCTGTACGCCAAGGAACTGGTCCTCACGAATTTTCCGGGATTCGAAAGCCGCGAGCTGCTGGAGCGCATGATCGAGTTGTCGCTGTACGCGGAGGAGAACTTGCGCTAGCCGCGCAGCAGGTTCTCAGTCCGAGGTCGGCCCCACCTCTTCCAACCGCAACCCCTCTTTCGCGGCCGTCCAGCGCAGGGCCCGCACGCGCCGGTTCTCCCCTGTCAGGCGGGGGAGAAGCCTCTCCAGCGGCTGCGGGGCGCCGGTCGTGAAAAGGCGCACCTCCGCTTGCGAGCCGGCGGCGCAGCGCAGGCCGCGCTCGTCCAGCACGCGGGCCACCTGGCGGGCCACCGCCGGGGCCGGGTCGATGACCCGCACCCGCGGGCCGGCGATGTCGCGCAGCAGCGGGATCACCAGCGGGTAGTGGGTGCAGCCGAGCACCAGCGTGTCGGCGCCGAGCTCCAGCATGGGCCGCAGGGCGTCGGCCAGGATGACCCGGGTGGCCGGGGTGTCCAGCTCCCCCTTCTCGATCTGCTGCACCAGCCCCGGGCAGGCGTGCTCCAGCAGCCGCACCTCCCCGGCGAAGCGCTCCACGACCGAGGCGTACAGCTGCCCGCTGAGGGTGCCGGGGGTGGCCAGCACCCCGATCACCCCCGTGCGGCTCGCCTCGGCCGCGGGTTTGACGGCCGGCTCCAGGCCCACGATGGGCACCCCGGGGAAGGCGGCGCGCAGGGGAAGCAGCGCCGCGGCCGAGGCGGCGTTGCAGGCCACGACGAGCAGCTTCGCGCCCCGCTCCAGCAGGTAGCCGGCGATGCCCGCGGCGAAGGACCGCAGCTCGGCCGCCGGCCGCGGGCCGTAGGGCAGGTGGGCCTGGTCCGCGACGTAGGCCAGCGACTCTTCCGGGAGCAGCTCGCGGAGAGCCTGCAGAACCGTCAGGCCCCCGATGCCCGAGTCGAAGATGCCGATCGGCCGCTCGCCGGCTTGGCTCATCCTCAGGGAAGCCGGGCGATCACCTCGGCGAGCTGGGGCCGCTCCTTCAGCTCCTGGGCCAGCGCCTCGGCGCGCTCGCGGTTCACGTACTCCCGGCTCTGGAAGGAATAGGTGAAGCCGGTGTGCGGCCGGTAGGTGCCCACGAGCAGAGCCTCGGTGTCCTCGGTCATCACCAGCTCCTCGTCGGTGGGGATCACGAAAATCTTCACGGGCGAGGCCTCGGTGCAGATCACGGTCTCGGCGTTGCGCGTGCGGGCCAGTGCGTTCTTGCGCGGGTCGAAGCGGATGCCCAGGCCTTCCAGGCCGCTCAACGCGGCCCCGCGGATGGCCGGATTCATCTCCCCGACCCCGGCGGTAAAGACCACCGCGTCGATCCGGCCGAGGGCGGCCAGGTAGGAGCCGATGTACTTCTTGATCCGGTAGGCCTCCACCTCGATGGCCAGGCGGGCGCGCTCGTCGCCTTTTTCGGCGGCCTGGCTCACGTCGCGGCGGTCCGTGTACTTCTCGGTGATGCCGAGGATGCCGCTTGCCTTGTTGAGCGCCTTCTCCACCTCCTTGGGCGGCAGGTTCTCCTTGCCCATGATGAAGTAGCCGATGGCCGGGTCATGGTCGCCGCTGCGCGTGCCCATCACCAGGCCTTCCAGCGGGGTGAAGCCCATGGAAGTGTCCACGGAAACCCCGGCGCGCACCGCGTTGGCGCTGGCGCCGTTGCCGATGTGCAGCAGGATCAGGTTGGCCTGGAACGGGTCCTTGCCCAGCAGCACGGCGGCCCGCTTGGCCACGTACAGGAAGGAGGTGCCGTGAAAGCCGTAGCGGCGCACCCCGTGCTTCGCGTACCAGGCGTAGGGCAGGGCGTAGAGGTAGGCCGCCGGCGGCATGGTCTGGTGCCAGGCCGT
Source organism: uncultured Spirochaetaceae bacterium (assembly GCA_964570045.1). Lineage (GTDB taxonomy): Bacteria > Spirochaetota > Spirochaetia > SZUA-6 > DRHE01 > MIBK01. The sequence goes on from CAZMWZ010000056.1 coordinate 5,714, forward strand.
GTCCATCACGGCGCAGTGCGGCACGTCGGGCAGCACGGACCGCGCCGCCTCGATGCCCAGGATGTTCGGGGGGTTGTGCAGCGGCGCCAGGTCGGCCAGCTCCTTGAACGTAGCGAGGGCCGCCTCGTCGATGATCACCGACTGGGCGAAGCGCTCCCCGCCGTGCACGACGCGGTGACCGACCGCCTTGATCTGGGACAGCTCGCCGATGGCCCCGTGCTCGGGGTGGGTGAGCATGGACAGGACCAGCTCCAGGGCGACCTTGTGGTTCGGGCAGTCCTGCTCCTTCTTCACCTTGCCCTTGCCGCTGGCGTAGTGCTCGATAAAGCTGCCGCCGACGGTCACCCGCTCGACGATGCCCTTGGAGAGGACCTGCCGCGTGTCCCAGCTGTAGAGCTGGTATTTGAGCGAGGAACTGCCGCAGTTCAGCGTGAGGATGTCCATAGGAGTGTGGTCGCATGATACCGGCGGGGTTGCTCCGTGTCAATCAAGCGGCATCAAGCGGCAGGACCGGCGGGGCCGTCATTGTCTGTGGCTCATGCGCAGCAAGCTCGCCGTCTGCCTGCTCTGCCTGGCCAGTGGGGCGGTGGGGGCCCAGGGCCGGGGCAGCCTGCACTACACCGTGGAGCTCGAAAACCTGCAGGGGACCGCCGAGCGCCTGGAGCTACGCACCGCGGGCTGGCGGGTCCTGGCGGTGGAGCGCCGTCTGGGCCTGGAGCCGGAGTACCTCGCGTTCGGCCTGGCCTGTCCCGTGGCCGCGTTCGGGCCCCTGGCGCCGCGTGGCCTGCTGCGCGCGCTGGCCGACCCCCTGGGATACTCGCCAGGCAGCGAGGTATTCGCGGAGAGGGCCGGCTACCGCCTGGAGGGCTCGCTGGAGGGCACCTCCCGGCGCGGGCTCTGGCTGGAGCCGCTCCCCGGCAGCCTGGGCCTGTTCGCGCAGCACTCCCCGCCGGGGCCGTCGGGCAGCGGGCCCGCGGGGCCGATGCAGGCCGGAGGAGTCGCTCGCATCCGGCTGCCGGCGCGCGGGTCCGTCCTCACCGGGGACGCCGGCTCCGTCCGCGACGCGGCCCCCGCCCGCGCGGAGGTGGAGGCCCTGGCTCTGCTCTCACTGCCTTTCCCGGCCGGAGGCCCGCCGGATTGGCTGCGCGAGCCGGCGCCTTTCCCCGGAGGGAAGCTGGCCCACCTGGGCGGCAGCGTGCGCCTGGAGGCGGGGGCGGGGGATGACCTGCTGGCCTGCTGCCTGCTGGGCGCCGCTTCTGGCGGGCAACGGGTGACCCCCGGCCTGTTCAGCCTGCTGGAGCTGGAGGCGGCCCGGCGGTCCTGGCGCGTCATTGGGCTGGCCGGGGCCTGCACGGAGGGCTACCGTGCCCCGGACGGGGGACTGTACCGCGGGGCATGGGCGGCGGGGTTGCGCCTGGAGGCACAGCCCGGGCCGGGGTGGTGGTTGGCCGGAAGCTGGCAGCGGAGGATAGACCAGCCGCCCGCGGCCCCCGGAAGCAGCCTGCCCGGGAGCCAGGAGGGGGAGCTCCTCGCCCGGATGGAGGCCCTCCTGGCCGCGGGGGGCCGGCTGGAGGCCAAGGCAGGTGCGCAGGCGCGCGCGAGCTACGCGGCCAACGGCGGGGTGCAGCGGTCGGCCCACGGGGTCCTGGAGGTGGGCCTGCGGCGGAAGGAGACCGGGCTCGCCCTGGAGCTGCAGGGCGCATGGGACGAGGCCGGAGGGGAGCTGCGCGGGCTCTTGCGCGGGCAGAAAGGAGGGTGCCGGGTGGAGGTCGGGGCCGCGGGCGATGTGCTTCCGAGGCCTTCGGGTTCGGATCCCCCGCTGCGGCCCTTCGGCCGGCTGGAGCTGGCCGGGCGGAATTATCATTTCTGGGTGTCGGTGCAGGAGAGCGGGGAGGAGGTGAGCCTGGGCTGGAGCGCGGCTCAGGCGCTCCCGGTTTCCCCGACCAGCAGGACCTCGCGTTCCAGGCGGTAGCCGCGGCGCTCCAGGACCCGCGCCTCTACGGTCTGCATGAGCTTCACCACCTCGGCGGCGGTGGCCCGGCCGAGGTTCACGACGATGTTGGCGTGCCGGTCCGACACCGCGGCGTCCCCCACCCGCAGGCCTTTTAGGCCCAGGGAGTCCAGGATCCGCCCCGTCGGCTCTCCGAAGGCGCGGTTGTTCTTCCAGACGCTGCCGGCGCACGGCCAGAGGAAATGGCCCTTGGCTTCCCGGTCCGCGCGGTTGGCCTGCATGGCCTGCCCGATCGCCCGGGGATCGCCGGGCTGCAGTCGGAAAGAGGCGCGCAGGATCAGGGCGTTCATCCGCTGGAAGGGGGATATCTTGTAGTCGAACTGCTCCGGAGACGGTGCGTGGACGCGAATCCCGCCGCGGGCCTCCGCGAGCTCCACCCCCGCCAGCACGTCGCTGACCGAGCGGGAGTAGCAGCGGGCGTTCATCCAGACCGCGCCGCCCACGCTGCCGGGCATGGCGTACAGGAACTCCAGGCCGCTCAAGCCCAGCCGGCGGGCCTCCTCGCAGGCGGCGCTCACCGGGGTTCCGGCCAGGAACTCCAGAAGCGGCTCCCCCCCGGGGCCGCTCGCCCGGCGGCTGCCCCGCAGGCCGGACAGGTCCACGACCGCCCCGCGGATCCCGCGATCGGCCACCAGGATGTTGGCCCCCCCTCCCAGGGGGAAGCAGGGGACCCCCTCGCTCGCCAACAGGGCGAACAGGGAGGACGCCTCCGCAGGGTCCTCCGGCTGGAGGAACAGGTCGGCCGGCCCGCCGATCCGGAAAGTGGTGTGCCGGCTCATGGGTTCATCCCGGAGGATACTTCCTTTCATATTGATTTTTCCACGGATTTTCTCTATCGTGGACACGGCCACAATGTAACGGGAATCCTAGAAAAGTTCCAGGACGGCTAGAAAAGGAGGCCGCTTGTCCTTGCGTCTCTTCAACACCCTTTCCAGGGAGCTTGAGGAATTCCGCCCGCTCGAGCCCGGGCGGGCGGGCGTATACGCCTGCGGCCCCACGGTCTACAACTTCGCCCACATTGGCAACCTGCGCACCTACGTCTCCGAGGACCTGCTGGTGCGCACGCTGCGCGAGCTGGGCTACGAAGTGCGGCACGTCATGAACCTGACCGACGTGGGGCACCTGACCGGCGACGCCGACCAGGGCGAGGACAAGATGCTGAAAAGCGCGCGCGAGCAGGGGCAGTCCGTCTGGCAGATTGCCGAGTTCTACGCGCGCGCCTTCTTCGAGGACTGCGCCGGCCTCAACATCCTCCGCCCCACGGTCGTCTGCCGCGCCACGGACCACATCGCGGACATGATCGCCTTGATCCGTCGCCTGGAGGTTCGGGGCTTCACCTACCAGGCGGGGGGCAACGTGTATTTCGACATCGGCCGCCTGCCCGACTACGGGCGCCTGGCCGGGCAGAACCTGGAGGACCTGAAGTCCGGGGCTCGTGTGGAGGTGGACGCGGGCAAGCGCAATCCCCTGGACTTCGTGCTCTGGTTCACGCGCTCCAAGTTCGAGCACCAGGCCATGCTCTGGGACTCCCCCTGGGGGCGCGGTTACCCCGGCTGGCACATCGAGTGCAGCGCCATGTCCATGAAGTACCTCGGGGAGCAGTTCGACATCCACTGCGGGGGTGTGGACCACGTGCCCGTGCATCATACCAATGAGCTCGCCCAGTCCGAGGCGGCCACGGGGCGGAAATGGGTCAACTACTGGCTGCACGCCGAATTCCTGGTGCTGGCCAGGGAGAAGATGGCCAAGTCCTCCGGCGGCTTCCTGACCCTGGGTTCCCTGAAGGAAAAGGGCTTCGAGCCGCTGGACTACCGCTACCTGTGCCTCGGCGCGCACTACCGCTCGCAGCTGCAGTTCAGCTACGAGGCGCTGGAAGCGGCCCGCAGCGGCCGGCGCGCCCTGCAGGAGCGGCTCGGCCGGCTGCTGGCGGAAGCGGGTCCCGGGGAGGCGGACCAGGAGCCGGGGCCGGAACGGGAGTACGTGCAAGCCTTCCTGGGCGAGCTCGGCGAGGACCTGAACTCACCGCGGGGCCTGGCGGCGCTGCAGAATCTGCTGCGGGACGCCGGCCTGCCCCCTGCGGCCAGGGTCCGGGGCGCCCTGGCCATGAACCGGATCCTGGGATTGAGCCTGGAAGCGGTCGAGGCCCCGCGGGAGGAGCCGCTGGACCCGGAGGCGCAGGCCCTGGTCGAGGAACGCGCCCGCGCCCGCCATAACCGGGAGTGGGCCCGGGCCGACGCCCTGCGCGAGGAGCTGGCGCACAGGGGCATCCAGGTAGAGGACACCCCCGACGGGGTGCGCTGGAAAAAACTGTAACGTCTCCCCGAGGTTCGTTGTTTAATATGTTGCATGCGGATGCCGCCCACGTCTATGAAACCCTCTATCCGACCCTGTTCCGGGTCGCCTACCGGATCTGCGGAAATCGGAGTAAAGCTGAGGACGTTTGTCAGGAAACCTTCATCAAGTATTTCGAGCGGGGCGAGCCCCTGCCCGATCTGGAGCAGACCAAGTACTGGCTGATCCGGGTTCTGCGGAACCTGGCGCTCAATCATGAAAAGAAGAGGTCCAGAGAGAGTAAGGCCTACCAGCGCTTCGCGCGCAACTCCCGGCAGTACACCGAGTCCGGCGAGACGGAGGTCCTGCAGGAGGAGGCCCGCTCGCTCGTGCAGAGGGCTCTGGACCGGCTGCCTTACAACCTCCGGAGCGTGCTGGTGCTGAAGGAGTACGCCGACCTGGGATACCGGGAAATCGCCCGCATCCTGGGCATCAGCGAGGGGAACGTGAAAGTCCGGGTTTTCCGGGCGCGGGAGCGGCTGGCGCAGCTCCTGGAGGACGATCTATGATGCAGGGGATATACGCATGAGCAGGGCTGGCGCGAAGTGCCCCACCGGGGACACCCTCTCGGCCTTCGTGGACGGGGAGGTGCGGGCCCCCTGGGACCAGGTGATCGCACGCCACGTGGAGGCCTGCCCGGGTTGCCGGGAGGCCGTGGCGCGCCTCGGGCGGCTGCATGAGCGCCTGGCACGCGACCAGGCGCCGGAACCGCGACTGCCGCCGCTGCCCCCGCGCAGCGGGCGGGTGCGGCCGGTCCCGGTATGGCGGCGGCGCGTTGCCCTGCCGCTGCCCGCGGCCGCGGCCGCCGCCCTGGCCATCCTGGGACTGGGGGTCGCCTTGGTCGCCGTGGCCGGGCGCACGAAGCTGCCGTGGATGAGCATCCGCCACGGCCCCGCCGGGACCACGGAGGTGATCGTGGCCGCGCCCGTCGAGGATCTGGAGCAGCTGCTGCGGACCCTGGACCAGCCCTCGCGGGCCTCGCAGCTGGTCATCCACCTGCCGGCCGACTCCCAGCTCATCATGGTGGGCGAGCCGCAGCTGGTGCGGGAGGCCGACTACAGCAGGGGGCGCCAATGGTGAAGCCCAGGCTGCCGCTGGTGTTCCTCCTGCTGGCCTTCGCGGGGCTGCAGGCCCGGGCCCAGGACAGCGAGCTGGACCGCATCTTCCAGGACCAGGATCTGCAGAGCCTGATCGATCGGGCCCTGCAGCTCAACATCACCGCCAAGGTCCTGCCGCCCGGCGAGGCTCCCGCCTGGAACAGCGCCAGCAGCCAGGTCACCCTCCCCGGGCGCTCGGTGGCCGTGCGCCTGGTGGGCGACAAGCTGCACATCGACGTGGTTTTCACTCCCTACCAGGGTGAGGACGGCGACCTGGTCCTGGTGGCCCAGGGGCAGGTGTGGATGGCAGGCGCCCAGGAGACCCGCTACTTCACCACCTTCAAGAGCGTGCCGGTGGACGCGGGGGAGAAGGTGCTGTTCTTCCCCCTGGGTTTATCCCCGAACGTGGACCGGGGCGGCACGTTCACCCTCCAGATTGAGGTGGAGATTTTCCCCTACCGGAAGCTGCTGGAGAAGCAGAAGGCCTCCGCCGGCGAATAGAGCCTCATGGAAGAACCCAAGAAACCCTCTATACCTTTCTATAGAAAGCGGGAGTTCCTGTACGCGGCGGTTTTCGGAGTGCTGGTGGTATTCCTGCTGCTCAGTTCGCGCATCGCCGGCCGCCCCCCGGTGGTCGAATCCATCACCCCGCGGATCGGCTACCCCAAGGACGTCATGGTCATCACCGGGCGGTTCTTCGGCAAGAGCCGCGACGGCGGCGAGGTGGCGGTGGGCGGCTCCCCGCTGGTCTCCGGCGACTACCTGGAGTGGAAGGACAACCAGATCAGTCTGCGCATCCCCGATGACGCGTCCTCGGGGCTGGTGCGCGTTATCACCAAGAGGGGCAGGAGCCGGGGCATCCTGTTCACCAACCGGGAGCAGATCCCGGTGGTCATCTCCGGCGCGGTCAAGGCCGGTGAGCCCTACCTCCGCTCGATAGACCCCCTGAGCGGCTCGGTGGGCACCCTCCTGGACTTAAGCGGCATGAACTTCGGCCAGGACCGGGGCGGCTCCAAGGTCCTGTTCACCTGGGTTTCCAGCGAGGACGACAAGGAGAGCGAAGGGGAGGGAGGCTCCCTCACCCCGGCCCTGGAGAACGACCAGGACTACGAGACCTGGACCGACCAGGACATCCAGGTGCGCATCCCCGACGGCGCCTCCTCCGGCCACCTGCTGGTGGCCACGGAGAAGGGCCGCAGCAACTCCCTGTACGTCGAGGTGGGCGGGCTGTCCGGCACCAAGCTGTTCCCGCTCAAACGGACCTACGCGCTGGAGTATTCCATCCAGGTCCGGGGCGTGTCGGGGGAGGGGCCCAACAGCCTGTACCTCTGGGTGCCCAAGCCGCTGGAGGGACCCGAGCAGCGGGGGATCCAGCTGGTGACCCAGGAGCCGGAGCCGCTGTTCGATGAGGTGCGCGGGGTGAAGCTGTACCGCCTGGAGAACCTCGTCCCGGGGGAGAGCTACGGGGTTTCCCAGAGCTACATGGTCGACCGCTATTCGGTCGAGACCAAGGTGAACATCGGCCGCGTGCCCCAGTACGAGACGACCAGCAAGCTGTACAAGCGCTACACGGCGGCCGACCCGCAGGTTCCGGCCTCAAGCGACCAGGTGGTGAAGCTGGCGCGCAGCGTGATCGGGGCGGAGCGCAATCCCTACCGCCAAGCCCGCGCCGTGTACGAGTACCTGCTGGGTCGCCTGGAGCCCGTGCCCCCGACCGGCGACCGGGACCCCTTGCGCCCCCTGGAAACCCGCAAGGCCGACGCCTACTCCTACGCGGTGCTTTTCTGCGCCCTGGCCCGCGCCGCGGGCGTCCCCGCCCGGCCGGTGGCCGGCTACCTGCTGGAGCGCGGCGAAACCGCCTCCCGGCACTATTGGGCGGAGTTCTACCTGGAAACCGTGGGCTGGGTCCCCGTGGACCTGTTTCTGGGGGAAGGCCGGACCCGCGTTTCCATCCCCCCGGAGGCCAACCCGCGGACCTACTACTTCGGCAGCTTGGATTACGACCGTGTCAGCTTTTCCAAGGGGTTCATCGAGCTCAACACCATGGACCCTCAGGGCCGGGCGGTGCGCCGGGCGGACATCCCCTCCCTGCAGAGCGTCCACGAGGAGGCGGCGGGGGGCCTGGCGAGCTACAGTGCGTACTGGTCGGGCCTGCGGGTCACCGGCGTATATTAGGGGCAGCTTAGCGGGAGCGCAGGGAACCTTCCTGCCGGGATTTCTGAATCTTCTCCATTTTCTTGTAGTACTCGGCCTGCTTGCGGATCTCATCGTTGTCGGTGGTGGTGATGTGGTTGTCCGTCACCTTGAGCTTCTTGTTCTCGAAGAGCTTGGTCAGGACGGACTTGCCCTCCTCCATGGACATGCCCACCATGTTGATCAGGTCCTTGGGGCCGAAGTCGAAGGTGTGCGGCGCGCCGGTGGCGGCCTGCACGCGGTTCTTCTCCAGCTCCAACCAGAGCCGGTCGTAGAGCCGCCCGAGGGGGTTGCCCATGATGGTGTTGGCCAGCTGGCGGTACACCATCCAGATGCGCTCGGCCAGCAGCTGGGTGAGGCGGGTGATGATCTGGGGCTGGGTCTGGACCATGCGCTGGAAGTTGGCACGGTTCACGACCATCACGCTTAAGTCCTCGTGGGCGATGCCCGAGGCGGAGCGGGGCTTGTTCTCCAGCAGCGCCATCTCCCCGAAGATGTCCCCCGGCTTCAGCAGGGCGAGCAGCACTTCCTTGTCGTCCACGATCTTGCTGACCCGGATCGCGCCTTTCTGGATGATGTACAGCTCGTCGCCCGGCTCCGCTTCGCTGCAGATCATGGTGTTCTTCGGGTAGAAGCGGGAGAAGTCCTTGGAGTTCTTCTCCAGATACACCGCCTTGGCATAGGGATGGATCTTGGACATCCGCTCCTTGGCGATGTTCACGTACTCCCCCTGGGGGCAGTATTGTAAATATCGGTAGTAGGCGTAGTAGGCCTGGTTGTACTGGCTCTGGCGGGCGTAGTACTCGGCCACCTTGAACAGGTGGCTGGGGTGCTCGGTGCCGGTGCTCTTGAAAGTCAGCCGGGTCACCGCCTCGTCCAGGTAGCGCATGCGCTTGGAAAAGCCCTGGATGATCTTCATGGCCACCGGGGCGTTCTTCTCGATGAGCAGGTCGTACTGGTCGCGGCGCACCGCGATCAGGGAGACGTCGGTCAGGGCCTGGGCAGTCTCGATGTGGCTGTGGGAGGACATCGTGGACACGACGCCGAAGAAGTCGCCGGGCCCCACGACGTTGCCCCCCTCCTCCTCGACGATGGCGACCTCCTTGCTGACCCCTACCTTGCCGCTGCGGATGATGTAGAAGCAGACGGCGTCCTGTTTGCCTTCGACGATGATGTAGGAGTTGCGGTGGAAGTTGACGATCGAAAGCTGTAATGGGTTCGCCATTCGTTTGCTAGTATATGAATCGGATCGGGAATTGTCAATGTTGAGCGGCCTTTCA
>CAZMWZ010000057.1:0-11090 GCA_964570045.1 uncultured Spirochaetaceae bacterium
CCATGGGGCCCCTGGTCACCGTCAACGGGGAATACCACGGGAACATGGACCAGAAAAAAACCAGCAAGCTGCTCGCGGAAGTGAAGGATAGCCTATGAAACTGAAGCCAGAGGACCTGGCCAGCCTGCGCGAGCGGTTGGCCCCGACGGCTCGGGTCAGGGGCGGGACGGCCGCAGGCGAAGGGGAGTTCCACCTGCTCACCTGCGCCGGGACCGGCTGCGTGTCCAACCATTCCCTGAAGCTGCTCACCACCCTCAGGGAGGAGGTGGCCCAGCAGGGCCTGGGCGACAGGGTGCGGGTCGTGCCGACCGGCTGCAACGGCTTCTGCGCCAACGGTCCGATCATAGTGGTCAAGCCGGATGACACTTTCTACCAGTTCCTCAAGCCCGAGGACGTTCCCGAGCTGGTGGCGGAGCACCTGCGGAGCGGCAAGCCGGTTCAGCGCCTGATGTACAGCCCCGCGGACGGGGAGCCCGTCATACCCCGCATGCACGACATCCCGTTCTTCGGCAAACAAAAGCTCATCGCGCTGTCCAACCGGGGCCTGATCAACCCGGAAGACATCGAAGAGTACATAGCCGTCGGCGGTTACCAGGCGTTGGCGAAAGCCCTCACGGCCCTGGAGCCGGGGGACATCATCAGCACGGTCAAGGACTCCGGGCTGCGCGGCCGCGGCGGGGCCGGGTTTCCCACCGGCCGCAAGTGGGAGCTGGCCCGGGCAGTGCCCGGGGACGAGAAGTACATCATCTGCAACGGGGATGAGGGCGATCCAGGAGCTTTCATGGACCGCTCCATCGTCGAGTCCGATCCGCACTGCGTGCTGGAGGGCATGGCGATCGGGGCGCGGGCCATCGGCGCCTCCCAAGGCTTCATCTACATCCGCGCCGAGTACCCCCTGGCCCTGGAACGGCTCATGCGGGCGATCGAACAGGCTCGGGAGTACGGCCTGCTGGGCGAGGATATCCTCGGCACCGGCTTCGACTTCGACATCACCATCAGTAAGGGGGCCGGCGCTTTCGTGTGCGGCGAGGAGACCTCGCTGATCGGATCCCTGGAGGGGCTCCTGCCGGAGCCGCGGGTGCGCCCCCCCTACCCAGCCCAGTCCGGCTACCAGGGCAAACCTACCAACATCAACAACGTCGAAACCTGGGCCAACGTGCCGCACATCATCAACCGCGGCGCCGCCTGGTACGCGGGTATCGGCACCGCGACCAGCAAGGGCACCAAGGTCTTCTCGCTGGTGGGCAAGATCCGGAACACCGGCCTGGTGGAAGTGCCGATGGGCATCAGCCTCCGGGAGATCGTGTTCGACATCGGCGGCGGCATCCCCGACGGCAAGAAGTTCAAGGCCGTGCAGACCGGCGGCCCCTCCGGCGGCTGCCTGCCGGAGAGCCTGCTGGACCTGCCGGTGGACTACGAGTCCCTGTCCAAGGCCGGCTCCATCATGGGCTCCGGCGGCATGATCGTCATGGACGAGGAGACCTGCATGGTGGAAGTGGCCCGCTACTTCCTGTCCTTCACCCAGGAGGAGTCCTGCGGCAAGTGCCCGCCCTGCCGGGAGGGCACCTGGCACATGATGAAGATCCTGGAAGGCATCACCCAGGGCAAAGGCCAGGAGGGGGACATCGAGCTGCTGGAGAAGCTGGCAGTGCTAGTCAAGGACACGGCGCTGTGCGGGTTGGGCAACACCGCCCCGAACCCCGTGCTCACCACTATCCACCACTTCCGCCACGAGTACGAGGCGCACATCCGCGACAAGCGCTGCCCGTCGGGGGTCTGCAAGGCGCTGATCCGCTACCTCATCCTGGAGGACAAGTGCACGGGCTGCATGGCCTGCGCCAAGAACTGCCCGGTCGCCTGCATCGCCGGGGAGCGCAAGAAGCTGCACGTGATCGACCAGGCGGCCTGCATCAAGTGCGGGATGTGCAAGAGCGTCTGCAAGTTTGACGCGGTGAGGATCCAGTGATGGCCACGATAACTGTTGACAACCAGCAGCTGGAGTTCCAGCCGCCCCTGACCATCCTGGAGGCGGCGAAGAAGCTGGGGATCACGATTCCGACCCTGTGCCACAACGAGCACCTGCACCCCTACGGCGGCTGCCGGGTGTGCCTGGTGGAGGTTACCGCGGCCGGCCGCGGGCGCCTCCTGCCGGCCTGCGCCACTCCCGCCGAGGACGGGATGACCGTGCTGAGCGCTTCGCAGCGGGTGGCCGCCGCGCGCCGGTTCATCATCGAGCTCCTGCTTTCGCGCGCCCCGGAGTCGGAGGAGCTGAAAGTCATTGCCCGCGGTCTGGGCGTCGACCCTGACGGTGAGCTGGACGCGGTGGCGGACTACCTGCTGAAACGGGCGCCGCGCCGGGAGGCCACCAAATGCATCCTGTGCGCCCTGTGCGTGCGGGCCTGCGCCCAGGTGCCCGAGCGGCACGCCCTGAGCCTGTCGCGGCGCGGGATCCAGCGCAAGGCCATGAGCCCCTTCGGCAAGGTGGCGGAAAGCTGCATCGGCTGCGGCTCCTGCGCCTACGTCTGCCCCACCAAGACCATCACGGTCGAGGAAGCAACCTGATCCTCGAACAGCCGCTGCCCATGGTGGCCAAGGAGGACCTGGCGGCCAGGATCCGCTGGTTCATCACCATGCGCTGGCTGGCCGCCGCCGGCCTGGCGCTGGCCATCACGGCGGCTTGGCTCGCCTTCGGGCTTTCTCTGCCTCTGCTGCCCCTGTACGCGGGCAACCTGTTCCTGCTCGCCTATAACCTCGCCTGCCGGATCGGCTTCGCCCGGCTGCAGGCCCGGCTGGAGGCCCCGGATTGGCTCCAGCGGGCGCAGCGCCTCGCCAGCGCGCAGATCTTCATCGACCTGGGCCTGCTGACCTACCTGCTGTATTTTTCCGGAGGCCTGGAGAATCCTTTCGTTTTCTACTATATATTTCACATGATTCTGTCGGCGATCCTGCTGCGCAACCGCTTCGCGTACCTCCAGGCCGCCTTCGCCGTGCTGCTGCTCGGGCTGGTGAGCGTGGCCGAGGCCCTGGGCTGGATTCCCCGCTTCCCCGTGCCCGGGTTCGGCTCCGCCGCCATGCCTACCCCGGTCCTGGTCGGCCGCCTGGCGGCCTTCGCCTCCACCCTGTTCATCGCCGTGTACTTCACGACCTCCATCGTGAACCGCCTGCGCCAGCGGGAGCGCGAGCTGGAGGAGCAGGACCGCCTGAAATCCCGCTACGTGATGACCGTATCGCATGACCTGCAGGCCGGACTGGCGGCGGTCGAGGGCCTGCTGGCCGCAGTGCTGCACGGCTTCACCGAGGCGGTCGGCGAGAAGACCCGCGAGCTGCTGGGGCGGGCCTCGGAGAGGACCCACCTGCTGCTGAGGTTCGTCCGGGACCTGCTGGACCTTTCCCGGATGCGGGCGGAAACGGACGTCCAGCGGGAGGAAGTGCACTTGGCCGCCCTGCTCCAGGGCGAGGCGGAGCTGTTCGCGGACCCGCTCGCCGCCAAAAAGTTGGAGTTCCGCTTCGAGAACACCGCCGGCGACCCGGTGAGCCGCGGCAACCGCACGGCCTTGTCCCAGCTGTTCAACAACTTGATCGCCAACGCCGTACGCTACACTCCCGAGGGCGGTGTGCTGAGCGTCGGCTTGAGCCGGGCCGGGGAGCAATTGCAGGTGATCGTGGAGGACACCGGCATCGGTATCGCCCCGGAGCACCTGGACCGCCTTTTCGAAGACTTCTTCCGGGCCCCGAACGCCAAGTCCGTGAGCGAAGCCGGCACAGGCCTGGGGCTGTCCATCGTCAAGCAGTCCGTGCAGATGCATGGCGGCTGCATCCGGGTGGACAGCGAGGTGGGCCGGGGGACCCGCTTCATCGTTACGCTGCCGGTGGAGGCCTGAGGGTGGACGGCAAGCAGGCCTTCCCCTCCATCGCGCCGGCGTTGGGCGCCGTGGAGCAGGAGCTGCGCTCCCAGGCGCGGGCCATCGTCGGGAACTGGAGCGGCAACGGCAGCCGACAGGAAAACATCGAGCGGACGGTCGGGCACATCTTCGCCAGGCAAGGCAAGCTGCTGCGCCCCGCCCTGGTCCTGCTGTCGGCGGGCATGGCGGAGAAGCGCGAGCGGGCCCCGGAGCCCACCCTCCTGCGCCTGGCCACCGCCGTGGAGCTCATCCACTCCGCCTCCCTGGTGCATGACGACATCATCGACGGGGAGCCGCTGCGCCGCGGCGAACCGACCCTGAACCGCCGCTACGGGGACCACACCGCGGTACTCGTGGGCGATCTGCTCTACGCCCGCTCTTTCGCCCTGCTCACCTCCCTGGAGCTTCCCCGCTGGGAGCAGCATCGGGAAATCTTTCGCCTTTTCTGCGAAACCACTCAGGCCATGTGCCTGGGGGAGATTCGCGAGCAGCAGGTGCTCGAATCGGGGAGCCGGGTCGGCTTCGAGGAGTACCTGAGCATACTCCGGAACAAGACCGCCATGCTCATGTCCGCGTGCTGCCGCGGGGCGGCGATCGCCTGCGCCGCTGCGCCGCAGCTCGCCGCAACGCTGGCCGATTTCGGGTTGAGTTTCGGGATGGCCTTCCAGCTGCTGGACGACGCGGCGGACCGCGACGCCCCGGTGGAAAACGGCTGGGATCTGCGCGCAGCCGCCCAGGCGCACCTGGATCGCGCCCGCGGGCTTTTGGCCGGCCTTGCCGTCGGGCCGAGCCGGACCGAGCTGGAGGCCGCCTGCGAGCTGATCCTGGCGGCCGCGGCGCCGTAGCCCGGCCGGCCTAGAGGTAGTGGCGGATCAGCTTGACCAGCCGATCGATCTTGATCGGCTTGTTCAGGAATTCCTCGGCCGGCACGTCCTCCTTGTTGAAGTCGAAGGCGTACTCGCGGTTGATGGCCGTCAGCACGAACAGGGGCAGCTTGGGGTGGCGGGCCTTGATCTCGGCCGCCGCCTCGAAGCCCCGGGTCTTCTTCTCGGGGAACATCACGTCCAGGAGGACCAGGTCCGGGGACAGGGATTCGATCATCTCCAGGCCCTTCTCCACGGTCTCCGCGGAGTGGATCTGGAAGCCCTCGCTTTGAAGCAGGCTGCCCATGGTCTCCAGGATGTCCAGGTCGTCATCGATGATCAGGATCTTGCTCATCCTTTGCCTCCAACACAGGTAGGAAAATGTGGAAGGTGGTTCCCTTGCCCAGCTCGGAATACACGCTGATCCGCCCGGCCAGCGACTCCACCGCCCGTTTGACGATCGGCAGGCCCAGCCCGGTGCCGTCGCGTTCCAGCTGGCGCGCCGCCCGGGTGCGGTAGAACTCCTCGAAAATCTTTTCCATCTCCTGCGGCTCGATCCCGTAGCCCTCGTCGCGGACCAAAACGTGCACCTCCTGCCCCTCGGCCTGCGCGGTCACGCTGACCGTGGTGCGGGGCGGGGAGTACTTGATGGCATTGTGCACCAGGTTGCCCAGGATGATCTTCAATAGATCCCGAGTGGCCGGCACCCACAGGTCCTTCGGAGCGTTGGCGGCCAGCGTGATCTGTTTGGCCGCGGCCTGGGTTTCCAGCAGCTCGAGGTTCTCCTCGATCGCGGCCCGCAGGGCCAGCCTGCTCCTGGCCGGGCGGACCTCGCCCTGGGACTTCATGTAGGCGTAGTCGATCATCTCGTCGATGATCGTCAACAGGTTGTCGGTACGGTGGTTGGCCTTGCGCACGATTTCCAGGGTTTGGGGGGGCGACTGCCCGCCGATCCCGCGCAGGAGCATCTCGTGGTACCCGCTGACCGCGGCAATGGGCCCCCGCAGCTCGTGGGTCACCTGCAGGATGAAGTTGCTCTTGATCTTGTCCAGGTTCTTGTAGCGGTCCAGCTCCACCTCGATGCGCTGGCCCTTCTCCTCCAGGCGGCGCTTGATGCTGGTGATCAGATAGGCGGAGATCAACAGGATGGAAACCAGCCCCGCGGCCCGAGGCAGGTTCTGCCTCAGGTAAGAGCCTGCGGAGGGGGCCCACAGGCTGTAATGCGGGACAAGCTGCAGGAACTCGGCCAGGAATGCCCCCGCGATCAGCGTGACCAGGGCGCCCACGTACGCGTACACCACCTTCGAGGAGAAGATGAAGGCGGTCAACAGGACGTGGAACACGAAAAAAAAGCAGAAGGGGTTTTCCAGGAAGCCGGTGAAGTACACCAGGAAAAACAGCAGGGTGAAGTCGCAGACGATCTGGGCGTGGAAAAACGCCGCCGTTTCCCGGCGGCTCAGGTTGCCCCTCTTTAGCAGCCGGAACCAGGCCGCGAAGGACAGATTCAGCAGGCCCAAGAAGCCGGTGACGGCGAACAGCAGCGGATAGGGCAGGTCGTACAGCCGGGCCAGGCGCACCGCCGCCAGCGTGGCCACGACCCCGGCGCAGGCGATCCAGCGCAGGACGATGAACCAGCCGATGACCCGGTTGAGCTCCGTGTATTCCGACGAATCGATCTTGGAGGCCAAGTGCGCTAGTCCGGCCGGTAGTTTTCCTGCAGGCGACGGACCTCGGCGCCCTGCTCGTTCTTGAAGCGGGCCAGCGACTCGAAGAGCTCCTTCTGGCCGCGGGAGACGATGGTCTCCGCGATGCGGGCGTACACCCCGGCCAACTTCCCCTGGAACTCCACCAGGTGCCGGAAGATCTCCTCGGCGGCGGCCCCGCGCCCGAGCTTCGGGATCAGGTCCTCCGGCTTGTAGTCCAGGGTGAAGCGGATCCACTCGGTCCTGCCGAAGTCCTCCGCCTTGACCCCCCGCAGCACTGCCAGCTTTTCCTCCAGCTTCGCGCGCAGCAGGCGGACCGCCTTCCTGGAGGCCTCGCTCTTCAGCGCGAACTCGGCCACGTCGTAGAAGTCCTTCAGGCCTTCTTCCCATTCCAGCGTGATCTGCAGAATCTCTTTCAGGTTTTTAAAGGCGATCATAAGGATTTTAGTATAATGGAATCGTGGCCTGCTTTCCAGTACGCGCTCCGCGAACGAAAAGCGCCCGGCCACGGGGCCGGGCGCCTGCCGCTAGCTTCGCGTCGAGTGGCTACGGGCGCAGCGAATCGTCGTATTTCGGGTCCAGCGCCTTGAGGGTATCGTACAGCACCTGGAGCGTGTAGGTGGCGTTGTGCACGCCCCGGCTCCTGTCCTCCAGGAGGTACTTATAGTTCCAAAGCGCCGCGACCTGGGCCTCGTTCCACTGCCCGGCTTGAGTCCCGGCCCAGCCGGCGGAGAGCTCCAGGAAGGCGGCCTTGGCGTCCTTCTTGAACATGGGCGGGCTCATGGTCTGCAGGACACCGGTGCCCTTCTCGTTGACGAAGGCGTCCAAGAGACCCTGCACTTCCTGCTGAACCACTTCCAGCTTGCCGTCCTGGTCGAAATCGGCCTTGGCCTTGAGGTCGAAGAACTCGGTAGCACCCAGCTGCTTGATGTCCTGGTGGCAGGCCAGGCAGCCGGCGGTGTTCACCTTGGGCGCCTCGTGGACCTCACCCGCGATGTTGAAGCTGTGCCCGCCAATGGCCGGGTTCAGGCTGTAGCGGCCCGTCGGCAGCGCCATGTGGCACTGCACGCAGCCGTCAGTGAGAATGGCCTTGTGTGGAGAGCTGGAGTAGGTTCTGCCGGAGAACTCCCAAGCATTCGTGCCGTTCACGACGTCCGACTGGGGCCCGTGGTGCGCTCCCCAGGTCGCGCGCAGGTCCTTGGCGGCCATGGCCTTCACATTGGCCTTCACGTCGCCGCGCGCCTGGTGGCAGCTCGCGCACAGGTTGCCCTTGCCCAGGTCGAACAGCGAGCCGTCTGCCAGCTTCACCGGCTTGACGGTCCGCAGGGTGAAATCCCAGCTCTCATGCTGGGTGTGGCAGGTGACGCAGTTGGGCTGGGAAGGGTAGCGCACGAAGGCCTTGTCGTCGGTCTTACCGGTCTTCGTGAACTCGATGAAACCCTCGTTGGTGTGGCACTGCTGGCAGCCGCCGCCGTTGGCGTAGAACGAATTGTCGTTGTTCTTGTGACCCGAGGTTTCGTAGCCCAGGCGTGCGCCCAGCAGCGGGTACTTGGGGGCCGCGCCGTGGCACTGGGCACAGGCGGCGCCGAAATCCCCGCGGGTCACGCCCGCCGCGAGCTTCGCCTTGAGCCCATCCACTTCGCTGTTCAACCTGGCAAAATCTGCTTTCGTCTGCTCCGCTTCGGCGTTCCCCCCCCCGACGACCGCCAGCACCGGCAGCAGCAGCAGGGCAGTAGCCAGGATACAGGTCATGAACCTCCGCATTCTCGTCCCTCCTACGCGATTTTATTTCTGCGGGATTGTATTATATCCGAGTGAATTTGTCAAATAATTTCGTGCGGCCGGTCGCGAAAGACGGCCCGTTGTGGATGCCGCCAGACCGCTTAGTTGGGGTGTTCGGGCAGCTCGATCTTCACCGCCGAATGGTCGTACTTCAAATAATAGTTGATCCAGGAGGAGGTCTCGTAGAGCTTCCAGTTGCGCGGCGGGATGATGTAGCGCAGCTTGTCCAGCTGCCGCCGGTTGCGGGCGCGCGGGTAGACCAGCTCCCAGATGCAGGTGTGGTCGGCGAACACTTCGCACTTCCCGTCGCTGCGGCTGCCCCCGCAGGGGCCCTGGCGCTGAGCCTTGGGGCACTGCGACTCCGGGCACACGTAGTACAGCTCGAACAGGGCGCAGTCGTCGCACTGCCGGCAGTCGAACAGCAGGCGCTTCACGGCCAGCTCGAAAAAGCTGGCCAGGCGGTACCAGAAGGGCTTCTTCTCCGCGAAGCGCGACAGGCGGGCCATCAGCTTGTAGCCCGGGGTTCCCTCGATGAAGATCAGGTGGTGCAGCACCCGCATGGCCCAGAACACGGGGTTGAAGATCCGCGGGCGGCGGGTCTGCCGCAGCGCCGCGGGGGCGCCGGCCTTCACGAAGTCGAAGTGCTCCGAGCCCTCGAACAGGAAGAAGCTGTTCGCCGGCGAGTAGTCGAACTGCTCGACGTGGTCCCGCCAGTTGGCGCCGATCGCCTCCGCGCGCTCCATGATCTCGCGGACGTCCGCGTACTTGAGGTTCAGGCCCTCGATATGCGCCCCGTTGTAGCCCAGGCCCTTCAGGAAGGCCGCCTGCCGGGCGGCCCGCTCCAGGCGCGCCCCCTTGCCCTTGTCCGAGGCTTTGGCCTCCTCCGCGAGGTCCTCCACCAACCGGTCCAGGACGTAGCAGCCGGGGACCTCGCCGCGGTTCATGAAGCGGGCCGCTCCGGCGGAAAGCACGTACACGCTGCCCATCACGGGGATCTGCGAGCGCAGGACCTGGCGCACGTAGCGTATGAACTCCGCGGACCTGCGCGCGTCATAGCCCAGCTGGGTCACGACGAAATGGGCGCCGGCGCGGATCTTCTTTTCCAGCTTGAGGTACTGCATGACGGCCGACGCCTCGGTGGTCTTGAAGGGCGAGGCCACGGCCCCCAGCAGGAAGTCGGTGGCCTCCAGACGGAGGATTTTTCCGGGCACGCCCACCTCCAGCCCGCGGTTCATCTCCTGCAGGTAGTGCAGGGCCGTGACCGAGTCGATGTCGAATACCGGCTTGGGCTGCCCGAAGAAGCCGGTCACCGGGTAGTCCCCCGTGATCACCAGCAGGTTGGTGATTCCGGCGCGCTTCATGGCGTAGGCCCGGGCCTCGATCATGTTGCGGTTCATGTCCTTGCAGGAAAAGTGCACCATCAGGTCGCAGCCGATGGTGGCGATCTCCGGGCCCAGCACGTCGGCCCACAGCGCCGGGTTGCCGCCCGCGTTGTCGGTGATGCTCAGGCCGTACACGTGCCGCGAGCCGCGGGCCTCCTCGGCGAACTTGAGGATGTTGTCGATCCCCGCCCCGGTGTACCCCCTGCCGGGCACCAGCTCGCAGGTGACGACGAACTGCTCGCGGGAAGCGAGCCCCTCGCGGATACGGCGCATTCTTTTCCTCCTATATAGCGGACGTCGTATCTTAGCGCCGGACTCGGGAACTGTCAACGCTCGGGCCGGGCGTGCTATGATGCCGCGCATGACCGCCGCGGAAAAGAACGAACGCATCGCCGAGCTCAACGACCCGCAGGCCCCCCAACGGCTGGAGGCCCTGCGGCGGCTGGCAGGCGCGGGCGGGAAGCCGGCGGTTCGCCCCACGGGGGAGGATGTGAACAACCACATCCACACCTTCTACTCCTTCTCCCCCTACTCGCCCGCCAAGGCCGTCTGGATGAGCGCGACCTCCGGCCTGGCCACCGCCGGCATCATGGACCATGACTCGCTCAGCGGGGCCGAGGAGTTCACCGCGGCGGGGCGGGCGGCCGGGCTGGCCACCACCGTCGGGCTGGAATGCCGCTGTGACTTCGCCGGCACGCCCCTGGAGGGCCGTCGGCTGAACAATCCCGACCAGCTCTCGGTGTCCTACATCGCCCTGCACGGGGTACCGCACCCCCGCATCGCGGAGGTCCGGGAGTACTTCCGCCCACTGCAGGCCGAGCGCAACCGGCGCAACCGGCGCATGGTGGAGCGCTTGAACTCGCTGCTCGCTCACCCGGAGCTGGCCCTGGACTTCCACCGGGACGTGCTGCCCCTTTCGCATCACCAGGAGGACGGCACCGTCACCGAACGGCACATCCTCTTTGCCTTGGCCAACCGGCTTATTGAGCTGTGCGGCCGGGGACGCCCCCTGGTCGCGCTCCTGGAGGGTGAGCTCCGGCTGCCGCTGGTGGCGAAGGTGCGCGAGCTCCTGCTGGACGAGGCCAACCCCCACTACCCTTACGACCTGCTCGGGGTGCTGAAGAGCGACCTGGTGGAGGCCTTCTACGAGGAGGCGCGCGCCGAATGCCCGGGCGTGCGGGAGATCCTTTCTTTCGCCCACGGCATCGGGGCCATCAGCGCCTACGCCTACCTGGGGGATATCACCGAGTCGGTGACGGGAGACAAGAAGGCGCAGCGCTTCGAGGACGGCTACCTGGAAGAGCTGTTCGGGGTCATCACGGCACTGGGCTTCCAGGCCGTGACCTATATGCCCAACCGCAACACCCCGGAGCAGCTTGAGCGCGTGCAACACCTCTGCGCCCGGCACGGACTGTTCCAGGTGAGCGGGGTGGACATCAACTCCCCGCGGCAGTCCTT
>CAZMWZ010000057.1:11190-14624 GCA_964570045.1 uncultured Spirochaetaceae bacterium
CGGAAGCCCAGGCCCTGGATCTCCTCCAGAAGGGCGGCGATCGAGGTCAGGATGCCCCGGTTGATCGTGGGCGACCCCAGGACCAGGGCCTTGGAGCGGAAAATGTCGGCCACGATGTCGTTCTTGTCCGTCTTCGCCGCATTGTGCAGCACCACCTCGGCGCCGCCCCCCGCCGCGCGCAGGCCTTCGGCCAGCTGCTCGGCCATGACCCGCGTCCCGTTCCACATGGTGTCGTAGACCACCGCGATCCGGTTCTCCCGGTACTCCGCGGCCCAGGCCAGGTATTTCTCGACGATCTGCACCGGGTTCTTCCGCCAGATCACCCCGTGGCTCGTGCAGATCATGTCCAAAGGCAGCCCAAGCGCCAGGACTTCCCGGATTTTTTTCTCCACTAGCTTGCTGAAGGGGGTCAGGATGTTCGCGTAGTACTTCAGGCACTCCCGGAACAGCTCCTCCTGGTCGACCTCGTCGTTGAAGCGGGAGCTAGAGGCGTAGTGCTGCCCGAAGGCATCGTTGGAGAACAGGACGGCGTCGCCGGTCAAGTAGCACATCATGCTGTCTGGCCAGTGCAGCATGGGGGCCTCCACGAACACCAACTCCTTGTCGCCCAGGCTGAGGCGATCTCCGGTCTTGACCGGGCGGAAATCCCAGTCCTGATGGTAGTGGCCCTTGAGCGACTTCATCCCGTTGGCAGTGCAATAAACGGGCTTGCCGGGGATGCGGCGCAGCAGCTCCGGCAGGGCGCCGCTGTGGTCTACCTCGGCGTGGTTGGCGATCACGAAATCGATGCTGTCCGGGTCGATCTCCGCGGCCAGATTATCCACGTACTCCCGGGCGAAGGGCGCCCAGACCGTGTCGATGAGCGCGGTTTTGCGTTCCTTGATCAGATAGGAGTTATAGGTCGAACCCCGATGGGTGGAGTACTCGTCGCCGTGGAACTTGCGCAGCTCCCAATCCGTTTTTCCGACCCAGTACACGTTGTTCTTCACCTGGACCTTCATCGCTTGTTCCTCCATGTAGCGTCCTGGCAGCGTAGCCATGGCTCCGGCAGCTGTCAAGGCGGCGGGCACGGTCCGGCTTGACCTCGCCGGGCGGGCGTGCTATACCGAGACATCCGAAAACGGAATGGCATTCCGCCATGCGGTCAGCGTCCGAAGGCGCCCGCAGGCGGGTCGGGGGGTCGCGCAGTGGCAATCTATTCCGAAGAGGTCGCCTCCTACATCTGGCGCAACGGGGAGATCATCCCCTGGGGCGAGGCGCTGATCCACGTCAACGCGGTGGGCCACGCCTCGGTGGCGGGGATCTTCGAAGGCCTCAAGGCGTACTGGAGCGAGTCGCAGTCCCAGCTGTGCGTTTTCCGCCTGCGGGAGCACCTGGACCGCTTCCTGGCCTCGATCAAGATGGTGCGCTACGGCTTCCAGTACACGCGGGAGCAGCTGGAGCGGGCGGTGCTCGAGCTGCTGCGCGCCAACGAGTACCGCCGCAGCGTATACGTCCGGCCCTACGTCTTCCAGAAGGGAATGGTCCGCGAGCTGCTCCAGCCCCAACCCGGCAAACCCACGGAGCTGGTCATCGACTCCTGGCCTTTCGACTCGTACCGGGACATGGGCCAGGCGCTGCACGTCTGCGTGAGCTCCTGGACTCGCATCTCGGACAACGTGCTGCCCCCCCGCCTGAAGTGCTTCTCCAACTACCACAACGGGCGCCTGGCGGCCATGGAGGCCACGGTGAACGGCTACGACTGGCCCGTGCTCCTGGATGACCGCGGCAAGGTGACCGAAGGGCCCGGTGCCTGCCTGCTGCTGGTGCGCGGCGGCCGGGTTATCGCCCCCCCGGTCACCGCCGGCATCCTGGAGAGCATCACCCGCGACACGGTGCTCACCCTGCTGTCGGAAGTGCTGCAGGTCCCGTGGCAGGAACGGGAGGTCGACCGCACGGAGCTGTACTTGGCCGACGAGGTGTTCTTCGTGGGCACGGGCTGGGAAATCATGCCCGTCGCCTCCGTGGACCGCCTCCCGGTCGGGGAAGGCAGGACCGGCCCCGTCGCCCGGGCCATCGCCGACGCCTATCGCCGGGTGGTCACCGGCGAGGATCCGCGCCACCCCGAGTGGCGCACGCCCGTCTGGAGCTGATGGCTGCCTTGAGCGACCTGCAGCCCCTGATCGCGCCGCGCTCCATCGCCGTGGTCGGCGCTTCCGAGAACCCGGGGCCGGGCCTGCAAGTACTAGAGAACCTGCGCCGCCTGGGCTTCGCCGGCCCGGTGTACCCCGTGAACCCCCGCTACCCCAGCGTGCTGGGGATGGCCTGCTACCCGTCGCTGGCCGCCGTGCGGGAAGCCGGCCACGAGGTGGACCTGGTGGCCATTCTGCTCAACCGCGGCCAGGTCCTCGGGGTGCTGGAGGAGGCCGGACGGATCGGCGCCCGGGCCGCTTGGGCCTTCGCCAACGGCTTCGCGGAGGCAGGACCCGAGGGGCGGAAGCTGCAGGAGGAGCTGGCGGGCATCTGCCGGCGCTACTCCATCCGCTTCTGCGGCCCCAACTGCGTGGGCATTCTCAACTTCAACGGCCGCGCCGGCGCCTACAGCGCCCCGGCCCCGCGGGAAATCCTCCCGGGCGGGATCGGCGTGGTCGCCCAGAGCGGCTACATCTGCATCCAGGTGGCCAATGCCAACCGGGGCCTGGGCTACAGCCTGATTCTCTCGGCGGGCAACGAGGCCGTGGTGGACGCCACGGATTACCTGGAATACCTGGTCGAGGACCCCGGCACGCGGGTGATCGCCGCCTTCATCGAGCAGTTCCGCCGCCCCGAGCGGCTCCCCGAAATCGCCCGCAGGGCGCGCGCGGCCGGCAAGCCGGTCCTCCTGATCAAGGTGGGCCGTTCCGAGATGGCCCGCAGGGCGTCGGCGGCGCACACCGGGGCGCTGGCCGGCGCCGACGACGTGCAGGACGCCCTGTTCCGGAAGCTGGGTCTGATCCGGGTGAACGATCTGGACGAGATGTTCGAGGCCGCCGAGCTGTTCGAAAAGCTGGGCCGGCGCCTGCCGGCGGGCGACGGCATTTTCGCCACCACCCTCTCCGGAGGGGTGATCAGCCTGATAGGGGACCTGGGCGAGCCCCTCGCCCTGCGTTTCCCCGCCTGGTCCGAGGAGGGGAAGCGGCGGGTCCGGGAGCTTCTCCCGCCCTACGCCTCGATCGACAACCCCCTGGACGCCTGGGGTTTCGGACGGGTGGAGGAGACCTACGGCGCGTTCCTGCAGGCCGCCGTCGAGGAGCCGGCCGCGGACCTCCTCCTGGTCTCCCAGGATGTTCCGGGGGGGATGGCCCCCAGGCAGGTCGCCCAGTACGCGGCGGTGGCCCGGGCGGCGGCGGAGGTCTCCGGCCGCACGGACAAGCCCGTGGTTTTCCTTTCCAATCCGTCGACGGGCTTCGACCCGG
>CAZMWZ010000058.1:0-2610 GCA_964570045.1 uncultured Spirochaetaceae bacterium
CGGCGCTGTTGCCGGCGGCCTCTTTTTTATCTATGATAGAGTCATGCTGGTTCCGGCGGAAGTTTGGACGGTAGCCAAGGCCGAGCAGGGCAGCGCGGTGCTGATCAAGCCGATCGGCTCCGAGGTCGCGGTTCCCATCTTCATCGGCCCGCTGGAGGCCCAGGCCATCCTGATCGGGCTGGCCAGCCACAAGATGCCCCGCCCCCTGACCCACGACCTGCTCATCGCCACGCTGGAACAGCTGGAGGTGAAGATCTCGCGCATCGAGATCACCGAGCTCAAGGAGGGGACCTTCTACGCCCGCCTGATCTTGAGCCGCGCCGGGGCCGACATCGTCATGGACTCCCGCCCCTCCGACTGCGTGGCCCTGGCCGTCAGGGCCAAGTGCCCCATCTTCATCGACGAAGGGGTGGTGGACGAAGCCGGAATCCCCATCACCGCCGCGGACGCCGAAAAGACCACCAAGAGCTCCGAGGTCCACGCCCAGATCGCTTTTCTGCAGAAAGAGCTGGAGAAGGCGGTGGAGGAGGAGAACTACGAGGAGGCCGTCCAGCTGCGCGACCAGATCAAGCAGCTGGAAGCCAAGCTGTAGGCCCTCTCAGCGCGGCCGCCGGCGCGCGATCATCGCGATGAAGCCGCAAGTGAACAGCGCCATGGGCAGGTTGGCTAGCACGATCCGCAGCACGGGGAAACCGGACACGAAGAAGAACTCGCCGGTGACGATGCCGAAGCTCTCCAGGGTGGAGAACACGACCTCCACGTAGGCCACCAGAGTGCCGATGATCACCAACACCCAGGCGGCGTCCCGGGACTGGGACCACAGCAGGATCGCAAAGAACGTGCCGATGGCCCCAACCCCCAGGCGGGACAGGGTCAGAACGAAACCCGCCATGCTGTCCATACCTTATTCTCCCGGGTTTTCCCGGAAAAGTTGAATCATTTTAGCCACCTCCCCTGGTGAGGCTTCGGCCGGCAGGATCGAAGGCCCGGGGTAGCACGGATGGAGCAGCACGCCCGCGGCCAGAAACGCCCGGAAGACCTCCGCGTAGCGCTCCTGTCCGCACTCGGCGCGCAGGTAGATCCCGCGCTGAGCCCAGCCCGGGGCCGCCGCGAGCAGGTCTTCCCGATACCACTCCGGCAGACTGTAGCGGGCGAGGTCGTGCAGGCTGCGGGCCGCCCCGGCCAGCAGGACCGGGGACAGCGGCTCCGAATTCGGGAAGCCCTCCGGAGGCTCGGCGTTGAAACACGCCGCCGCGGGCGCCCCCGCCGCCGCGAAGGGCAGGACCGGCAAGAGCACCCGCGGCCGCCCGGGTACCGTCGTGGGGAAGTCCAGCAGGGGACGCCAGCGGGCCACCTCCGCCACGCGCTCCGGCGGGTCCAGGGCTGGGTCCAGGACCTCTTCCGGGTTCACCTCGCGCCCCAGGAACAGGGAGGCCAGGTGCAGCGCCTGGTCGGCGGAGCGGGTGATGCGGACCCACGGGTAGCCGGGCAGGTGCAAGGTGAGGGCCTTTTCCAGGTGGCGGGCCTGCAGCGCCGGAATGTCCGCCAGCAGTCCGCGCGACATCATGTTTTTTAAAAGGCCCATGAAATGCAGACCGCGGTGGCCCAGCAGCGTGTGTCCTCCGTTCTGCCAGAGGTCCAGGAAGCGCCTCCCCCGGTGGTCGTACAGCCGGTAGGCGCGCGCGCGGCGGATGGGGGGTATGAGGCTACGCAAGTCCGGGTGCATGTCGCCTGAGATTGTACTCACTTCCCCCCGGCGGCTCAACCGGGCCGCCCGGGGAACCAGCGGCGCAGCAGCGCGCGCGGCGCCATGGACAGCAGCTTGGCGAACAGCGCCGGATAGGAGATGCGCTGCACCGGGCGCTCCTCGCGAACCAGGAGCACCAGGGGGAAAACGACCAGCAGGCGGAACAACCCCGAGATCAGGAAGCTCGCCAGGTACGGCGAGCCGGCCACCGCGACCCTCGGCAGCAGGGCGCTGCCGGCCAGCCCCCCGGCCAGGGTCGCCGCGCCGCGGAACAGCAGCAGGAAAGAGGTCTGCTCGGTTACCAGCGCCACCGGCATGGTGTCGAAGGCGAAGGAGAGCGCGGCGATCTCGAAGCCCGCCCAGGCGAAAGCGCCCCAGGCCTGGATGAGGCAGACCCCGGTGAAGGAGCGGGCCAGAAACCAGGTGAAGGGGGTGGTGCAGACCAGGAAGGCGGAAAGCACCAGGATCTTCCTGCTCCCGTAGCGGTCCCCGAGACGCCCCCACAGGGGCATGGCCACGAACTTGAACAGGCTGGTGAGGGAGGTGGCGACCATGAACTCCAGGTAGCTGAACTCGAGCTCCTTCAGCATGTAGGGCACCACGAAGGGGCTGGACAGGAAGGTCCCGAAGTACAGCAGGAAGTTGAAGGCCACAAAGCGCCCGTAGTTGGAGTGCGGCAGCTCCCGTAGAAAAGCCGGCAGGCCCGCCCGGTCCTGCTCCACCCGCCGGCCCTTGGGGTCGTGCTGCAGGGTCAGGAACAGGGTCGAGCCGGCGCTGCCCAGGAAGGCCAGATTGAACAGGAGCAGGAAGCCGTACAGCGGGCGGTGAGCGTAGAGCTGCAGGAACAGGCCCGCCAGGACCGT
>CAZMWZ010000058.1:2710-5101 GCA_964570045.1 uncultured Spirochaetaceae bacterium
AGGACCACCCGGTCCAGGCCGGTCGAAGGCTCCCGGCCCAAGGCCTCCCGCATGGTCTGCATCACCTGCCGGAAGGCGGCCAGGCCCTTTACGGCGCCGGGCTTCGCGCCGGCCAGGGCGGCCGCGGCGAGCAGGTCCCCGCCCGCGCGTCCGCGCTCGCTGAGCACCGCCTCCACGCTGCGCGCCCCGACCCCGCGCCGCGGGCGGTTGACCGCGCGGCGGAAGGCGATCTCGTCGCACGGGTTGGCCGCCAGCGCCAGGTAGGCCAGGGCGTCTTTGACCTCCTCGCGCTCGTAAAAGCGCACCGTCCCGACCACCCGGAAGGGGATTCCCAGCCGGGTGAACAGGGTTTCGAAGGCGCGCGACTGGAAGTTCATCCGGTACAGGATGGCGCTGCTCGCGAGCTTTCCGTCGGCCAGCGCCTCCGCGCAGAAGCGGGCCTCGGCCTCCTGGTCCTCCAGCACGGCCAGCTCCACGGGCGGCCCGGCGGGCCGGCGGGTCCACAGGGTCTTGCCCAGGCGGCGCCGGTTACGCTCCACCACCCGGGTGGCCACCTCCAGGATGTTGCTCGAGGAGCGGTAGTTCTGCTCCAGGCGGATGACCCGGGTGCCGGGGAAATGCCCCGCAAAGTTCAGGATGTTGTCCAGCTCGGCGCCCCGGAAGCTGTAGATGGACTGGTCCTCGTCGCCGACGGCGCACAGGTAGTTGGTCCGGTCGTATAGCTTCTCCAGAAGGCGGAACTGGGCGTGGTTGGAGTCCTGGTACTCGTCCACCAGCACCGCGCGGAAGCGGGACTGCAGCCGCGCCCGCACCTCCGGCCGGGACGCCAGCAGCCGCACGCTTTCCAGGAGCAGGTCCCCGAAGTCCAGGCAGCCGGCGGCGCGCAGGCGCTCCTGGTACAGGCGGTAGGCCTCCGCGAAGTCGACCTCGGCGCCCAGATCCCCGAGGCTCAAGACCGACAGGTCATCCTCCGGGGCCAGGCAGCGGTCCTTGGCCCGGGCGATGCGGGCGGAGAGCTCCCGCAGCCGGTCCCTGCCCACCCGCCCCTCCACGGCCACGCGCAGCAGCGCCAGGGAGTCCTCGTCGTCGTAGATCGTGAAGTCGCGCGCCAGGCCCGCCGCCTCTGCGTAGCGGCGCAGCAGCCAGGCGCCGAAGGCGTGGAAGGTCTTGATCATCACCTGCGCGCCCGTCGGCGAAAACCGGCGCACCCGCTCGCGCATCTCCTCGGCCGCCTTGTTGGTGAAGGCCACCGCCAGGATCGACTCCGGCGGGTAGCCGCGGGCCTCCAGGAGATGAGCGATCTTGGTGGTGATGACCCGCGTCTTTCCCGAGCCGGCCCCGGCCAGGATGAGCAGTGGGCTGCCCTCGTGCAGGACCGCTTCCCTCTGCGCCTCGTTCAGCCCGGCGAGATAGGCGGGACAAGGCCCGTCCGCGGCGGGCGGGGGCTCAGGCGCCGGCAAGCGAGGCCTCCAGGTCCACGCCGTTGCGCCGCTCGATGCGCACCCGGCAGCGCTGTCCGGCCTCCAGGCCGGCGGCCTTCACCACGACCAGGCCGTCCACTTCGGGGGCCTGCAGGTACGCCCGACCCAGGGCCAGGGCCTCGCCGCGCACCGGCTCCTCGATGAGCACGTCCAGCTGGGCGCCCACATGGCGCTCCAGCCGCCGCTCGGTGATGGCCTGCTGGGCCCTCTCCAGCTCACTCTTGCGGCTCTCGGCGATCTTGCGGCTCACGCGCGGACCCAGGGAATACGCCGCGGTGCCCTCTTCGCGGGAGTAGGTGAAGAAACCCGCCCAGTCCAGCTCCGCCTCGCGCTGGAAATCCAGGAGGACACGGAAGTCCTCCTCGGTTTCCCCGGGAAAGCCGACCAGGAAGGTGGAGCGCAGCGCTGCCTGTGGAAGCGCCGCGCGGATGCGGGCGAGCATGGCCAGGTAGCCCTCCGGGGTGCCGTGCCGGCCCATGCGCCGCAGCACGGCCGGGGAAGCGTGCTGGAAGGGCAAGTCGAAATATGGAAGGAGGCGGGAGTCCGCGGCGGCCAGGGCAAGGAGCTCCTCCGGGAAGTGGTCCGGGTGGATATACAGGCAGCGCAGCCAGTACTCCCCGGGCAGGTCGAGCAACTCCCGCAGCAGGGACGGCAGCTCGCCCCTGACGACCGACTCGGCGCTGCCCACACCGCCGCCCCCGGCGCGGTCCGCGCCGTAGGAGGCCAGGTCCTGGGCGATCAGCACGATCTCCCGCACGCCGGCGGCCAGCAGGCCCCGTGCCTCCTCCACGACCTCCGCGCGCGGGCGGCTGGACAGAGGCCCGCGGATCAGGGGGATGGCGCAGTAGCTGCAGCGGTTGCCGCACCCTTCCGCGATCTTGAGGTACGCGCTGCCGGGGAAGGAGAGCAA
>CAZMWZ010000058.1:5201-14532 GCA_964570045.1 uncultured Spirochaetaceae bacterium
GCGCTAGGCCGGAACGGCGCGGCTCCCCTGTCGGGACTTGAGCACCGGGGGAGCCGGGCACCAGGAGACGCTCCAGGGCCTGCGGGTCGCGCAGGCCCGCGAACCCGTCCAGCTCGCCCAGCGCCCGGGTGAGCTCCTCGCCGTAGCGCGCGACCAGGCAGCCGACCAGCAGGACCTTTTTCCCGGGGAAGCGGCTCTTCAGCTCCAATGCGGTGCGGATGGATTCTTCCTTGGCGCTGGTGATGAAGCCGCAGGAGTTCACGATCACCGCCTCGGCTTGCTCGGGCTCCGCCACCCATTGCAGACCCGCCCTCTGGAGGTAGGCGATGAGCTCCTCGGAGTCCACCTGGTTCTTGGCGCAGCCGAGGCTTTCGATGCTGAAGGTCATAGCGAGGGAAGCGTCAGTCGCTGGCCAGCACCTGCAGGCGGTAGCCCCCGGAGTCGCGCGACTCGCTCCAGCGGATCGTGCGGGTCACCACCTCCCCCGCACGGCCCAGCTCCACGTCCTTGCCCGCGACACTCAGGCGCAGGGCGCCAGCGTTGGAGATCCACAGGCGGGCCTCACGCTTCACGTCCAGGGCGAAGGTCTCGCCCTTGTGGAAGAAGCGCTCGTCGCGGTTCTCGCCGTCCGTCAGGTAGCGCAGCAGCACGTAGCCGCGGAAGGAGATGGACAGGCGGAAGGCAGAGGGGCTCCCGGCGGCCTGCAGGTCCAGCGGCCCGGCGAACGACCCCCCCGCCGCAGCCGGGGTGGCCGTGGGGGCCTGTGAGGCGGCAGGGGCCGCCAGGGAAGCCGGGGACGCGGCGGCCTGAAGGGTGCCCGCGGCTGCGCCGGGGGTTACCCCGGCGGCTGCAGAGCCCGCAACGGGCACTGTGCCGGCGGGACCGGCCGCGGCCGTCGCGCCCTCCGGGGCCTCGGCCACGAGGCCTTCCGGGGCGATCTGGCCCGTCTTCGGCAGCTTGAAGATGCTCAGGTTGGCCCGCCGGTTGGACCCGGTCACGTCCAGGTCGTTCAACTGGGTACGGATGTCGTTGGCCATGTCCCCGTCCAAGTCCAGCTGCCGGGTCTGGCCCACGGTCAGGTCGATGGTGCCCCCGGGCACCTTGAGGGTCAGCCGGTCGCCGATCGCGGAGAAGCTCACGCGGTAGTGCTCGCCGTCGATGGGCACGCTCACGGTCTCGCCCTGGGAATACCAGCGGGTGATGGCCTCATCGGACAGCACGAACTCCCCCGGTGAGGCTGCCGGCCGTGCCTCGTCCTGCCGCGCGGCGGCCTCGCCCCCCCGCGGCAGGACGTAGCGCACCAGCAGGAACACCCCCACGGCCGCCACGACCGCGACGGCGAGAATGACCGCCACGGCGCGGGAGCGCGGGCGCGGCCTGGCGCCCTGCAGCAGCTCGCTCATCGGCATGGGCTGCTCCTGGATGCGAAGGTTGCGATACAACCCGACCAGCTCCTCGGGGTTGAGACCCAGGTACTCGGCGTAGTTGCGCAGGAAACCCAGCACGTAGGTGTCGCCCGGGATCACGCCGAAGTTCTCCTCCTCCAGGGCCTCCAGGTAACCCTTGGAGATGTTGGTGTCCCTGGCGATCTGCTCCAGGGTGTAGTTGTGTTTTTCGCGCGCTTCGCGCAGCTTGTGACCCAGTGACTCCATGGTGCCTACTCTTCCGCTTCAAAAAGAAAATTCTGGTACACGTTGGCGTACGCCGGCGCGTCGTATTTAAACCGGGTGTCGGGGATGTTCTGGTTCACGACCACGTCCGTCAGGTCCATCATGAACTCCTCGTAGTTCAGGGTCACGCCCGTGATCCGGCGGATCATCCCGTTCCTGGCCACGGCAATGACGATCTGGCGGAAGCCCTCCGAGGTGGAGCGGCTGGCCAGGCGCAGCTTCTTCACCATTTCCCGCGAGCCTTCCTCCAGGGGCACGTAGTCCTGCCCGATCAGGTAGGCCACCGCGTAGCTCTTCTTCAGCAGGGTTAGACCCTGCGCCGAAACCAGGTTGGCCAGGGCGGCCTGGCTGCGGCGCTTGAGCTTCTGCAGCAGTATTACCTCGTAGCGCGGAATGTAGACCGTGAGCTCCTCGCCGTCGGTGACCAGCACCTGTTCGGCCGGGTCGGTGAAGTCGATGCGCAGCTGGTTGGGGCTCTTGTAGGACAGCTTGCCCTTCATCACCTCCTGCCCCTTGGCGATGCTGACCCGCGCCGTGTAGTCCTGGAGCTTGCCATAGCGCGCGGAAACCTCGTCGAAAAAGCTCTCCGCGGTGAGGATCTCCTGGGCCGGCAGGGCGTGGGTACAAAGCAGCAGCAGGAGCAGAGTCGGCAGAGCACGTCGCAACGTGTCCAAGTTCATCCCATACTCGCCGGAATCGCCGCGCTTTGTCAACCTAGGGCTCCAGGTAGCGGAGGAACAGGTACTTCAATGCGTCGTCGGCCAGGCGCAGCCGCTCCCCGCAGCCGGGGCAATACAGCTGCCCCTCGCGCACGTGCGGGCTGGCGCAGGCGATGCAGTACAGCTTGCCGCAGCGCGCGCAGCGCCCGGCGGGCGCTTCCCCCGGCGGCTCGCCGTGCACCTTGAACGAGGACTGCGGCGGGACCTCCCGGGGCACCCACCAGCGACGGTCGCAGCCGGCGCAGGCCAACTCCTGCTCAAAGCCCTCGCGCAGCCGGCGCTCCAGCTCCCGGGCGCGCGGCAGCTCCGGGAAGCGCTCCAGCACCGGGGCCAGGGTCGCGCGGGCCTTGGCGTACCCTCCTTGAGCCAGGTACAGGGAGGCCAGGTTGAGCGCGACCTCCGGGTTGCCCGGATCCTGGGCCATGGCCTCCTGGTAGGCCAGCTCCGCCCGCAGGTGGTCCTGCTGGACCACGGCCAGGTTCCCGATCAGGTTGTAGGCCGCCGAACTGGGGGCGACCTCCATCAGCCGGTCCAGCAGCTCCTCGGCGCGCAGGACCATGTCCAGCTCCAGGCAGCAGGCCGCACCGTTGGCCAGGTAGTCGGGATTGTCCGGGTCCAGGCCCAGGGCCCGCTCATAGTCCGCCAGCGCGGCGGGGAAGTCGCGCAGCACCGCCCTGGCGTTACCGCGCAGGGTGTACAGCGCCGCCTGTTCCCCCGAGGCCTGGAGGCCGGCGGAGGCCGCCTCCACCGCTTCCGCGGGCCGGTCCAGGGCGAGCAGGGCCGCGCCTGCGTTGCGGACCAGGTCCACCTCGGCGGGGGCCTTGGCGAGCGCCTTGCGGAAATACGGCAGCGCCTCCCCCGGACGGCCCTCTCCCATCAGGAGCTGACCCTTCAGGTTGTTGATCCAATGGTCCTCCGGGTCCAGGGCGAAGGCCCGCTCCAGGGCCTCGCGGGGGTCGCGGCCCAGCAGGTGCCGGTTCTCCGCCAGGCGGAACCAGTACAGCGGGAATGACGGGTCCAGCTCCGCGGCGCGCGACAGGTGCGCTTCCGCCTCGCCGCGGGCGCCGCGGCCGATGAGGATCAGGGCGTGCAGGTAGTGCACGGCGGGGTCGGGGTACCCCGCGTCGATGAGGGAGGCGAACAGGCTCTCCGCCTCGTCGCGTTTTTCCTCGTGGAAAAGCATCTTCCCCTCATAGGCCGCCAGCTCCTGCGCCTCCAGGGCGGCGGACCCGACCTGGGCGGCGAGGGCGCGACCGCGGGACAGCACGAAGGACAACTCGTCGTAGGTTCCGGCGCGGAACAGCAGCCGGGCCGCCTGCAAATAGGCCTGCAGCGCCTCGCCGTTACAGCCCAGGCGTTCCAGAACGCGGGCCAGGTTGCCCAGGTACAGCGGGGTGTCGGGCTCCAGCTCCGCGGCCCGACGGTAGTCCTCCAGGGCGCGGTCCCAGTTGCCCAGTGAGTACTCGCAGGCCCCGGCCAGGTTGGCCAGCGCGGCGTCGTCGGGGAAGCGGGGCCGGATCGAGGCGATGAAGTCCCGCGCCTCCAGGAAGCGGTGGCACTGGAACAGGGTGTTGGCCTTGGCCAGCAGAGCCTCCCCGTGGTCCGGATCCAGGCGCAGGCTGTGCTCCAGGGCCTCCAGCGCTTCGTCGTGGAGCTTTAGCGCCAGGCAGGCGTCCGCCTGAAGGCGCCGCTCCTCCGCGCCGCCCGCGCCCTGACGGAAGGCCTTTTTCAACTCCACCACCGCCTCCATGTACCTCCCCATGCCGTGGAAGGTCCTGGCCAGCTGCAGGCGGTGCTCGGGGGGAGCCGGCAGGTAATGCACCCAGCGGTAGTACGCCTTCTCCACCTCCACCGGGCGCGACTCCACGGAGTAGTCCAGGAGGCGGAAGCTGCCCCGGGAGGCCTCCGAGTAGTTC
Organism: uncultured Spirochaetaceae bacterium; assembly: GCA_964570045.1. Taxonomy (GTDB): domain Bacteria; phylum Spirochaetota; class Spirochaetia; order SZUA-6; family DRHE01; genus MIBK01. The sequence goes on from CAZMWZ010000058.1 coordinate 9,507, forward strand.
TGAGCGGCGAAGCCGCAGGCTCCCTCGGGGATCGTGGCATCGGTCATTTCGCCGATCCACTCGTCGTCGGCGAAGAAGTGGAAGCCGTCGCCGCGGGCCATGAGCCGCAGCTCCAGGGGTCTCGCCTTGAGCGTTGGGGAAGGGTTCCACTCGATGAGGTGGATCGGGTTCTTGTTGAATACCACGTCGAAGCGGAAGGAGCCCCGGTCGGAGACCAGGAAGTAATAGAAGTTCTCCTCGTTGAGGTAGCGCAGCACGAACCCCGCAGCGGAGTGCCCGTTGGCCGGGTCGATTTCCAGCGTGGCCTCCAGCACCAGGTCGCGGTACTTGCACGGGCCGGTCACCCAGGCGAAGCAGTCGGGCTTGAGGATCTCCAGCTGGAAGCCGCCCTGGCGTACGAAGCTGCGGTAGTCGGGTTTCCGCTCTTCGGGCAGCCGGCGGGCCTGCAGCCAGCCGAAGGAGGTCCGCCAGTGCTCCTGCACCAGAGCGTCGGGGTCGGGCCTCGCGGCTCTACGGAATAATTTCACGGGGGGCAGTATATCCGAAGGGCTGCGCTGGAAGCTACTCCTACTGGAGCAGCTATAGCGGCTACAGTTCGAATTCCTTCTTCAGTGCGCGGATCCGGTCGCGCAGGTCGGCCGCCTGCTCGTAGTTCTCCTCCTCCAGCGCCGCCTCCAGCTCCCGCTTGAGCCGGTCCAGCGGGCTCACCTTCTGCTCCAGCACCTGCTTGAGCGTGGAGCGCAGGTAGTTCAGGGAGCGCAGGCGCTCGAACTGGAAGGCGGGGGTGTCGATCGGGTCCATCTTCTCGATTTCCTCAATGGCCGATTCCAGGATCTGCCTGGCGGCGCTCTTCAGCTGCCGGTGCAGCGAGACCATGGCCTTGGAGATGGCGTGCATGCGCAGGATGTAGGGCCGGTACTGGAGGATGTCCTTTTTGTCCTCGTCGCTCTCCGCGTACTTGTCCACCAGCTCGCAGACCGCCAGGTTATGCCCGGTGTCCCGGGCGGTGCGCTCGAAGTCGCCGATTTGGAACAGGACCAGGTACCGGTAGTAGTTGAGCAGGCCCTCGTTCTGCAGCAGCCCGAACTCCTCGTGGCTGATCACGAAGCCCGCCGCTGAGCCGTTCTCCTCGATGTGGCGTTCCAGGCGCTCCTGGAACGCCTCCAGGTAGGAGGAGCGGCCTTCCGGGGTGAGCCCGTCGGGGCGCCCGTCCAGCTCGTACTGCTCCACCCCCAGGGGCTGGCGGATCTGCAGCACCTCGCGCCCGTCGTCCGCCTTGATGATGCGCACCTGGTTGTCCGAGTCGTACTTCCAAGAGCGAAAAAACTCGCTCAAATCCGCGGAGCCGTTCATGGCCTTGTCCTGGAATAAAGTATAACGCAAACCGCCCCAGGAGGCTACGGGAATGGGGCTTCGCGCCGGGGCCGGGGTGCCGGTCGGGCGTTGCCGGTCGGGCGTTGTCCGTCAGGCGTTGACCGCGAACTTCACCTTCCCGGTAGTGAGGTAGGCGCCGACCTGCTCGGCGATCATCTGGGCCACCACGTTCTGGGCTTCGAGCGTGGAGGCGCCCACGTGCGGCACCGCCACGACCTTGGGGTGCTTGGCCAGGGACCAGTCCGTGGGCGGCTCCGGCTCGTACACGTCCACGGCCGCCCCGGCCACCTGTCCGGAGTCCAGCGCCGCCGCCAGGTCGCCCTCGGCGATGATGCCGCCGCGGGCGCAGTTGACCAGATACACCCCCCGTTTCATCTTGGCCAGAGCTGCCGCGTTGATTAGCCCGGTGGTTTCGGGAGTTCGGGGCAGATGCAGGCTGATGTAGTCGCTGGCCTTGAGCAGCGCGTCCAGGTCCACTATGTCCACGCCCAGACGGCGCGACTCGTCCTGCGAGACGAAGGGGTCGTGGACCAGCACCTTCATGTCCAGGCCGCGGGCCTTGAGGGCGACTTTGCTGCCCACGAAGCCGATGCCGATCAGCCCCAGGGTCTTGCCGGCCAGCTCCACGCCCAGGAAGCTCTTCTTCTCCCACTTGCCGGCCTTCATGGTGGCGTCCCCGCGCGGGATCTCGCGGGCCAGGGCGATCAACAGCCCGATGGTCAGCTCGGCCACCGCATTGGAGTTGCCCCCGGGGGTGTTCATGACCACGATTCCCTTGGAGGTAGCGGCCTTCACGTCAATGTTGTCCACCCCGGCCCCGGCCCTGCCGATCACTTTCAAAGTGGCACCCGCCTCGATGACCTCGCGGGTCACTTTGCTCGCCGAACGCACGATGAGGCCCGCGCAGCCCTTGACCTCGGCGAGCAGCTCGCCCGGCTTGAGGCCCCCCTTCTCGATCACCTCGAGGCCGGGGAACTCGCGCAGTCTGCGGGGGCAGACCTCTTCGATCTTGTCGGAAATCAGGACTTTCATCGCCGCCATACAGTTCTTATACCGGGAAAGCGGTGCTTTTGCAACCCGCTCAACCACGGGTATAATGGGTCATGGCCAGCGTGCACGTGCTCTCCCTGGGCGGTTCCATCATCGCGCCGGACAAGGTCGACGTAGCCTTCCTGCGCGCGTTCCGCAAGGCGGTGCTGGAATATATAGAGAAGGACGCGGAGCGACGGGTGATCCTGGTGTGCGGCGGCGGGGGGCCGGCCCGCGAGTACCAGGGCGCCTACCGCGCCGTACTGAGCGAAGCCGGGCGCAGCGACGCGGACGCCGAGGCCCAGGACTGGATTGGCATCGCCGCCACGCGCCTGAACGCCGAGCTGGTGCGTTTCCTGTTCCAGCCGTACTGCCCTCAGCCGGTGATCGTCGACCCGACCGCCGTGTCGGTGTTCCCCGGCAGGGTGCTGGTGGCCGGCGGCTGGAAGCCCGGCTTCAGCACCGACTACGACGCGGTGCTGCTGGCCCGCCGCTTCCAGGCCGACACGCTGGTGAACCTCTCCAACATCGCCAGGGTGTACAGCGCCGATCCCAAAGTCGACCCGTCGGCCCGTCCCCTGGACCGCCTGAGCTGGGCCGAGCTTCAGGCCATGGTGGGCACGACCTGGGTGCCGGGGAAGAACGTGCCCTTCGACCCGGTGGCCACCGCCGAAGCCGCGCGCGCCGGGCTGCGCGTCGTGGTGGCCGCGGGACGGAACATCGAGAATCTGAAGAGAATCCTCGGCGGGGAGGATTTCGAGGGCACCGTCGTCGGGCCGGACTGAGGGCGAAGCCCGACAGGGATGCTGGCGCCGGCGCCACCATTCTTTACTTCCGCCTCCGGCGGAGTTACTCTTTCAGCATGAACACGAAACGAGTTTCGCCGGTTGTCGCAGCCTGCGCGCTGGCCGTCGTATTGCTGCTGGCGGGTTGCGCGAAAACGACCCAGGCTCCGGTCACCGTGGCTTCCATGATCGACTCCGAGGGCGCCATCCTGGGCAAGATGATCGTGCTGCTGCTGGAATCCAAGAAGATCCCCGTGAACGACAAGACCGAGTTCGGCACTCCGGACGTGCTGCGCAAGGCACTGGAGGCCGGCGAGCTGGACCTGGTCGTGGACTACACCGGCTCCGGGCAGTATTACCACGAGGGGCAGGACCCGGCCGGCTGGACCGATCCGCAGACCGGCTACGAGCTGACCCGCAAGCTGGATAAGGAAAAGAACGACATCGTCTGGCTCACCCCGGCCCCGGCCAACAACACCGAGATGCTGGCGGTCAAGCGCGACTTCGCCGAGAAGAAAAGCCTCAAGGACATGAACGACTTCGCCCGCTACGTGAACTCCGGTGCGCCGGTCAAGCTGATCTGCGCCGCCGGCTTCGTCGAGAACCGGCTGGGCCTGCCGGGCTACGAGCAGGCTTACGGCTTCAAGCTGCGCGAGGACCAGCTGATCATCCTATCCAGCGGCAACACCGCCGAGATGCTCAAGGCCCTGGTGGACGGCACCAATGGCGTCAACGTCTCCCTGGTGTACGGCACCGACGGCGCCCTGGAGCAGATGAAGCTGGTGGTCCTGGCGGACCCGCAGAGCGTTCCGCCCGTGTACCTGCCCGCCCCGGTCATCCGGGGCCCGGTGCTGAAGAGCTTCCCCGGGATCGAGCCCCTGCTCAAGCCGGTGTTCGAGAGCCTCACGCTGGAAACCCTGCAGACCCTGAACGCCAGGGTGGCCTTCGAGGGCCAGGAGGCCAGGGCCGTGGCCCGGGAGTACCTGGTCGCCAAAGGGTTCCTGAAATCCTGATCCCCGTGCGCCTGAACCCGGTCGGCCTGGCGGGGGCGGGGCTGAGCCTGGCCGCGCTCGCCGGGCTGCCCTTCCTGGTCCTGCGCCCGAGCCGGGTCCTGAGCGGGACCGCCCTGTCCGCCGCCCAGGCGGCAGGGTGGGCGTTTCCCGCCCTGCTGGCCGTGCTCGCAGCCCTGGTCCTGCTGGCCCTGTGGGAGCGCCAGGCCACCGCCTGGGCCGCGGCGGCCGGCTTTTTGGCCGACCTGGCCCTGGGGCTGCTGTTCGCCGCGGCAGGTTGGGCGGCCCGCCGGCTCGCCGACCCCACCCGGCCGGCAGCCAGGGTGTCCCTCGGCGCGGGGCTGTGGGTATGCGTACTGGGGCTGTACCTGGTGCTGTTCGCCTGCGGCCGGAAGCTCCAGCGCTCGCCGTGGCTGAAGTCCGCGGTGCTCCTCGCCGGACCGCTGGCAGTCCTGACCCTGCTGCTGGCCGGCCAGCTGGGAGGGCTCTCCCTGCTCAAGGAATTCGCCAACCGCCGGGACACGTTCGCCGCGGAGTTCGCCAGGCACCTGGCCCTGGCCTTCGGCTCGGTGGCCGCCGGCGCGGCGGTAGGCGTGCCCCTGGGCCTGCTCATGCACCGCAGGAGCCGCTCCGAGAAGTACGTGTTCTTCGTCGTGAACCTGGCGCAGACCATCCCCACCCTGTCGCTGCTGGGCCTGCTGATCGTGCCCCTCGCCCTGCTCGCCCAGCGTTCCCCCTTCCTGGCGTCACTCGGTATCCGGGGCGTGGGGTGGGCGCCCGCGGGCATCGTGCTGTTCCTGTACGCCCTGCTGCCGGTGGCGGGCAACA
>CAZMWZ010000059.1:0-1693 GCA_964570045.1 uncultured Spirochaetaceae bacterium
GCATGCACTTGCAGAAAGTCGTTACTCATGAGAGACTCTAAGTCTAGGAGGCACGGGACATGTACTTTCACGGCTTCAGGGTCAAAGTCAACAAAGGGGATCAAGCAAAGAATTTCACGCCGGATGATGCGTACCGCGTACTAGCGATGAATTACGACAAACCCACGGGGGCGCTCCTAATGCTGCGAGATGAGAAAGGCGAGCTCCGATGGGTCAACATCGGAGATGTCAAGGTCCACTCAATAGACTTGCCGCGCTAGTAGATCCGGCGAGAGCTCGCCCGAAGATGAGCTCGTCCAACTTTCTGAGGAAGGGCAAGAAACGACTTGCCACGCTAGGAATACGCTCAAGGCGGAACTTACCGTAGTCTTTCTTGCACAATAAAGAGCTATAACAAATCGCTGCGCCTGACGCCTTCTTGCAGGAGAGGAGACTTGCGATGAGTCAAACACGGCCAACTATTGCCGAGGCTGTTGTCAAGACGATCGTGACCCATACCGTTACCTATTTTATCATGGGCCTGTTGGCGTCTACGATCTTTGACTATGCGCGTTTTTTCGCCGAGTCCAGCCTCAACCTCATGATGCGTCAGACAAATGACCCATGGGTGATGATGGGGCCGTTGTTCCAGCCCATCAGGGGGATTCTGTTCGGGATCGTCTTCTATTTGCTCCGTGAGCCGTTTTTCGGAAAGAAGAGCGGTTGGCTGGTGATGTGGATCGTCCTGGTGGTGGTGGGGATCATCGGCACCTTCGGGCCAACGCCTGGCTCCTTGGAGGGGATGCTCTTCACGGTGTTCCCGTTGTGGGTCCACTTGAGGAGCCTTCCCGAGGTTCTGCTGCAGTCCCTGTTCCTGTCGTTGATTCTGTTCTACTGGGTGAATCATCCACAGAAAAAGTGGCTCAATTGGGTTATGGGGATTGCTTTCTTTGTATTGATATCCTTCCCCATAATCGGCCTACTGGTAGGGCAGCCAAAGTAAGCCCGGCTGATGCACGCCGTTGGACGCAATTCACAATTATTATTCCATTTTTGGCGGGCGATGATACATTGCCAGCCTGCCTGATAGGCCTCCGGCTGATTGGGCTCGGCGTATAGGTCCTGCTGCTGCCCCACGCGCGTGGGTAGACAGGACGCGGCGCACCGGCTCGCATGAAACAAAACATACCATACACGGAGCTTGCGGCATGGTTTCCGCTGCTCTCCAACTCCAAGACCAGGCCCACCACGCTGTTGGAGCTCGGCTCCGGAGGCGGCAACAACGCGTTCCATAGCGTTCGTACATTGCCGCCCGGGCGGCGGTGTCTTGTTCGTTCCGGATTGGACCGCGGAGCACTTTCGGCCTTCGGCATCGCAACAGAGGTCACGACCAGGGGGAGAGGGGACTGCGATATCTAGAATGGACGATGGACGAAGCTCCCGATTATAACCATTACTCCTCCCATATAGTATACCTGTTGAGAGAGGGCCATACCCTTCGGCAAAGCGCCGTCGACAAGCAAGCCTGCGGTCTGTTACCGGAGAGCGACTGGCTTAGGATCATCGAGGAAGCAGGGTCCGAATCCAAGAGGCTTGCCTATGAGCATAGCGATTTCAAGGACGAGGTTTACTCGCTCTTTCGCGGGCTCAAACCTGACAACTAGCCATCCAGATCCGGTATGAGTGCCTTTACAATTCGCGACGCACGGCCGGA
>CAZMWZ010000059.1:1793-5592 GCA_964570045.1 uncultured Spirochaetaceae bacterium
GGCCGGATTCGCGTTCTTCCTGCCGGCTGGACCAGCCTCTACAAGGTCGGTGCGGTGACCGCGGTTGAATGGTTCACGCTGTTCCAGAGCAGTCGCTTCCTTGGGCTGCGCAACCTCGGTCTGCTGAATATTGTTTTTATTACCATGGAGATCCCGATCTTTTACGCCCTCTATGCCGCCCACCGGCGAACCGATAGGGCACTCGCCACGCTGGCCATGATCGTTGCGTTCATCGGGGTGGCGGTGTTCCTCGCGACGAATCGAGCCTTCTCCATGCTCGCTCTCAGCAGCCGGTACGCGGCCGCCGCGACCGAGGCCCAACGGTCCGTGTTGGCCGCGGCCGGTGAGGCCATGCTGGCCGTGGGGCAGAGCCATACTCCGGGTACTTTTCTGGGGTTCCTGCTGTCGGTAATTGCCGGCATCGTAATGTCTACCGTCATGCCGCGGAGCAAAGTCTTCAGCAAGGCAAGTGCGATTGTGGGAACCATTGGCTTTTCCCTGCTGTTGGTCTTTGAAGTCAGCTCGTCTTTCATACCGGCATTCAGCCTGTTGTTTCTGTTCGCTGTGGGCGGCGGGCTGCTAAGCCTGACCTGGGACCTGCTCATAGCCCTGGGGATGTTTCATCTAGGCCGCCGAACGTAACGCAAAATCCGGATCCAGCGTTTCGAACTTAAGGACTGGCCCTCCGTCCGGTTGAGACTGAGGCACCCGAGCGCCACGCCCCGGGACTACTGCGGCATCCGCGTCATTCTTTGTTCGTGAGAGCGTCGATATCTTTCTTGAGGAGTTGATACTTCGTGAGAAGCTCTTTCGCTTTCGCGGCCGCAGATGACGCTTCCATCAACTCGGAATTGTTTCCGGCAAGGCGCTGGAGTTTCTTGATTTTTTCCAGAAAATGCTCCATGCCGGTTTCAATCCCGACCTCCTCACCGGTTAGAGACTCCGTCATCTTCCCCTGGCTTCCAATGCCTTCGACCCAGATCCTGGTTTCATGGTTCTCGTGTTGCAGCAGCCAGTCACGAACCGCCTGGCAGGTCTTGAAGACCAGGCTTTCCCTGCACGTGTCGCACGAGCAGTACAGCTTTTCCTTGCCGACGTCGATGATGCCGACCTGGTTCGAGAGAAAGTCCAAAAGGCCTAATTGCTTCTCTTGACGGTTCGTCATGAGCCATTCCGAAAAGGCTCCCCAGCGATGGGGAGCCCGACCTCGAGGATACTACCTCAATTCTTCAGCTCTTCCAATTCGGCCCAGACATCCTTGACTTCCCGCTGGTAAATGTTCAGGACGATCTGGTTCAACATTTTGTCGAAAGCCGCTTTGTCCATCGGCGCTATGCTGGCCTTCTGGATGAGCTGCGCCAGCTCAGCTATTAGACCGATTGCTTTCTCCGTTTTCGCGGGTATGAAACCCCCTTCATCTTCGTCGCGCGTGTCGCCCGGAAGGACGCCGCCGGCTTCGTCGATTCTCAATACCGTCTTGCATTCGGAACAGCGATAGCGGCCCATCTTTGATACTCTCAGCTTCTTGCTGCAGATGGGGCAATTGAATGATCTTGGGAACAGGCTTGCTTTCTCGTCCTTGTCCTGATCCGCGAAGAAGCACAGCGCTGAGTCTGAGGTCTCCATGACGTTGAAAAAGCTATAGACTCCTATTATTGAAAAAAGCTCCCGTACCCTGGGAGTGAGTTTAAAAAGTACGATATCCCCCCCAAGACGTCGGACTTCCTTTAGAAGACTGAACAAGGCACCAAAGCCCGTGCTCGAAATGTAAGTAAGTGCTGTGCAATCGAAAATCAGTTTGGTTGATCCCTTACCGACGAAATTGGAGATTTGCTGGTAAAAGTAGGCTGAATTGTTGGAGTCTATATAGCCTTTCAGAAAAAACAATGCACCTCCTTGAATCCCGTCGATCTTCTGGAATCGGATTTCGATTGCGCCGTTTTTCTCTTCGATCGTCCCGATTGTTTGGATCACTGCATTCATCTCTGCCCTCCTTGCTAATTTATTACGCATTCGCGTAATATTCTTATACTTGAAAATAATTATAGCACACAATTCTAAAAAAACAACTCTTCCGAAAAAAATATTTGCATTATTGATCGTATTTAGCTAATATAATCGTGTTTATGGAAACATTTTATAAGCGGGTGCACATCAAGCTCATCGAGCTCGAACGCAAACGCTCCTGGCTGCTTTCCCAGACCGGGATTAAACCCAGCACGTGGAGCTCCTGGGAAAAGTATGGAAGAATACCGCCCGCAGACCGTGCTCTGGCCATCGCGGAAGCGCTGGGCGTCTCCCTAGAGTACCTGATCACCGGCAAGCAGACCCCCTTCGATCTGCGCCGCGGGAGCCCCCTGGTCACGCAGATCTGCCAGCAGCTCGAGCGCCTGAGCGAGCGTCAGCTGCGGCGAGTGCTCACCGCGGTGAACACGATCGCGCTCGAGGAATAGGCCGCCATGCACGAGTTCTATAACCGGATCCAGACCGTGATGCAGCGGGCGGGCTCCAACCGCCACCAGTTCTGCAAGAAGTACGGGCACAAGTACCAGACCCTGCAGGCCTACTGGGACACCGACAGGCTTCCTCCGGGGAAGGTGCTGGAGGACCTGGCCCGGGAGTTCAATGTCTCCCTGGATACTCTGGTCCTGGGCAGGCGCCCGCAGGAGCTGTCCACGGACAATCCGATCATCCGAGGAATCACCCGGTTTTTGGCCCAGCAGGACGAGCAGAACCTTCTGCGCATCGAAGGAGCCATCAAGATGCTGCAGTACATGAGCCTGTCCGGCCCGGATGACGCGGCCAACCGCCTGGAGTCCCTGACGGATTTGCTGACGACCCTCTCGCAGCTCCTCCAGCAAGGCAACCTGAGCCGGGAGGAGAAGGAAAGCGGCAAGGAGATCCTGAACCGCATCGTCCTTAATATCTTCGAGCGCAAAATCCAGATCAGGGACGAGTGGGCGGAGCTGGAAGAAATCTCCCCGTGACCGGGGTTACCAGGCCTCGTAGCGTACGATGGAGTCCAGCGGCAGGCGGTTCTTCTTCGGCGGCGTACCGGTCTCGCTCGGGTAGCCCAGGAGCAGCAGCTCCACCACCTGGATCTCCGGCGGAATGCCCAGGATGCGCCGCACCTGCGCGGGGTCGAAGGAGCCTATCCAGCAGGTGCCCAGGCCCTCGGCCACGGCGGCCAGGGTCAGGTGATCCACCGCGATAGCCACGTCGATGGGATAGGCCTGCTGACCGCAGCGCATGACCCGGCCGTCGGTCTGAGCGCAGGCGGCGATGATCACCGGGGCTTCGGCCATGAAGGCTTGCGTGGAGGCCTCGGTGGCCAGGGCCTTTCGCTTCGCCCGATCGGTGACTACGACGAATCGCCACTCCTGGTCGTTCCTGGCCGAGGGGGCCAGGCGTGTTGCTTCCAGCACACGGGCCAGCTTTTCCTGCTCCACGCTCCGGTCCTGGTAGGAGCGCACGCTGTGCCGCGCGCGGATGGCCTCGTATATCTCCATGTCGCCTCCTCCTACATCCTCAAAAATCGGCCCCGGCCGCGCGCCACCGCCTGGCCCGCGGCATCCAGGATCTCGCCCCGGGTCTCCAGGACACGGCCCTTGACCTCCTGCACCCAGCCGTTCACCCGCACGTTCTGGCCTACCTCCACCGCTTTCAGGTAGCGGACAGTCAGCTCCACGGTGACCGCATTGCCCTCGCTGCTGATGCAGGCATGGGCCATGGCCTCGTCCAACAGCGTGGCCAGCAGCCCGCCGTGGGTGAGGCGCTGCCAGCCGCTGAAGTGCTCCGG
>CAZMWZ010000059.1:5692-11364 GCA_964570045.1 uncultured Spirochaetaceae bacterium
CAAAGGGAATGGCGGGCTCCACCGCCCGTGGACCTCGGCGTTTTCAGGGTCGCGGAATCCGAGTGCAGGACGCTGGCCTACAGCTTGCGCCATCATGGCGTAACAGAGTTCGCCACCCGAAACCTGGATCACTTCCAGGACTTCGGGTTCTCCAGGGTCTGGGATCCGCTTCAGATCACCACCGCCTGACCTTCTGCCTGCCCGCGGGTTGCAGAGCGGCAGCGGAACGTGTACGGTAGGGCGCATATGGGAACGAGAATCGGGATCACCTTCGACCTGCGCAGCTATTACCTGTCCCAGGGGTACTCCGAGGAGGAAACGGCGGAGTTCGACCGGGAAAGCACCATCGACGCCATCGCCGGCGCCCTGGGCGAGCTGGGGCACACCCCGGACCGCATCGGCGCGGTGACCCAGCTGGTGCCGCGCCTGGCCGCCGGCGAGCGCTGGGACCTGGTGTTCAACCTCGCCGAGGGGGTGCACGGCTTCGGCCGGGAGTCCCAGGTGCCGGCGTTGCTGGACGCCTACCGCATCCCGTACACCTTCTCCGACCCGGTGGTTCTGGGCATCAGCCTGCACAAGGGCTGGGCCAAACGGGTGATCCGCGACCTGGGCCTGCCCACCCCCGACTTCGCCGTGGTGGCCTCCAGCGAGGACATCGCCGGCGTGCGCCTGCCCTATCCCCTGTTCGCCAAGCCCATCGCCGAGGGAACGAGCAAAGGCATCACCGCGGCCTCCAAGCTGAGGGGCCCTGCGGAGCTGGAAGCTCGCTGCCGGGAACTGCTGGAGGGATTCCGCCAACCGGTGCTGGTGGAGCGCTTCCTGCCGGGGCGGGAGTACACCGTCGGCATTCTCGGCACCGGCGAAGCGGCTCAGGCGGTAGGCACGATGGACGTGCTGCTGCGCGGGGAGGCGGAGGCGGAGGTGTATTCCTACGTGAACAAGGAAAAGTGTGAAGAGCTGGTGGACTACCGCCTGGCCACGGACGGGCAGGCCCTGCGCGCGCAGGAGACCGCTTTGGCGGTCTGGCGCGGCCTGGGCTGCCGCGATGCGGGCCGCGTCGACTTACGCGAGGACGAACGCGGGGTGCCCAACGTCCTGGAGCTCAACCCGCTGGCCGGGCTGCACCCCGAGCACTCGGACCTGCCCATCGTGTGCAGCCTGGCGGGGATGAGCTACCGGGAGCTCATCCGCCGGATCGTGGGCTCCGCCCTTCTTCGCGCACGGGGTTCCTGAGCACCCCGATCCCTTCGATTTCCACCTCCACCTCGTCCCCGTGCCTTAAGGGCCCCACCCCGCTGGGCGTGCCCGTGCTGACCAGATCCCCGGCCTCCAGGGTGAAGTTGCGGGAAATAAAGGACAGGATCCGCGGGATCGAGAAGATCATGTGCCGGGTGTTGGATTCCTGCACCACCCGGCCGTTGAGGCGGCAGCGGATCGTGAGGGCCTGCGGGTCGCCCAGCTCCTCGCGGGCCGCGATCCGCGGCCCGACCGGCCCGAAGGTGTCCAGGGACTTGCCCCGCCACCAGCCGGAGGGGTCGGAGCGCTGGAGGTTGCGCTGGCTCACGTCGTTGAAGCAGGTGAAACCCAGGATATGCCCCCAGGCCTCCTCGATCGGGACCTGGCGGCAGCGGTCGCGCACCACGAAGGCCAGCTCCGCCTCGTAGTCCACGCGCGGCTCCTCGAAGCGGTAGTCCTCCAGGAAAGCCGGGATCACGATCGGCTCCCCGGACCCGATCAGGACGTTGGGGGTCTTGGGGAAGAGCACGGGCTCTTTGGGCGCCTCCTTCCCGAAGCCCTGCACCCGCACCGATTGGCTTTCCGCGATGTGGTCGAGGTAGTTTAGCCCCAAGGCGATGATCTTGGTAGGGGCCAGGCGATACGGGGCCCCGTCCGGCCCGCTCAACACGATCATGACCGTTCCTCCTCCAGCTCCTCGCGCCCTGCTAGCTCCAGGTAGTAGCTGACCACCTCGCCGTTGCGGTCGCTGGCGGTGCTCATGCGGCGCACCCGGTAGGCGATCTGCCGGGTGGTGGCCAGGGGCAGAGGCAGGGGGAAGCCGTTTAAGTCCACGAGCTGGTTCACGGCCAGCGCGTGCGCAATCTCCTGGCGGTCCCCCTCGGGAAACACGATCTCCCGGGTTGTCAGGCGCATAGCGCAGGCTATAATGATTGTCGGCCGGGTTCAATATGCTCGACGAACGCACCCTGCGCGCGCTGCCCAAGGCGGAGCTGCACCGCCACCTGGACGGCAGCGTGCGCCTCGCCACCATCGCGGAGCTGGCGCGACGCCACGCCCTGGACCTGGGCGTGCGCTCGCAGGAGGAGCTGGCCGAGCGTGCCCGGGTGCTCACCCCCCTGGCCGACCTGAACGAGGTGATCGCCCGCTTCGGCATTCTGCAGAAGGTGTTGTGCTGCTACGAGGCGATCCGGCGGGTGGCGTACGAGAACGTGGAGGACGCCTGGCGCGACGGGGTGAAGCTGGTCGAACTGCGCTTCGCGCTCCCCTTCATCGCCGCGGGAAAGCGCCTGGCCAACGACGAGATCCTCGAGGCCGTGCTGGACGGCGTGCAGGAGGGCGCGGCCCGCTACGGCATCGAGGTGGCGCTGATCGGCATCCTCCCGCGCACCGCCTCCCTGCAGGTGAACCTTGCGGCCACGCAAGACCTGCTGCGCTGCGCCCGCGGTCCCCACCCGGGAGCCCACCGGATCCTCGGCTTCGACCTGGCGGACTCCGAGATCGCCCGGCCGCCGGAGGAATTCCTGCCGCTGGTGGAGCAGGCCCGCGCGGCGGGCCTGGGCATCACCATCCACAGCGGCGAGAACACCAGCGCCGCTCACGTGCTGCGCACCCTCCAGCTGTTCCGGCCATCCCGCATCGGGCACGGGATCAAGGCCTGGAAGGACGAGGAGGCGGTGCGGCTGCTGCGCGAGGGTGGCGTGACCCTGGAGGTCTGCCCCACCTCCAACTGGCTCACTCACTCGGTCCCCTCGCTGGAGGCGCATCCCCTGCCGGCGCTGCGCCGCGCCGGGGTGCGGGTCACGCTCAACTCCGACGACCCACACCTGATGGGCATCGACCTGGTCCACGAGTACGAGCTCGCCGCCCGCCTGTACGGTTTCGCTCTGGCTGATTTCCTGGAGATGAACCGGGAGGCGGTCCGGTCCTCCTTCCTCCCCGAGGAGACGCGCCGGCGCATCCTCGCTCGTCATTTCCCGCCTTGACCCGCGGGAGCCTCCCCCCTATCTTTACGCCAGTACCATGAATCTGTCCCCCGCGGTCCGCGCGGCGCTACTGCTGCTGTTCGTCCTCCTGTTCTCCTGCACCAGCATGGTGGGGCGCCAGTCCGCGTTCGCGGCCTCCCTGCCGCCGGAAACCTCGGACATCCAGCGCCTCTTGGCTGAGGGGGCCCGGCGGATGCTCGGCCGCCGGCAGCTGGTCGTGCGCGGGCGCACCTTCCCCTACGACTGCACCGGCACGGTGCTGGCCATCTACTACTACGCGGGCATCGATTTGGCGCGGGACTTCGACCAGTACAGCGGCAACGGAGTGATGCGGTTGTACCGCACCCTAGAGAAGGAGAACCTGCTATACTCCTCCCCCCACCCGGCCACCGGGGACGTCATCTTCTGGGACAACACCTACGACCGTAACGGGGACGGGGCCTGGAACGACTCGCTGACCCATGTGGGCATGGTCTTACGATCCTCCCCCGACGGCTCGATCCAGTACGCGCACCTGAACTACTCGCGGGGCATCGTGATCGAAAACATGAACCTGCTGGAGCCCGATCTGCACAGGAAGCTGGTCCGCGGCCAGCTGCGGATTGTCAATTCGCCCATCCGCCTGCGGGAGCCCGGCAAGCCGCACCCCCCGCAGTGGCTGGCCGGCCAGCTGTACCGGGTGCTGGGCATGGGCTACCTGTTCTAGCCGATCCCGTCCAGGACCTCGCGCACCTTGCGCGCCAGCGCCTCCGGGCTGAAGGGCTTTTGCAAAAAATGGACCCCTTCCTCCAGGAGCCCGCCCTGCAGGACGGCGCTGGGCGTGTAGCCGGAAATGAACAGGAAGCGCGACTCCGGGTGCTTGCCGGCGAGCACCCCGGCGAGCTCCCGCCCTCCCATGCCCCCCGGCATGACCACGTCCGAGATGATCAGCGGAATCGGATCCCCGCGCCCGTCCACCAGGGCCAGGGCCGAGGCGGCCCGGTCGGCCTCCAGCACGGTGTAGCCTCGAGAGGCCAGCACCCGGCGGATCAGGTCGCGGACCGCCGCTTCGTCCTCCACCACGAGCACCGTCTCGCTGCCCCGCAGCTCTTCGGCGGGCACGGGGGCGCTCGGGAGTGAGGCCGGATCCGGCACGCGCGGCAGGTACACCTTGAAGGAGGAGCCGTACCCCGGCCTGCTGTACACCTGGAGGTGCCCGCCGCTCTGGGCCACAATCCCGTACACGGTGGACAGCCCCAGCCCGGTGCCCTTGCCCGGAGGCTTGGTGGTGAAGAACGGCTCGAACAGGCGGCCCTGGGTTTCGGGGTCCATGCCCACCCCGTTGTCGCTCACGGCCAGCAGGACGTAGGGGCCCGGCCGCAGTTCGGCGGGGGAAAGCTCCATCCCCTGCTCCAGCTCCACGTCGGCGGTCTCCAGGATCAGCCGCCCCCCCTGGGGCATGGCGTCGGCCCCGTTGATGGCCAGATTCATGACCACCTGCTCGACCTGCAGCGGGTCGGCCTTGACCCTGCCCAGCTGCGGGGCGAGAGCTACGGCGAGCTCGATGTGCTCCCCGATCAGGCGGCGCAACATCTTCTCCATGCCCGTGATGACCTCGTTCAGGTCCAGCACCTTGGGCTGGAGCACCTGCTTGCGGCTGAAGGCCAGCAGCTGCCGGGTCAGCGCCCCGGCTTTGGACGTGGCCTTCTTGATCTCCTCCAGGTCGGCGTGCGCCGGGTCCGGACGCGGGAAGCGGTCCAGCAGAAGCTGGGTGTACCCGCCGACGGCCGTCAGCAGGTTGTTGAAGTCGTGGGCGATCCCCCCCGCCAGCCGTCCGATCGCCTCCATTTTCTGCGCCTGGATGAGCTCGCCCTGGGTGCGCTGCAGCTCCCGCAGGCTGCGCTCCAGGTCCTGCATAAGGCGGGTCTTCTGCCAGCTGGCGGCGATCTGGTTGGCGAACGCGGTGACCGCGGGAATGTCCTCTTCCGTCAGGTCGCCGGACTGCACCACCAGCATGCCGATGGCCTCCTCCTCCACGACCAGAGGGGCTTGGATGGAGTGTGCTGCCTTCAAAAAGCCGGCTAACGACGCGGCCCTGGCTTTGAGCGGGCCGGGGAGCAGCGCCCGGGCCGCCGACTCCCCGTCCAGCAGGAGTGTCCGCAGCTCCCGCATCACCTGCCGGATGACCTCCTCCTCGTCCACGGCGATGGCCAGCTCCCTGACCGAGACGCCGAGCAGTTCTTCCACGGCGCGCGCCAGCTCCGGCTCGTAGCTGTGGTAGGCCAGGTGCAGGCCTCCGGCGCCGCTGAGATACACCAGGGTGCTGAAGCCCATTCGGGCCAGCTCGCTCCCGGCCCTGGGGAAGATGTCCTCCGGGCTGGCCGCCTTCTCCATGGCCAGGTTGGCGGCGTTCAGGGTGGCCAGCAGGCGCTCCGAGCGCTTGCGGGTGGTGATGTCGGTGATGATCCCCAT
>CAZMWZ010000059.1:11464-14414 GCA_964570045.1 uncultured Spirochaetaceae bacterium
CGGCGGTTGGCGTAGACCACCCGGCCGCCGCGGTTGATGAAGATCATGTTCGGGGACTGTTCGGCCAGGTTGCGGAACTTCTCCTCCGACTCCCTCAACACCTGCTCGGCCAGCCGGCGCTCGGCGATCTCCGCCTGCGCGGCCTCGAAAAGGCGGGCGTTCTCCACCGCGACCGCCACCTGGTCGGCAATGGTGAGCAGCAGGAACTGCTCCTCCTCGCCGTAGGCCCGGGGGCGGTAGGCCTGCACGCTGATTACTCCGGTGACCCTCTCCCCCAGGCGCATGGGCACGCCGAGCCAGGAGGCAGGCAGCTTCATGCTTCCCCACATGTCCGGAACCGGAAGGCTGGAACGCTCCTGCTCGAAATCGCGGATCAGCAGCGGGCGGCAGTTGCGCACCACCCAGGAGGACAGTCCCCCGCCCAACGCCTGCCGCGACGGGGGGTCCAGCTTCCCCTCGTCCAACTGGAAGCGAAAGTCCAGCTCCCCGGCCGGTTCGTCGTACAGGGCGATAAAAAAGGCATCGGCCTGGAACACCGGGGCGACCTCCCGGTAAACGGTGGCCAGCAGGTCGTCCAGGCGCAGCGTAGCGCCGGCGGCGGCGACGCGGTTGACCACGGCCAGGCGCTCGGCGCGCCGACGGGTCTCGGCGTACAGACGGGCGTTCTCGATGGCGATGGCCAGCTGGTCCGCGACGGTCTGCAGGGTGAACAGATCGATGGGGGCGAAGGCGGCGAGCTCGGCGCTCTGCGCGTCCAGCACGCCGATCACCCTGCCCTGCAGCTTGATCGGGACGGCCAGCTCCGAGCGGGTGAGCACCGCCTCGTCGCAGCGCATGAAGTGCGGGTCACGCTCCACGTCCGACACCAGGAGCGGCTCTCCCGTGTGCGCCACCCAGCCGGTGATGCCCTCCCGGCCGATGGCCAGGCGCAGGTGGTCCTCATGCGCCTGCAGCGTGGCCGAGGCCCGCAGGACCAGTTCCGGGCCGTCCACCAGGAGGATCGAGACATTGAAATAGGAGAACTCCTTGCGGATCAGGGAAATGGCCTGGTGCAACAGCTCATCCAGCTCGAGGATGGCGGTGGCCCGCTGTCCGATGCCGGCGATCAACTCCAGCCGGCGCGCCCTTTCCCGCAGCTCCTCCGCGGACCTGGACAGCGGGTTGAAAAGCTGGCTGCGCAGGGTCGCGTAGCCCAGCAGGGACAAGGCCGCGGCGTTGGCCAACGAAAGCACGGGGAAGGGCGCCTGCACCAGGCCCCCGGCAAGCAGACCAGCCAGGAGGACCAGGGTGCTCGCGGCCATCAGTGGCGTATAGGAGCGCCGGCGATGCGCCACGAACAGGACCAGGGACCAGACCAGGTACAGCACCGGCAGCAGCCCCGCGGCGTACGCCAGCGGGGATACCGCGAGCAGGGTGGTGCCGTTGGCCGCCAGGTGGGGGGCAGTCAGGAAACGGTGGCGGAACAGCGGCACCGCCAGCGCCGCCATAGCCGCCAGACCGGCCAGGACGGCCAGGTTAGCGGCCCGCGTGCGGGCTTGAACGTAGCGTACGGCGAAGGCCAGCACCGCGGGCCCCAGCAGGCTGAAGGACAGCACGCTCAGCTCCCCCCACAGGCGCGGGTTGCCGAAGCCCAGCCCCAGCGTGAACTTCAGGGCCAGGGCGACCACCGCCCAGAGAGCCATCAGGGCGCTGAACACGGCGAAGCTGATGGAGAGCAGCCACCGGGTGCCGGCGCCGAGGGTTGTAATCAGCAGGCTCGCCCCGATCAGCGCACAGAAACCGAGCGCCGCCACGTCGAGCCAGAACAGGGGTGGCATGCCGCCCCATTCTACACCAACCCGGGCTCCTTCTCCAATGGTCCCGGTTTTTTCTTGCCTCCCGATTGTGCTTGCACCCGGGTCCGCCGCTTACTATTTTCTTCTCATGGCAAATTATTACCTCGATAATTCTTATTCGATCGGCCGGACCCCCCTGGTACGCCTCAACCGGCTTCCGGACTCGAAGGCCCTGGTGCTTGCTAAGATCGAGGGCCGCAACCCGGCCTACTCCGTGAAGTGCCGCATCGGGGCCTCCATGGTCTGGGACGCCGAGAAACGCGGCGTGCTCTCACCCGGCAAGACCATCGTGGAGCCGACCAGCGGCAACACCGGCATCGCCCTGGCCTTCGTGGCCGCGGCCCGAGGCTACCCCCTGGTGCTCACCATGCCGGAGACCATGTCCGTGGAGCGCCGCAAGCTGCTCAAGGCCTATGGCGCCGTCCTGCACCTGACCGAGGGGGCCAAGGGCATGAAGGGGGCGATAGCCAAGGCGGAGGAGATCGCGGCCTCCGAACCCGGGCGCTTCGTGCTGCTGCAGCAGTTCGCCAACCCGGCCAACCCCTGGATCCATGAAACGACCACCGGCCCGGAGATCTGGGAAGACACCGGCGGGGCGGTCGACGTGCTGGTTTCGGGGGTGGGCACCGGGGGGACGATCACCGGGGTTTCGCGGTACTTCAAGCAGACCCGGGGAAAGAAGATCCTTACCGTGGCGGTGGAGCCTGCCGCCAGCCCGGTCATCAGCCAGAAGCTGGCCGGCCAGGAGCTGAAACCCGGGCCGCACAAGATCCAGGGCATCGGCGCTGGCTTCATCCCGGTCAACCTGGACCTGTCGCTGGTGGACCGGGTGGAGCAGGTCGCGAACGAAGAAGCGATCGAGTTCGCGCGGCGCCTGGCCCGGGAGGAAGGCATCCTGGCGGGGATTTCCTGCGGCGCGGCGGCGGCCGTGGCGGTGCGCCTGTCGCGCCTGACCGAGTTCGCCGGCAAGACCATCGTCGTCGTGCTCCCCGACTCCGGCGAGCGCTACCTGTCCACCGCCCTGTTCGAAGGAATGTTCGACCCGGCCACCGGCTTATAGGGCGCGGAACTCCAGGTCGGGCCTGCGCCCGGCGTCCCGCCGGCGGACGTCGGGG
>CAZMWZ010000060.1:0-14388 GCA_964570045.1 uncultured Spirochaetaceae bacterium
CCATGGCCATGCCCAATACCCGGGCGTGCTTGCCCTTGCGGGGAATGCGCAGGGCAAGCGGCGCGCCGGTAAGGGCGCGCAAAAACTCTTGGAGGGCCTCCAGACCACCCACCACCGGCAGGTACACGGTCCGCGGCAGGCTGTCCCGCCCGCCGTAGTACTGCCCCAGGAACTCCGGCAGGAACTCCTCGTCCCGCCCGGCGTTGCCCAGCAGGAAGGAGTCCCGCCCCACCAGGTGCCCGCCCCGCATTGCCAGCACCGCGAGGCGCACCTCCCCCTGCGCGCGGAACCAGCCGATGTAGTCGCGCGCCTCCTCCTGGAAGTCCACGACCTTCTGCTCTTCGGCCAGGGTGCGCACCGCCGCGATCTGGTCGCGCAGGACCGCCGCTTTCTCGTAGGCCTTGGCCGCGGCGGCCTCGCTCATCTTGGTGCCCAGCTCGGCCACGAGGTCCTCGGTGCGCCCGGAGAGCAGGAGGCGCACCCTTTCCACCAGCTTCTGGTACTCCTCGCGACTCACCTTGCCCGCGCACACCCCATTGCAGCGCCCGATGTGGTAGTAGAAGCAGGGCTGGGAGCGGCTCTTCAGCGGCCCCCGGCACTTGCGCAAGGGGAACAGCTTGTCGATCAGGTTGAGGTACAGGTCGATCTGCCCCACCTTGGGGTAGGGCCCGTAGTAACGGGAGCCGTCGAACACGATGCGCCGCGTGCGGTACACCCGGGGGAACTCCTCGGCGGTGAGCCGGATCACGGGGTAGGTCTTGCCGTCTTTGAGGTTGATGTTGTACTTGGGCTTCCAGCGTTTGATCAGGTTGTTCTCCAGCAGCAGCGCCTCGGCCTCGCTGGCGGTGACTTGGACCTCGAAGTCGGCGACGCGCGCCAGCAGGTGGCGGGTTTTCACGTCCTTGGGTCCGGAGAAGTAGCTGCGCACCCGGTGCTTCAGGCTTTTGGCCTTGCCGATGTACAGGGTTTCCCCGCGGGAGTTCTTCATGAGGTACACCCCGGGCCGGTCAGGCACCGCCTGGGCCTTGTCGCGCAGGAGCTCCTGGTTCATGTTGATGGACGCCGTTACCGATTATAATTTATAGAAGATTTGTGAAAAATAGAACTCGCCTGACAGTGGGAGCCTTTCTCATTTGCACCGGCCTGTGCGGCGGCCGCCTGTCGGCCCTCGAGCGGGAGCTCGTCCTGGGCCGTGAGGACGGCTGGCGCGATTTCCCGCGCGTGGAGAACCTGGTGATGCGGACCGGAATGTGGAACACTCCGGACCTGTTCCTGCGGGAGGACGAGTACCGCCCCGAAGACGGGCCCACCGACCTGCTCCTGCACTTCAATCGGGAAAACGACGGGGAGGCCTCCGGCCATTACCGCCTCCAGCGGGGGCGGACCCTGATCTCCCCCGAGGTGCGCGTCCTGGGGGAGGCGAGCGCCAGCTTCAACGGGGAACGCAGGGGCATGCAGCTTGCACCCCAGCCGGGGGCGCTGTTCGCGCGCGGCACCCGCTGGGGGGACTTCTCCATCGAGTTCTGGCTCCGCCCTTCCCTGGCCAGCGACGGGGAGGAGGTGTTGGCCTGGAGCGGTTCACGCTGGCGGGACGGACGGGCCGTGGCGCAGGAGCTGCGCTGCGCCGTGCGCTCCCGGCGCCTGGCCTGGGAGTTCGTGAATTTCTTTTCCGCGGCTTCGCCAGGCGGCGTACCGGCTTCGCTTCGCCTGGAAGGGCTCTCCCCCCTTCTGCCCCGAGCCTGGCGCCATCACCTGCTGCGCTTCGACAGCGGCACCGGGTTGTTGGAGTACCTGGTGGACGGGGTGCCGGAGGCCGTGACCTACGTACGCGCGCAGGCCGGCGGTCCGGTGCTTACCCCCTACACCGGTGAGGCCGACTCGGCCCCCGTGTTTATAGGCCGGGGTTTCACCGGCTTCCTGGACGAGCTGCGGCTCTCGAAGGCCTTCGTGGAAACCCCCGTACTGGCGCGGTACAACGGCCGCGCCGGGGTGGCGGCGAGCTCCCCGCTGGACCTCGGCTACACGGGAACGCGCCTGAAGCGCATCGAGGCGGTGTACCGGGCGGAGGCCGACGCGGACATCTTTTTCTATTACCGACTCGCTGACCGTCGGACCGCCGAGGAGTTGGAGGGCGACTGGGTGCAGTTCCGGCCGGGAACCCCCCTGCCGGAGGCCCGAGGCCGTTACGTGCAGCTGCGGGTGGAGCTGTTCCCGGACGGCAGGCGCGCCCTCTCGCCGCAGCTTTCGGAGCTGCGCGTCGTGTACGAGCAGGATCTGCCCCCCGCGGCCCCCGCCGGAGTGCAGGCGGTAGCCGGCAACGCGCAGGTGCGCCTCCTGTGGAGCATCGTTCGGGAAGAGGACGTGCGCGGGTACCTGGTGTACTACGGCACGGCGCCGGGCGACTACCATGGGACGGGCGCCGAGCAGGGGCCTTCCCCGATCGACGCCGGCTCCGCCACCGAGCTTGTCCTGAAGAGCCTGGAGAACGGGAGGCTGTACTATTTCGCCGTGGTGTCCTATGACGCCACCGACCCGCCGCACCGCAGCGCGTTCTCCAGGGAGGTGAGCGCCCGTCCTTCCGGCGCTCTGCGTTGAGCCATGAAAGCGATGAGCGTCCAGGAGTCCATGGACCGGGCCCGCACCGCCTTCCGGATCGGGGACTACGCCCAGGCTGAAAGCCTGGTGCTGGGGGTGCTAGAGAAAAAGAAGCGCCTGCCGGAAGTCGACAACTTCCTGGGCATGGTGTACGGCCGCATGGGGGACCACGCCCGGGCCGTGCGCCAGTTCAAGAAGGCCATCGAACTGCGCCCGAAGTACGCGGAGGCCTACAACAACCTGGGCGTAACCCTGAAGAACATGCAGCGCGCCGAGGGGGCGGAGGCCGCCTTCCGCAAGGCCCTGCGCCTGGCCCCCGAGCGGGCGGACATCCACTACAACCTGGGCAACGTGTACAAGGCGGGGGGCCGGGACCCCGAGGCCGTCGAGGAGTTTCAGCGCGCCCAGGAGCTGGACCCCTCCTTCGTGCCCACCTACAACAACCTGGGCACCAGCTACGAGGGCCTGGGCCGTCTGCCGGAGGCGATCGCCGTGTACCGCAAGGGGCTGGAGGCGGACTTCAACCAGCCCACCCTGCACTACAACCTGGGCGTGGCCTTGAAGAGTACCGGTCTTCTGGCGGAGGCGCAAGCGGAGTTCGTCCAGGCGCTGCGCGTGCGGCCGGGCTGGACGCAGGCGTTGAACAACCTGGGGGTGGTCTTGCAGCTTCAGGGCAAAGCCCCTGAAGCGCTGCGGGCCTTCCTGCAGGTTCTGCGGGCCCAACCCGACAACGCCCAGGCCTTCAACAATGTGGGAGTGGCCTCCGCCCAGCTGGGCCGCGGCGCCGAAGCCGCGCAGGCCTACCGCGAAGCGCTGCGCCGGGATCCCGCTTACTTCCAGGCGGTGGCCAACCTGGCAGCCCTGCTGGAATCCGAGAAGCGCTACAGCGAGGCGCTGGAAGAGCTGGAGAAGCTCGTGGCGCTGGACCCGGGCAACCCCGAGGCCCGCTTCCGGCTGGCTGTCTGCTACCTGAACCTGGAGCGCTACGAGGAGGCGCGGGGGCTGCTGGAGCAGGTCGTGCGGGCTGTGCCGCGCCACCTGGAGGCGCTGCGCCTGCTGGCCCGCATTGCCCGCAAGACCGGGCAGGCTAAGGAGGCTCAGGGTTACTACGCGCGTCTGGTGGAAGCGGACCCGGACCGCGACGAGGTGCATCTGGACATGGCCGAGGCCGCGCGCGAGGGCGGGGACCTGGCCAGGGCCGAGACGGAGCTGCGGGCCTTTTTGGCCAAGCGTCCCGAGGATCTCGGCGCCCGTTTCCAGCTCGGCGAGCTGCACCATCAGCGGGGCCGGTTCAAGCACGCCGCTGAAATCTTCAAGACCGTGCTGGAGAAGGACCCCCGGCACGCAGCTGCGCACCGGTCCCTGGCCCGCTCTTACCGCAAGCTGGGCGAGCCCGAGAAGGCGATCGAGGTGCTGGAGCAGGCCATGGCGGTGGAGGGTAGCCGGGAGGAGGCCTCCGGCCTGGACCGCCTGTGCGACACCATGGACCTGTACGAGGACACGGTGGCCGAGTACGCCCCCGCCCACCGCCAGGAGTGGGATTCCAACCTGCGGCGCCTGGCCTCCTCCGGCCGAGGCCCCACCGCGGAAACGCAGGCGGAGAGCGCAGAGGTGGAGGGGATCAGCCTGGATGAGGTACCCCGCCTCACGGAGGAGGAGGTGCCGATCATCCAGATCGGCGGCCAGGAGCCGGTGCTGACGATCCAGGAGGAGGAGGAACGCCTGGACCTGACGGCCTTGGAGGAGCCGCTCCCCTCACCCCGCGTGGAGCTGCGGGACGAGACCCCGCCTTCGCTGATGAACCTGCTGGAAGGCCAGAAACTGTACGAGGAAAACCCCAACTGGAAGGACTTCCAGCTGCCGCCCGCTATGGGGGGAGAGCCGCCGGCCTGGGCGCCGGGTTCGCCGGGTTACGCGCCGGCCTCCATGCCGGGCTTCGCGCCGGGGCCGTACCGTGAGGCCCCGCGGCCGCCTTCGCCGGGCTATGCGCCGGCCTCCATGCCGGCCTGCGCGCCGCCCGGGGTGGCGAGTACGCCGCCCTCCGTGATGAGCGCGCAGGAGCGGGAAATCTTGGCCCAGAGCCTGCGCGAGGTCGCGCGCAGCCAGGCGGCCATGTCCGGGCGCATCGCCGACGAGCTGCGTGAAATCTACCGCAACCTGGACCTGCGGCCGCAGATCATCCCCGTGCCCATGCCCCCGATCGTGGCCGCCCCCATCCCCCAGGTCGTGATGCCGCAGCCCATCCCGCAGCCCCAGGGCCAGGCGGGTGTCCCGCCCGGTATGGAAACCGCGGGGATCTCGCGCTTCGCCCGCGACGAGGAGCTTCCCGAGGAGAGCTGGGAGGAAGGCTTCGCCGGCCTGGAGCCGCTCCCGGCGGAGGCCGACATCCCTGCCGGGCTTGGCCCCGGCGAAGCCGGCGCGGAGGCCGGCGCGGCGCAGCCCGAAAAGGATGTCGGCCAGCCCGGCACGGACGCCGGCGATGACCGGCAGGCTCTCAAGGACTACCTGGCCAAGGTCCGCGAGAAACTGGAGGTGCCCGGTACAGATACGGCCGCCGACCAGCCGGGCGCGGAGGCGAGCATGGAGGCCGGCAGGGAAGCCCCCAACATGGAAGCCGGCGTCCCGACGGCCGAAGGGCCCCTGGCCCTCCTGGAGGAGCTGGGCGAGTACCTGCCCAAGCGCCAGCCCGAACGGCGCAAGAACGTGTTTATGCGCAGCGACGCCCGCTTGAAGCTGGATTACCTGAAGAGCCGCCTGGAAGGCCACAAGGGCATCATGCAAAAAATCGAGGACAACTACGCCCCCCGGGGGAGCGCGGATTCCGTCACCTTGCAGAAAGTCGCGGATGCCTTTATTTTTATCAAGGAGCTGGCCGGGCACTACCCGGACCCGAGTGTGGGCACGATGATGCAATCGAAAGTGGACAGCATTCTTCGCAGGATCAAGAGGTGAGGCGGCATGGGACGTGACACGATTCTGCCCATGATCCAGGCTTACGTCGGCAAGATGCCGCCGCTCCCGGTAACTGTGTCCAAGGTGCTGGAGATCTGCAACAACCCCAAGACCTCCCCCGTGGACTTAAACCAGGTGATCAGCCTGGACCCGGTCCTGATGGGCAAGGTGATGCGCCTGATCAACTCGGCCTACTACTCGCTGCCCAACCAGATCACCTCTCTGGTGCGCGCGATCATCATGCTGGGCATCAACACCGTCAAAAACCTGGCCCTGAGCACGGCGGTGTTGAGCACCCTGGGCAAGGCCAGCGACTTCCAGGCCCTGAACATGGAGGGGTTCTGGCGACACTCCATCGCGGTCGGGGTGACCGCCAAGCTGATCGCCTCCAAACGCAACATGGACGTGAAGCTGCGCGAGGAGTACTTCATCGCCGGCCTGCTGCACGACATCGGGAAGATTCCCCTGAACAACCGGATGGCCGAGGAGTACGTGCAGGCCGTGTCCCTGACCGACCGGGACCACATCCCGCTGTACCAGTCCGAGGAGCGGTTGCTCACCGTGCATCACGCCACCGTCGGCAAACTGATCGTGGAGAACTGGCGCCTGGGGGAAAACCTTTCCGACGCGGTCACCTTCCACCACAACCTGGCCGACTACACCGGCTCCCACCGCGAGCTGGTGCTCACCGTGGCCGTGGCCAACCTGTTCAGCAATACCTACGAGCTGGGTTTCTCGGGCGACCGTTACCCCGAGAACCTCGGCGCGGGGGTGATGCAGGAGCTCGGGATCGACTGGGACTACCTGGAAAGCCTCGAGGATTCGGTGAAGGGCGAAATCGAGAAGGCCCAGGTGTTCCTGAAAGTGGCCCGCTAGGGTGTCCGCCATCCGCCTGCGCTTCTGGGGGGTGCGCGGCTCGGTGCCCTGCCCGGGGCCCAATACCGTGAAATACGGGGGCAACACCGCCTGCCTGGAGCTGCGCTTCGGCGAGGAGGGCCGGCTGGTGGTCATCGACGCGGGCACCGGGATCCGCGAGCTGGCCGCCCACGTGATGAAGACCGACCTGCCCAAGGGCCCGATCAAGACCCAGCTTTTCCTGACCCACACCCACTGGGACCACATCATGGGCTTCCCCTTTTTCATCCCGATTTTCATCCCCACCACCGAGCTGGACGTCTACGGGCCGGTGACCTTTGAGGATGATACCCTCGACAAGATTCTCTTCGGGATGCTCACCTACCGCTACTGGCCGGTGCGCCTGGAGGAGCTGGCCTCCAAGATCAAGTACTACAACCTCAAGGAAGGCTCGCGGGACTTGGGCGAGGGGTTGTGGGTCACCACCAAGTACCTGAACCACCCGATCAACGTGCTAGGCTACCGCTTCGAGTACCGCGGCAAGGTGCTGTGTACCGCCTACGACACGGAGCCCTTCCGCAACGTGTTCGACGTACCCCCCGACGCCCCGGGCTACGACGCGGAGGCCTTCAAGGAAGGGGAGGCGGCCGCCCGGGAGGAGAACGAGAAGGTGAGCCAGTTCTTCCGGGGGGCGGACATCCTGGTACACGACGCGCAGTATACCCACCAGGAATACCTGGCCGGCAAGGTCGGCTGGGGGCACTCCTCCTTCGAGCATGCCGTGAACGAGGCTCACAAGGCGGAGGTCAAGCGCTTGCTGCTGTTCCATCACGACCCGGACCGGACCGACGCGCAGCTGGAGCGCCTGGAGCGGCGGATCCGGGCGAGCGTGGAGGCGCGCGGCAGCCCGATGCAGGTGTTCATCGCCCGCGAAGGCCTCGAGGTCGAGGTCTGAGGCCGCCCGCGCGGCCACCAGCCGCGCGGTGCCCGGGCGCGCGCTCTTGATCAGGGTGGACGTACCTGCTATCATAGCGGCCGGCCCCGGGGGATTAGCTCAGCTGGTAGAGCGATTGGTTCGCAATCAATAGGTCAGGGGTTCGAATCCCCTATCCTCCAATGCTCAAGGCGCTTTCTGCACTGCCGCTCCTGTTCCTGCTCGCCGCCTGCCGGACCGCTCCGGTGGGGAGCCCGGAATCCGCACAGCCCAGCCTCAGCCCGCCTTCGCCGGCGAAGCCGGGCTACGCGCCGGCGCCGGAGTGGAGCCTCCCCGAGCCGCCGGGAGCCGCGCGCTTTTCAGCCGCCGGCGACCAGCTCGTGGAGCACTACCTGGCCCGTCTCAGCCTGGAGCAGAAAATCGGCCAGCGCTTCTTGTCCGGCATCCCGGGTACTCGGGTGACCGATCGGACGCGCCGCCTGGTGCGGGACGGCTACCTGGGCGGCGTGCTGCTCACCCGGCAGAACGTGGCCGGCCGCGAACAGCTGGCCCGCTTCACCGCGGAGCTGCAGGAGCTGGCCCGCCAGAACCGGCCGGCTATCGGCCTGCTGGTGGCTGTGGACCAGGAAGGCGGCCGGGTGACCCGCCTGGACCTGGATCGTCTCAGCCGCTTCCCCCCGCCCCACGACTGGGCCGGCTACGGGGACCCCTACTATATCGAGGCGGTGGCCTATATCACGGCGCGCGAGGCCCTCGGGCTGGGCTGCAACCTGAATCTGGCCCCCGTGCTGGACCTCTACGCCTTGGGCGACGGCACGGTCATCGGGGACCGCTCCATGGGGGCGGAGGCCGCCCAGGTGGCCTCCCTCGGGCTGGCCTACCTGGCGGGGGCGCGCCGGGCGGGGATGGCCGCGGCGATCAAGCACTTCCCGGGGCACGGCCGCACCGTTGTGGACACGCACCAGCGGCTGGCCGTGCTGGACGTGGACGAGCAGACCCTCTGGAGCCAGGACCTGCTGCCCTTCCGCATGGCCATCGAGGACAGCGTAGAGGCGGTGATGACCGCCCACATCCTCTACCCGCGCCTGGACCCGGACTTCCCGGTCACCCTCTCGGAGAAGATCTTGCGCGGCCTGCTGCGCGGGCGCCTGGGCTTCGAGGGGGTGGTCATCTCCGACGACATCGAGATGGGCGCCCTGGCCGCGAACTTCCCGCCGCGCGAGATCCTGAAGCGGGCCATCCTGGCGGGGGTGGACATCATCCTTGAAGTAGGCGGGCTGGATGCGCTAAAACTCATAGGGGAGGTCAAGAGCCTCCTCGGCTCCGGGGAGCTGAGCGAGGAGCAGATCGAAGAGGGGGTGCGCCGGGTGCTGCGCCTGAAGGCCAGGTACGGCCTGCTCCCTGGTTAAGGAGCCGTGATGGAACGGGCATTGCTCGCGATCGACGTGCAGAACGATTTCTGCCCAGGCGGCAGCCTGGCGGTTCCCGAGGGGGAGCGGGTCGTGGGCGTGATCAACGACGTCGCCCCGCGCTTCGCCAGGGTCGTGGCCACCCAGGACTGGCACCCGCGGGGACACGTGTCCTTCGCTTCCAGCCACCCCGGGGGCAGGCCCTTCGGGGTCGTGGACCTCCCTGGGGGCGGGCGGCAGACGCTCTGGCCGGAGCACTGTTTGGCCGGCAGCCGGGGCGCGGAGCTGCACCCGGGGTTGGATACCGCGCCGCTCTCGCTGATCCTGCGCAAAGGCGCCCGGCGCGAGCTGGACTCCTACTCCGCCTTCTTCGAGAACGATCGCAAAACCCCCACCGGTTTGGCCTTCTACCTGCGGGGACTTGAGGTGAGGGAAGTCTACCTAGCTGGTCTGGCCACGGACGTGTGCGTGTTCTACACGGCCATGGACGCCCTCGGCCTGGGATTCGCCGTGCGCCTGGTGCAGGACGCCTGCCGGGGGCTCGACGTGCCGGCCGGGAGCCTGGGGGACCGCCTGCAGGAGCTGCGGCGGTCCGGGGTCCGGATCCTTAGCTCCGGTGAGGTCTGAAGCCATGCCCGCCATGCCCCCCAAGCCTGCCGGCAACCTCGCCCTGCTCACCGACTTCTACGAGCTCACGATGATGCAGGGCTACTTCCTGAACCGCTACGACCCCGACACGGTCTTCGAAATGTTCTTCCGTAAAGCACCCTTCGGCGGCGGTTTCACGATGTTCGCGGGCCTCCAGCCCCTGCTGGAGGCGGTCGCCGACCTGGCCTTCACGAGCGAGGACCGGGCCTACCTGGAGGCCCAGGGGGTGTTCCACCCGGAGTTCCTCGACTACCTGTCCACCTTGCGCTTCACCGGCGACATCTACGCCATGGAGGAGGGCAGCATCGTGTTCCCGGGCGAGCCGCTCCTGCGCGTGCACGCCCCGCTCATCCAGGCCCAGCTGCTGGAGAGCCTGGTGCTGAACATCCTGAATTTCCAGACCCTGGTGGCCACCAAGGCGGCCCGCATCTGGCTGGCCTCCGGCGAGGGTACGGTCCTGGAGTTCGGCCTGCGGCGGGCGCAGGGCGTGGACGGCGCGCTGGCCGCCTCGCGGGCCGCCTTCATCGGGGGGGCGGCGGCCACCTCCAACACCCTGGCCGGGCGGTTGTTCGACATCCCGGTGCGCGGGACCATGGCCCACTCCTGGATCATGGCTTTCGATAATGAGCTGGAAGCCTTCCGGAAGTATGCCGAGGTCTACCCTGACGGCTGCATCCTGCTGATCGACACTTACGACACGCTGCGTAGCGGCCTGGAGAACGCGGTGCTCGTGGGTAGGGCGCTCAAAGCCTCCGGGCACAAGCACTTCGGGGTGCGCCTGGATTCCGGGGATCTGGAATACCTGTCCAAGCAGGTGCGGCAGCGCCTGGACGCGGAAGGCCTCCAGGAAGCCCTCATCGCGGCCTCCAACGAGCTGGACGAGGAGATCATCCAGCAACTGCTCGCCCAGGGCGCGCCGATCGACACCTGGGGGGTGGGCACGCACCTGGTCACCGCCAAGGGGGACCCTGCGCTGACCGGGGTCTACAAGCTGGCCGCGCGCAAGGTGGACGGCCGCTTCCAGCCGGCGATGAAGGTGTCCAACAACCCGGAAAAGATCTCCGACCCGGGGATCAAGCAGGTGCACCGCTTCTACAACGGCTTGGGTTCCCCGATCGCGGACCTGCTCACCCTGGAGGAGGAGCGCGTGGAGGCGGGCCACCCCCACCGCTTCTACCACCCGCGCTACCCGTACCAGTTCATGGACGTGTCCGGGGTGCGGCGCGTGGAGCCGCTGCTCAAAGCGGTGATGCGCGGCGGGCGAATCGCAACGGGGTTTCCCCCGCTGCTGGCCCTGCAGGAACGCGCCCGCGCCAACCTGCGCTGCCTGGACGCGACCTACCGGCGCATCCTCAACCCGCACCTGTACAAGGTGTCCCTGTCCGAGGCGCTGAAGGATCTGAAGTTCCGCCTGATCGCCGAGTACGAAAGCGAGGGGGCCAAGCCGTGATCGTCTCCGACTCCAGCCTGCGCGAGCTGCTCGCCCGGGGCGAAATCGTCGTGGAGCCGCTGGAGGATTTCCAAATCCAGCCCGCCTCCATCGACCTGCGCCTGGGCGACCACTTCCTGAAGATCGACGAGAACAGCGTGGAGTCCATCACCCTGGACAAGCCCCTGGCCTACGTCGAGATCAAGAGGGAAGAGATCGTCATCCCGCCGCACACCTTCCTGCTGGCGGTCACCCGGGAGTACATCCGGCTGCCCGCGGACCTCACGGCCTTCGTGGAGGGCCGAAGCTCCATCGGCCGCATCGGCCTGTTCATCCAGAACGCCGGCTGGGTGGACCCCGGCTTCGCCGGCACCATCACCCTGGAGCTGTACAACGCCAACCGCCTGCCCATACGCCTGGTCAGCGGGCGCCGCATCTGCCAGATCGTGTTCGCCCGCATGGACGGCCCGGCCAGCCGCCCCTATGCGGGCAAGTACCAGAACCAGCGGGACGCCGTGGGCAGCCGCGTGTTCCAGGACCCGGACGGATGACCCTCGGGGGGTGGGTGCTCGAGCCCGGCGGCCCCTGCCTGGTGGTGGCCGAGGCCGGCAGCGCGCACGGGGGGGACCCCGCGCGGGGCCTGGAGCTGATCGAGGCGGCCGTGGAGGCCGGCGCGCGGGCCGTGAAGTTCCAGATCATCTTCGCCGACGAGGTCGTGCACCCCCGCACCGGGATGATCCGCCTGCCCGGAGGGGAAACCCCGATCTACGAGCGTTTTCGGGCCCTGGAGCGCGGGGAGGATTTCTACGCCAGGCTCAAGGAGCGCACGGAGAAACGGGGCGCCCTGTTCCTGGCCTCCGTGTTCGGTCCCCGCAGCCTGGAACTGCTGCGGCGCCTCGGGGCGCAGGCGGTGAAGATCGCCTCCCCGGAGTTGAACCACCTGCCCCTGCTGGACCTGGTGGCCTCTTCCGGGCTGCCGGCGATCCTGTCCACCGGGGTGTCCACCCTGGCGGACATCGAGCGGGCGCTGGCCCACTGCCCTCACTCGGCCCTGCTGCACTGCGTCACGGCGTACCCGGCCCCCGAGGGGGAGTACAACCTGCGCCTGGTTCCCAACTTGCGCGCCGTGTTCGGCGTGCCCGTGGGCGTGTCGGACCACTCCCTGGACCCCCTGCTGGTGCCCGGCGCGGCCGCGGCGCTCGGGGCCTGCCTGGTGGAGAAGCACCTGACCCTGGAGCGCGCGGGCGGGGGGCTGGACGACCCGATCGCCCTGGAGCCGGGAGCCTTCGCCGCGATGGTGCGGGGCCTGCGGGAGCTGGAAGCCCTGGGGGGCGAAGCGGCCTTGGCCCGCTTGGAGGAGCGCTTCGGCCGGGAGAAGGTCGCCGGGGTCCTGGGCGACGGGGTCAAGCGCCTGGCCGCCGCTGAAGCGGGCTTCTACGCCGCCACGCGCCGGAGCCTGCACGCCCTGCGCGACATCGACGCGGGTGCCCGCATCCAGCCGGCGGACATCTGCATCGTGCGCAGCGAGCGCAACCTGCGTCCCGGCCTGGAGCCGGAGCACTTCGCCGCGGTGGCGGGGTGCCTGGCCCGCCGGCGCATCCCGGCCGGGGAGGGCATCCTCTGGGAGGACCTGCTCAGCCGTGAGCGATGAGCTGCTGCAGCTGGTGGACGAGGAGGGCAGGCCCACGGGAGCCGCGCCGCGCGGGCTGTGCCACGGGAACCCGGCGCTGATCCAGGCGGTGGTCCACCTGTACCTGTTCGACTCCCGGGGCCGCCTGTATTTGCAGAGGCGTTCCGAGACCAAGGACACCTGCCCCGGCCTGTGGGACACCTCCGTGGGCGGGCACCTGAGCGCAGGGGAGACCCCCGCGCAGGCGCTGGAGAGGGAGGCGCGCGAGGAGCTGGGGCTCTCGATCGCGGGGGTCGGCGACTGCCGGCCGCTGGACCCCTTCCTGCTGCGGACCGAGTGGGAGAGCGAGTACGTGTTCCCCTTCCGCGCGGTTTTTGACGGCGAGCTTCACCCCAACCCGGAGGAGATCGTCGAAGGGCGCTTTGATCCGCTGAAAGAAATCCGCCGGCGCATCACCGCGGAACCGGAGGCTTTCACCCCGCACTTCCGCATAGCCTTCGCGCGGCTGGCTTAATATTCCCGTGGATCTTGCAGATTACAATCCAGGATGTTATTCTGCAAAGTGTGATTCCCAGGATTTACTCGGAATACCTTCAGCGATTGCTCGCCGCGTTTCCTGCCGTCACGATACTCGGCCCCCGCCAGAGTGGAAAAACCACCTTTGCGAAAAAGGAACTCAGCGCGTGGCGGTATGTGGACTGTGAACGGCCATCGGAAGCCGTGCCCTTGGAGGAGGACCCGGAGGCGCGGATAGCCCAACTCGGCGACCACGTCATTCTGGACGAGGCCCAGCGCATCCCCGCGCTATTCCCGGTGCTGCGCGGCTGGATCGACGAACGCCGACTAGTGAAAGGGCGGCTGGTACTGTTGGGTTCGGCCTCACCTCGGCTCATCCGCAACCTCTCTGAAACCCTCGCTGGCCGGACCGCCTTTCTGGAGTTGGCCCCTTTTCGCTTTGCGGAGGTCATCTCTCAGCCCTTGGCATTGCAGCGCCTTTGGCTGCGGGGCGGCTTCCCGGACGCCTTCCTGGCCCCGGACGCGGAAATGCTTGCCCGGTGGTTCGATGCCTACACCCGCACCTTCCTGGAGAGAGACCTCTCGGCAATGGGCGTGCGCGTCTCCACAACCACGATGCGCCGGCTATGGGGAATGCTCGCGCACCTCAACGGCGCGTTGTGGAACGCGTCGAATGTAGCCTCTGCGCTCGGCGTCAATTACCAGACTGTGAACCGCTACGTGGACATTCTCGAGGAGGCGTACCTGATAAGAAGGCTGCCGCCGTATTTTGCCAATATCGGCAAGCGGCTTGTGCGCGCGCCTAAACTGTACTTTCGCGATACCGGGTTGCTGCATTACTTCCTAGGGATCGGCACCGAGGAAGCGCTGCACACCCACCCTTCACAAGGGACAAGCTGGGAGGCGTTCGTGATCGACCAGCTTGTCACGCTCTTCCAGCTGGCGTCGCCACAGGTGAGCTTTTTCCACTGGCGCACCGCCGGCGGGGCGGAGGTGGATCTGCTGGTGCAGACCCCGTCAGGACTGATTCCTTTCGAAATCAAGCTGCACTCGGCGCCTTCCCGCGGCATGGTGCGCGGCTTGCTTTCCTGCATGGCGGACCTGAGTCTTGCGAAAGGCTACGTGATTTTTCCCGGCGCTTCGGGCTATTCCCTGGGCAACGGGGTAACCGCTCTGCCCGCCAGCGAAGTCCTGGGCAACACGGCGCGTGTCTCCTTGCTGTAGGTTGACGGGAGCTCGCGAGGAACGCGCCGTTTCAAATCCCAGAATTGCGGATAGCGCTTACCGGGCCGTGTGGCCGTCCGGGTTACTTCCTGCGGGCCGGCTTTTTGGCGGCTTTCCTGACCGCCGGTTTCTTGGCCCCGGCCTTTTTAGCCGTCGGTTTTTTGGCGGCGGCCTTCTTCACCGGGGCTTTCTTCGC
>CAZMWZ010000061.1:0-9989 GCA_964570045.1 uncultured Spirochaetaceae bacterium
CTGCTGCAGAAGTACTTCATCAAGGGCATGGCCATGTCCGCGGTGGGGCACTAGGTGAATCCCCCGCGGGCGGATTACCGGGCCACCGGAGGGTAGCCCCCGAGCTCGCGAAAGGCGCGGATGCAGGCCCGGTAGTTGGCCTCGCTCATGCCGATGGAGCTATACTCTTCCACATAGCCGATCAGCCCGCCGCCGCCACGCCCCAGGTTCCGGACCAGGCGGCCGACCTCCCGCCGGATGTCTTCCTCGGTACCGCTGATGGCCGTGGTCTGGTAGCTCACCGGGCACACGAAGCACACCCGGCCGGCGTAGCGCCGGCCCAGCTCCTCGATGTCGAACAGGTTGGGCTGGCTCAGGTTCAGCATGTCCACCCCGGCCTCGATGAGGTCCGGGATGATGTCGGTAACGCAGCCGCAGGTGTGGAAGTACACGTCCAGCCCCAAGGAGTGGGCCAGTTCGAACTGCCGCCGGTAGCGCGGCCGGAAGCGCTCCCGCCAGAGGGCAGGGGACAGGATCAGGCTGTCCTGGGTGCCCCAGTCGTCGTAGAAGGCCGCGCCGTGAAAGCCGTGCGCGGGGAGCTGCCGGAGCACCTCCTCCTCGAAGCCGAACACCAGGTCGGCCAGCCGTTCCGCCTCCCAGGGCCGCTCCACCAGGTCCACCAGCAGCTCGCTGAAGCCGCGCAGGAAGCTCATGATCGTGAAGCCGCTGAGCACCAGGCTGGCCAGGTAATAGCGCTGCCCGAAGGCGCCTTGAGTTTCGGCCACCGCCGCGAAGCGCGCCGGGTCGCGGGCGGCCGGGACCGGCAGCCGGTCCAGCGCGCCCCAATCGCGCAGCACCGGGGCGCGCGGCTGGCCCATGGTCCGGTCCAGGTGTTCCCAGGCGAACCCCCACTCCGACCGGTCCCGGCTCGGACCCTGGAAGTGGCGCACCACGTCGATCAGGATGATGTCCGACTCCTCGCGGTCCTGGTTGAAGAACAGGATGGGCAGGCGGGCCGGGTTCCGCCGGGCGATGGCGGCCCGCACCAGCGCCAGGCGGCTTTCCCCGCTCACGGCCTTGGCTCCGCTGCCTGCCGCAGGTCGGCGGCACGGTCGAAGATCTCCTCCCGCCCGATGCCGGCCTCCGCGTACAGGGCGAAGATGTTGCGCTCCGGGGTCTCCGGCGGGATGGTGTGCGAGGCCGCCAGGATGTAGCCCCCGCCCCCCGCGCTCATCGTCTCCAACAGCTCCGCGGCGTGGCGGTGAACCTCGGCCTCGCTCCCGAAGGGGAGGATGCCCTGGGTGTCCAGGCCGCCCATGAAGGCCAGGCGGCCCCCGAACTCCCGCTTCAACTCCCGCGGTTCCATGCCGGGGCAGCCGGCCTGGATCGGGTTGAGCACGTCCAGGCCGATCTCCAGCAGGTCGGGGATGATCGGGCGCAGGGCGCCGCAGCAGTGGTAGGCCACGGGCAGGCCGGCCAGCCGGCCCACGGCGAAGATATCGGCCAGCAGCGGCTTGACCAGCTCGCGCCACTGCGTGGGGCTCAGGATCAGGTGGTCCTGGCCGGCCACGTCGTCGCCGGTCCACAGCCAGTCCAGCGGAAACCGGCGGCAGGCCTCGCTGCTCAGCTCGCGCGCGAAGCCGGCGCAGCGGGCCAGCATGCGCCCCGCGAACCCCGGCCGCTCGGCGATGTCCACCAGGGCCTGCTCCATCCCGCGCAACCGCCAGTACATCTCGAAGGCGCAAGGCGAAACGTCGCAGCCGAGGAAGTAGTCCTCCCGGCCCGAACAGCTCACCAGCGGTGCCATGTTGGCGAGCAGGACTTCGAAACGATCGTAGGGGAAGGGATAGGACAGGGCCAACTCTTCGCCCGCGGCGGCCAGGGGGAACTCGACCGGCTGGTTGAAGGCCCCCTGTTTCTCCCACTTGATCCCCCAGAAGTCACGGTGCCACTCCCCGTCGCGTTCGTGGAGAATTCCTTCCATGGCGTAGTTGTTGTTCACCCAGGCCTGCCGTATGTCGTTGCCCATGGCCTCGCCCACCAGGCCGGAGGGGATCTCCAGCAGGGCGGCCAGGCGCGAGGCGGTGAGCGGGTGCAACCACATGAACACGGGCACCCGGTCGGTGGGCCGGCGCTGGAGCGCCGCACGTACCCGCTCGCGGGGGGTCATGCGTCCGCGGTGCCGAAGAACTCGGATTCCAGCAGACCGCACAGCAGGTGGTAGGCTCTCAGGTGCCAGACCTGGACCTCCGCGGTGTCGGAGGCTGGGGCGCGGAGGCACACGTCGCAGGCCCGCGCGAGCTCCCCGCCGTCCGCTCCGGTCAAGCCCAGGATTGCGAGGCCGAAGGCGCGCGCCGTGCGGCAGGCGGCCAGCACATTGCCCGCGTTGCCCGAAGTGCTGATGGCGATCAGCGCGTCGCCCGGCTGCCCGTAGCCGTACACCTGCTGGGCGAACACCAGGTCCGCGCCCAGGTCGTTGGCCACCGCGGTGCCCAGCGAGACCTGGCTCACCAGGGAAATGGCCGGCAGGGCCCGCTGCAGGCGCCCGGCCAGGGCGCGCCCCTCCTGGCCGCAGGCGGCCTCGAGGCGCTCCCGGTCCGTTTCCGGAAGAGGGCGGCGGCTGCGGAAGCCCTTCATCAGCTCCCCCACGATGTGCTCGGAGTCCGCGGCGCTCCCGCCGTTGCCGCAGACCAGCACCTTGCCGCCACCGCTCAAGGCTCCGGCCAGGAGGCCGAAGGCCGCGGCCAGCGGCTCACGCAACGGCTCCAGGCCGCCAGCCCGCAGCCCCCGCTCAAAAAGCTCCAGGATTTCCGCTTTCATGGTTCGTAGGCCGCCACCGCCAGCGCCGCGAAGTCGCCGAGCTGCTCGCCCAGCCCGGCGGGGACCACCCGGCAGGCCCGGCGCGCTAGCGGCAGGGCCTCCTGCTCGAGCACGCGGGCGGCTGCGGGCCAGAGCAGCTCGCCCGAGCGGGCGAAGATGCTCCCCAGGATAATCAGTTCGGGGTTCAGGATGTCGATCAGCAGGGCCAGCCCGCGGCCCAGGTAGGTCCCGCAAAGCTCGTAGATCTCCCTGGCCACCGGATCGCCGGCCTTGGCCGCTTCGGCCACGCTGCGGGCCGTGAGGCGCTCGAGGGCGTCCGGATCCGGGCAGAAGGCCACGGCCTGGCCAACCTGCTGGCGCTCCAGGACCTTGGCGCGTGCCAGTTGCGCCAGCCCCCCGCCGCTGCAGAAACCCTCGAAGGAGCCGGCCTTGCCGTAACCCACCGGCCCATAGTCCGCCAGGCGCACGTGCCCGATCTCCCCGGCCAGGTCGTTGGTGCCGGCGTACAGCCGCCCGTCCAGGATCAGGCCGGCGCCGTTTCCCGTGCCGAAGGTGAGGAACACCAGGTTGCGGCAGCCCCGGCCGGCGCCCAGCAGCCACTCGGCCAGTGCCGAGGCGTTGGCGTCGTTCTGAAGCCGGGTGCGCGCGCCGTAGCGTTCCTGCAGCAGCCGCACGATCGGCACCTGGTCCCAGCCGGGGAGGTTGGGCGGGGAAAGGACCAGGCCTGCCCGGCTGTCCAGGGGCCCGCCGCAGCTCACCCCGATGCCGGCCAGCTCCCCAGGGCTAACCCCGCGGCGGGCGAGCAGCTCGTCCACCCCGTGGTACAGGCGCTGCAGGGTATCCTGAAGCCCGCGGGAAGTTTCCGTGGCGAAGCCGACGCGGTCCACCGCTCGGAGGCTGCCGAGCTCCTGCGGGTTTTCCTGTACGCCGAGCACCACCGCGCTCTTGCTTCCGCCGATGTCGATGCCCAGCAGCCAAGCCATGGCCTCACTGTAGTGCGATCGCCGCCGGGTTTCAATACGTGCGGCGTCTTCCCGCGTGGCGGGGCGACCCGCATTCATGGTAGACTGGCGGCCGTGAGAACCGCCCTGCCGCGGCTGCTCGAGCGCATCCGCACGGTGCGTATCGGGGTGATCGGCGACTTCTGCCTCGACGCCTATCTATTGCTGGACCCGGCGGGGTCGGAGATCTCGATCGAGACGGGCCTGGCCACACTGGCGGTGCGGGAGCAGCGCTACTCCCTCGGAGGTGCAGGGAACGTGGCCGCCAACCTGCGGGCGCTGGGCGCGGGCAGCATCCGGGTGTTCGGCGTGGCGGGGGACGACCCTTTCGGCTGGCAGATGCTGCGCCTGCTGGAGCAGGCGCAGGTCGACGTCCGCGGGTTCCTGCTGCAGAAGGAGGCCTGGCAGACCCCCACCTACACCAAGCCGTACGCAGGCGAGCGGGAGGCCAGGCGCATCGACTACGGAAATTTCAATGCGCTGGCCCCCGAGACCGAGGAGGCCCTGCTGGCGGCGCTGGAAGAGGGGCTCGGGGAGCTGGACGTCCTGGTGGTGAACCAGCAGCTCGAGCGCGGGATCCACACCCCCGCGCTGCGCGCCGGCCTCACCGCCGTGGTCGGGCGGCACCTGGGACTGCCGGTGCTCGTGGACAGCCGGAGTTTCAGCGGGGAGTACCACGGGACCATGCGCAAGCTCAACGAGCGGGAGGGCGCCCGCCTCGCCGGCTTCCCGCTGCCCGGCGACGGGTCCGAGCAGGCCCGGGCCGTGGCCGAGGAGCTGTACCGCCGCTGGAATCGGCCCCTGTTTCTGAGCCGCGGCGAGTTCGGCTGCCTGGTCCACGACGAGGGGGGCTGCCGCGAGGTCCCGGGCCTGGCGCTCCCCGGTCCGGTGGACCCGGTCGGGGCGGGGGACAGCATGCTGGCGGGGATCGCCGCGGCTCTGGCCGCCGGGGAGGACCCGCTCGGGGCTGCGGAGCTGGGTAACCTGGCGGCCGGGGTCACCGTGCAGAAGCTGCGCACCACCGGCACCGCCACTCCCGCGGAAATCATGGCCATCGGCTCCAGTCCCGATTACCGCTACCACCCGGAGATCGCCCTGGACCTGCGCCGCGCCAACTACCTGGAGGACACGGATATCGAGCTGGTCGCGGTGCTCCCGCGCCGCCTCGCCCTGCGGCATGCCGTTTTCGACCACGACGGCACCATCTCCACGCTGCGGCAGGGCTGGGAGCGGGTCATGGAGCCGGTGATGCTCCGCGCGATCCTGGGTGAGGACGCCGTGGAGGAGCCCGTGCGCGGCAGGGTGCGCGAGCGGGTCCGCGACTACATCGAGCGAACCACGGGTGTCCAGACCCTGGCCCAGATGAAGGGCCTGGCGGAGATGGTCCGGGAGTTCGCGCTGGTCCCGCAGGAGCGCATCCTGGACGAGCACGGCTATAAGGCCGTCTACAACCGCGAGCTCATGGCCCTGGTGGGCCGGCGCCTGGACAGGCTGCGGCGCGGCGACCTGGATCCGGAGGACTTCCAGATCAAGGGGGTCGTGCGCTTCCTGCGGGAGCTCGCCGACAGGGGCGTGAAATTGTACCTGGCCAGCGGCACGGATCAGGCCGACGCGGTGGAGGAGGCCCGGACCCTGGGGTACGGGGAGCTGTTCCAGGGCAGGATCTACGGCGCCCGCGGCGACTTGAGTCATGAGCCCAAGCGCGTGGTTCTGGAGCGTATTCTGAGCGAGGTCGGCCCCGGGGCCATCGGCGCGCTGGCCACCTTCGGGGACGGGCCCGTGGAGATCCGCGAGACGCGCAAGCGCGGGGGGCTAGCCGTCGGCGTGGCCAGCGACGAGGTGCGCCGTTTCGGGCTGGACGCTGTCAAGCGTGCACGGCTGATCCAGGCGGGGGCGGACCTGATCGTCCCGGATTTCTCGCAGGGGCTGCGCCTGTTGGAGTTGCTGCGCATCGGGGTCAAGGGCTCATGAGCGGAGAGCTTTTCGACCGCAGCCGCCTGCGCTTCAAGCCGCTGAGTGAGCGGCTCAGCAAGGTGCGCATCGAGCGCGACCACGTCCGACCCGACGCCCCCGCTCACGGCCTGAGGGCAGAAGCCCGGGGACTTGTCGCGGAAGCCGCCGCCGCCGTGCGCGCAGCCAGGGCCGCCGGAGGTGCCGTGATCCTGGCCTTCGGGGCGCACGCCATCAAGAACGGGCTGGCTCCCGTCCTGATCCGCCTCGCCGAGCGGGGCTGGCTGACGCACCTGGCGACCAATGGGGCCGGGGTCATCCACGACTGGGAGTTCGCCTACCAGGGGTCGAGCTCCGAGGACGTGCGCGAGAACCTGGCGCGCGGGGAATTCGGGATGTGGCAGGAGACCGGGCTGTACCTGAACCTGGCCCTGGCGGTCGGGGCGCGCGCGGGGCTGGGTTACGGGGAGGCTGTCGGATCCCTCGTGCACCGCGACGGTCTAGACATTCCTGCCGAGCGGGGGCTGGCCGAGGAGGCGCGCTCGCTGGCCGCCGAGAAGCCCGAGGCCGCCGCCGCCGCCGCTGACCTGCTGGCCGTGCTTCGCCGCCTGGCGCTGCCCCCCGGCTTTCTGGCCGTTCCTCATCCCTGGAAGCGCTTCGGCCTGCAGGCCGCCGCCTTCCGGCTGCGGGTGCCCTTCACGGCCCATCCCATGTTCGGCCACGACATCATCTACTCGCACCCGGCCTGCAGCGGGGCCGCGGTGGGGCGGACCGCCGAGCGGGATTTCCTGCGCTTCGCCACCAGCGTGAGCGGCCTGGCCGATGGGGTGTACCTGAGCGTTGGCTCCGCCGTGATGTCGCCGATGATCTTCGAGAAGGCCCTTTCAATGGCGCGCAATGTGGCCCTGCAGGAGGGCAGGCGGGTGGAGAGCTTCAAGATCTTCGTGGTGGACCTGGCGCCGCCGGGCTGGGACTGGCGCGGAGGCGCGGAGCCTCCCCCCGAGCACCCGGCCTACTACCTGCGCTTCCTGAAGACCTTCAGCCGGGCGGGGGCCCCCCTGGCCTACGTGCAGGCGGACAACCGGGCCTTTTTGGCCGCCCTGTGCACGGAGCTGGGCGCCTGCTGACGGTCAGCGAACCGGCACGGCGCCCGCAGGCAGCCGGCTGCGGTGCCGGAGGCTAGAAGTTGAAGTTGTCCGGGTCCGGTCCGATGCGCGTGCCGTTGTCCAACGCGTCCAGCTTGGCCATGTCCTCTGGCGGCAGCTCGAAGTCGAAGATCCGGCTGTTCTCCTCGATGCGCTCCCGGTGCACGGACTTGGGGATGGTCACCACCTCGTGCTGCAGGTCCCAGCGCAGGAGGATCTGGGGGTTGCTGCGCCCGTGCTTGCGGGCCAGCTCCGTGATGAGCGGGTGGGTGAGCAACTTTGCCCGGGTGAGTGGGCTCCAGGCCTCCTGGCGGATGTCCTTGGCACGGCCGAACTCCAGCAGCTCCCGCTGCAGCAGGAAGGGATGGAACTCCACCTGGTTGACCGCTGGCACCACGGCGGCATTGGCCAGCAGGTCCTGCAGGTGGTGGACCAGGAAATTGCTCACGCCGATGGCCCGCACCTTCCCCTGGGAATACAGCTGTTCCAGCGCCCGCCAGGTGTCCTGGTATTTGCCCTTGACCGGCCAGTGGACCAGGTACAGGTCCAGGGTGTCCAGCTCCAGGCGGCGCCGGCTGGAGTCGAAGGCCTTCAGGGTCGACTCGAAGCCCTGGTCGGCGTTCCACACCTTGGTGGTGACGAACACCTGGTCGCGGGCCAGGCCGCTGGACTTGAGGGCCTTGCCCACGTCCTGCTCGTTGTTGTAGGCCGCCGCGGTGTCGATGTGCCGGTAGCCGAGCTCCAGGGCCCAGCGCACCGCCGACTCGGTCTCCCGGCCCTCGCGCGAAAGGAATACCCCCAGCCCCACCCAGGGCATCTGCACGCCATTGTTCAGCTTGACGGTCGAGCGTAGATCCATGCAGCAAAAGTACCCACGGGCGGGGGCGGCGTCAACCGGCGGGATGTCAATATATTCAAGGAAGCTGCAAGGGGAGGGTGACCGTGAAGCGCGTGCCCCGCGGCTCGTCGGTCGTGAACGTGACCCGCCCCTTCAGGTATTCCTCGGTCAACAGCTTCATGCCGTAGGTGCCCAACCCGCGGTCCCGACCCTTGGTGGAGAAATAGCGGCGGAAGATGTGACGCCGGGTTTCGGCGGGGATGGTCCCGGGGTTGTGCACCCAGAAGCTGCAGGAGGAACCCTCCCGTGAGCAGCCCAGCGTGACCGGGCCGCCGGGAGAACCGGCCTCCAGCGCGTTGCGCAGCATGTTGCCCAGGACGCGCCGGAGGATGGCCGCATCGGAGACGAAGGCGAAGGTTTCGGCGTCGGCCGCCAGGTTCACGATCCCGCCGGCCCGGGCGTGGGCGAACGAAGAAAGCAGCTCTTCGACCAGCTCCCGGGAGGAGATCAGGCTGGAGGTGACCTGCAGGGTGCGATTCTCGGCGTTCACCAGCTGCTTCTGGCTCTGGATTTCCTCGACCAGGCCGTCGGCGATGGACCCCAGATCGGCGAGCAGGCGGCCTGCCTCCCCGGGGCCGGAGCTCTGGAGCAGGGAGATGTAGATCTTGAGGCTGGAGGCGGTGTTCAGGATGTCGTGAAAGAAGATCCGCTCCAGGGCGGCCTTGTGCTTCTGCTGGCTCACGTCCCGCAGGGTGAGCAGGACAAACTCCTCCTCGCCGAGCCTGAAGGGCGTGCCGGCGGCCTCCAGGTCGTAAGGTACCTCACGCTGCCCCCTGCGGCCGACGATCGTGTACTCCCGCCTGCCGGCGCGGCCACTGCCTAACGCCTCGAGGAAGACCTGCGCGGCCCCGCAGGAGCGGCAGTCAGGGGATTCCCCGCAGCCGCCTTCCATGGCATGAACACACTGGAAAAGCTCCCCCGGCTGCAGGCCGACGAGCTCGCCGGGGGCGCCGGCGAGCTCCCGGAAGGCGGGGTTGGCGAACACGACCTGGCGCCGGGCGTTCAACACCACTACCGCTTCGGACAACGCGGCCACGGCCTGTCCGAGGAAGGGCTCGGCGTTCAACCTCTCGCCCTGGGCCCTCGCCGCCTCAAGGTCCGGGAGCGTGGGGCGGCGGCGCTCGTTCACGGCCGGCCCGCCGGGTGGAAGGGGTCGGCTTCGCCCATCGCTAGGCCGCCGCGGCTGTGAGCCCGTCTCCGCATGGCCCATCCTACCCGGCCTGCCGTGGAAGGGCAAGCAGATGCCGGCAGGCGGCGGGCACCGCGGAGGCTACGAGCCCAGCAGCTCCCGCACCACCTCGCTCACCTGGTTCAGGTTGATCGGCTTGGGCAGCAGGCGGCACCAGTCCTGGAGCGCGGGGTCGAGCGCTGGCACCTCGGGTGCGGGGGGGGCGAGGAAGATGAGCCTGACCTGGGACTGGCGTTTCCGGCATTCTTTGGCGAACTCGGCGCGCTTCTCCGGAGGCAGGGGGAGGTTGCACACCACCAGGCGAGCCCGCAGCTTGCGCACCAGGTAGAGAGCCTGTTGGACGTTTTCGCCCTGGACGAACTCCAGGTACCAGCGCAGCGAGCACTTGGCCAGCAGGCGGGTGACTTCCGGGTAGGGATCGGCGACCACGGCCCGCAGCCTGCGCTTCCGACGCCCGGAGGCGGGGTAGCCGGGGCGCAGGAGCTCCGCCGTTTCCTCTTCCTGCTCCGCCGAGGCCCCGGGCAACTCCCGGTGCAGCGCGAGGATCGCGTCGATCTTCTGGTCCAGGGTCTGGGGGCTGCGCATGATTTCCAGGACGCGCAACTCCGCGTCGGGGGGACGCTTTTTCCTGAGCAGCAGCCCGTAGAGCATGTACTTGTCGGCGTCCGAGAGCCTGCGGATGTCCATGCGCTCGCCGGCCTCATCATACAGTATAATACCCGTGGGGCCTATCCTTAATGGACGACCGCTATTTCTGGGAGCTTCTCGGGTTGGAGCCCGGGGCGGACCGCCGGGCGCTCAAGCGGGCCTATCACCGGCTGGCGCGGCAGAACCACCCCGACTTCTACCCCCCGCAGGAGAAGCCGCTTCAGGGACTGCGGATGATCACCCTGAATGAAGCGTACGCCCACCTGCTGTGGCGCACGGGGGGGAGCGCAACGCAGGAAGCGCGGGTGGAGGAGGCCCCGGCTGGCCGAGCCGCCCGGGCTGGCGCCGCTTCGCGGGTT
>CAZMWZ010000061.1:10089-14259 GCA_964570045.1 uncultured Spirochaetaceae bacterium
GGTGGAGGAGGCCCCGGCTGGCCGAGCCGCCCGGGCTGGCGCCGCTTCGCGGGTTACACCCGCCGGACCGGGCGAGGCGGTGGGCTTGCATCGCGAGCCGGCCTACGCCTACTACAAGCAGGGCTTCGTCCACTACTCGCGGGCCATCCACGGGATCCAGGCCCTCTACCGTTCGTTCCGGCGCCTCCACCCCGTCCACTTCGACCCGCGCGACGACGCCTACGAGCGATTCGCCGGCAGCCTCACCGAGCTGCGCCGGGCTCACGAGTACTTCAGCC
The DNA here is from genome assembly GCA_964570045.1 of uncultured Spirochaetaceae bacterium. Classification (GTDB taxonomy): domain Bacteria; phylum Spirochaetota; class Spirochaetia; order SZUA-6; family DRHE01; genus MIBK01. The sequence continues at coordinate 10,368 of CAZMWZ010000061.1, forward strand.
GGGTGGCGGAGGAGCACGCCGCAAGCCCCTGGGCGCCCGATGCGCGCGTGAAGCTGGCGCGCGTCGAGCGCTTCAGCGAGCTGTACCGGCGCATCCTCCGCAATTTAAGAAACAGGGCGGGTTGAGGCCCGCGGGGCTCAGGACAGGGAGCCGACCAGCTCCTTGAACCGCCGCCCGCGGTCGAACTCGTTGAGGAAAAGCTCGAAGGAGGCGCAACCAGGGGAGAACAGCAGCGAAGCGCCCGTGCCCCGCCGGGCCCGGTCCCGTGCCGCCTCCCAGGCGCGGGCGAGGGCCTCCGCCAGTCCGGGGAACGGACCCTCGAAGGGGATTCCCTCTTTACGGAACAGCTCCTCGATTTTACGCGTCGCGCTTCCCTGTAGCAGGAATATCCCCGCGGCCTGGCTCGCCGCCCCGGCCAGCGGGCGGAAGTCCAGGTTCTTGTCGGTGCCGCCGGCGATCAGGAACACCGGGGCGGGGAGGGCGCTCAACGCCGCGGCCACGGCCTCCGGGATGGTGGCGGCCGAGTCGTTGTAGATGCGCACTCCCGCGCGCTCGGCGACCAGCTCCAGGCGGTGCTCGATGCCGCGGAAGGCGCTCAAGGCCGCGGCGATGGGGGCGGGCTCCAGTCCGAACAGGCGTGCGGCCAGGCCCGCGGCCAGCAGGTTCAGGCGGTTGTGCTCGCCGGGCACTTCCAGGCGCGCGGGCAGGATCATCTCGGTCCGGCCTGCCTCGCGGCGCAGGCCCGCCCCCTTCTCCAAGAAAGCGCCCTGCCGTTCGGGCGGCAAGGGGGCGCGGGAGAACCAGCGCACCGCGGCGGCGGTAGCGGCGGGGAAGTCCCGCTGCCAGGGATCGTCGGCATTGAACACGGCGAACTGGCCGGGTTTCTGCGAGGCGAAGATCACCTTTTTGTCGGCCACGTAGCTGGCCATGTCGGGGTACTTGTCCTGGTGGTCCGGGAGGATGCGGGTGACCGCGCACACCCGCGGGCTTAAAAGGTCGCGCCCGCGCAGGTCGGCGAGCTGCCAGGAGGAAAGCTCCAGCACTACCGGGTCCGCCGGGCCGAGGGAGTCCAGGAAGCCGAGCGGCGAAATGGTGATGTTGCCCCCTAGGCGGGAGCCGGGGTGGGAGGCCTGCAGGCAGTGATGGAGAGCCGAGGCGGTGGTGGACTTGCCCTTGCTGCCGGTCACCGCCAGCACCGGGCCGGAGCACAACTGCAGGAAGATCGACAGGTCCGTCTCCACGGGGATCCCCCGCTCACGCGCGAGGCGCAGGTAGGGGGAGGAGAGGGGCACCGCCGGGTTTTTCACGACCAGGTCGGTGTCGGTGAAGTCCCGCTCCTCGTGACGCCCCAGCACGGTGCGCACCTTCCAGGCCTCCAGGTCGCCGAGGAAAGACCCGAAGGCGGCGGCATCCTGCCGGAAATCGGTGACCGTGACCTGAGCCCCGCGCCGGGCGAAGAACAGGGCCGAGGCCAGCCCGCCCCCGTGCAGGCCAAGCCCCATCACCGTCACCCGCAGCGAGGACAGGTCAGCCGGCCGTATCCTCAACCCGGTACTCCTTCATGTCCTGCTCGTTCAGGTAGGCCTCCACCTGCAGGTTCTCCCAGAGCCGGTACCAGGCTTCGGGCACCCTAGACTTGAGCTCGCCAAAGACGGGGTTGGCCTCGGAAAACTCCGTGCCCTTCAAGGCGGACTCCACCCGGCTCATGGCCGGCTTCAGGAAGGCGTAGGCGCGGTGCAGGTGGGGCAGCGCCGTCTGGCGGTCCTGCGCGGAGAAGCGGATCACGTTCTGGCAGAGGGTCTTGTACCTGCAGAGGTAGGGGTAGAAGGGGTAGGTCCGCTTGCCCGCGGGCAGAAAAAGCCGGCTGAAGAACCTGGTCAGGTCATTGTCCATCCAGATGCCCTGCACGAAATAGCCCCGCCCGGTTTCGCCCACCCAGGTGTTGGAGATCGCCTGGTCGATCCGCAGACTCTCCACTCCTCCCGGTCCCACCACCACCCGCTCCAGGGGGATGAACGCGGCCTCCAGGTGGACTTCCCGGGTGCTGAAGGCGGGGGTGAGGTCGTTGCTGCCGCGCACCAGGACCCGGTGCAGCTGGGGCCGGTAGGCCAGGTCCAGGCGCAGCAGGTACAGGTAGTGCCGCTCCTCCAGGCGGTACAACTTGAAGAACGAGGGGCGCAGGACTTCCGCCGGGTCGAACAGGTAGGTCAGCTCGCGCAGCAGCTGGGGCGCTAGCGCCAGGATCTGGGCCACCACCTCCCGCAGACGGGCCAGGTAGTCCGGATCGGGCCGGGGCCGGCGCACGTCGTGGTGGATCGGCAGCTGCGGCACGGCGTATTCGGCCTCCGTGCGCACGAAGAACTCCTCGGTCTGGTTGAAGTGGCGGCTCATTGGACGGTCGGCGCCGGGGGCGCCGGCCAGGCGGGCGTTCAGCTCCGGGTCGGAGACCGACGCGCGAATCTCGTTGGTGGTCAGGGGCACGCGCCGTTCACCCCTCCGGCTCGGCGCGATAGATGACCCACGCGCCGCCCTGCTGCCGCAGGAACACCCGCTCCCGCGCCTCCTGCGACACGGTCCCCCGCTCGGGGTCCGGCGTCCAGCGCCGGTAGGTTACCCGGAACGCGGGCTCGGCCTGCCCCGCGAGCGGCTCGACGGCCAGGTCGGTGAGGCCGAACACCGAATCGGGAGGGGTGAGCGGCGGCCGGCCGGCGCGGTCCCACTCCTCTGCGCTGCGGACCAGGGAGCGCCCCTCGTAGCCCAGGTTCACGCGGCTGATCACGTAGACGTTGATCACCTGGTTGATCAGCTCCCGGCCGGCCCGCCCGCTCACGCAGTCCTGCATGCGTTCGTGGTCCAGCGTGTTGACGCTGCGGTAGAAGGTCTCCACGACCTGCAGGGGGGGAAGCCCGCGGGTGGAGCGCGGTTTGAGCAGGTTGCGCAGCACGGTTCCTGAAAAAACGCCGACCGCGGCGGCGGCCGCGACCGCGATCAGGACGGTTTTCCAGTGCCGCTGCCAGAAGACCCCGAACCGGTAGACCCGAACCGCCGCCGCGCCGGCCCGCCGGGCCCGCGCGGCCAGCTCCCGTGCCTGCTTTTCGGGCAGCTCGCGGTAAAGCCCGTGGGTTTCCCAATCCGCCAGCAGGGCGGCCCAGCGCTCCAGGGAAGGCGGGGTCCCGCGGCCGCGGCCCAAGCCGTCCATGACCGCCGCGCTCACCTCCTCCCGCACCTCGGCACGGGCGAGGGACAGGGGGGCGAGGCGCAGCTCGCGCGCCCGGCGGCGTATCTCCTCACCGCTCGCGGCGGCGAAGGGGTAGTCGCCGGCCAGCAGGCGGTACAGCATGGCCGCCAGGCAGTAGGACAGGTGCCCGCCGCGCGCGTCGGGGTGATTGAGCGCCTCGAAGGTGCGCAGGCGGTGCTCCTCCGGCTGGAGACTCCGGGCCTGGCGCATGACCTCCGGGCTCAGCAGCTCCACGGCCCCGTCCTCCAGGAAGCGCACCGCGTCGGTGGCCAGCGCCTCCGGCCGCCGCTCGCCCAGCGCGACCAGCGCCTGCGCCAGGCGGCGCAGGTAGGGCAGGGCCTCCTGCGCCCCGCGCTCGAGGACCTCCTCCAGGGCCACGCCGGGCTCCCAGGAGGCCACCAGGTACAGCCGGCCCTCTTCCTTGTAGAAGCCCTCCAGGTAGCGTTCGCGGACCCCGTCGGGGCCCACCCGGAAGCCGGGGGCGGTGCGCAGGCCCTTGAGCCTGGTGAGCGCCAGCTCATTGCGCCCCAGCCCGACGGGGATGGCCAGGATCGGCCGGCCGTCCCGCAGGCGCTGGGCGGGCAATTGGAGGCTCACGCGCCCTCCTCGCTGAAGACCTCGGCGCTGAAGATCTCGATTTCCGTGCCTGGCTCG
>CAZMWZ010000062.1:0-14126 GCA_964570045.1 uncultured Spirochaetaceae bacterium
AGGAGGTCGAAGGGCAGCTCCAGGTAGGGGTCGCCGCGCAGCAGGTGGGCAAGCAGCCAGTCGGCCTGCACCGTGGGGCGGCACAGGGTGTCCCCCACCCCCGCGCGGATCAGCCTCGGGGGGGCGGCGGCCAGCACCCCCAGGTCCATGAACACCCCCTGCGGCACGGCGGCCGGCAGCGTGCGTTTCAGGCCGCCGACCGTGATCGAGGCGTTCTTCGAGGTGTAGCCGTTCATCGAGGGGGCGGTGGCGAACACGGCGTAAGGCTTGCCTGCGCCGGCCGCCGCGTACTTGCACAGGTCATTGATCGTCCCGGAGCCCACGGCCACGAAGGCGTCCGCTTCCTGCCCCGCCCGCTGGATGGCTTCGGCGGTGGCCTGGTCCGGGTGGGGGCGGGATGGCAGCGCCACCGCCACCAGGCGGGCGCAGGCGGCAAGGGCGCGCTTGACCCGGGAGCCCAGCGCGGCCTCGGTCTGCGGGTCGCTGACCACGGCCAGGGTCCGCCCCAGGCCCAGGGCGGACACCAGCTCCGCCTCCCGCCCGGCCAGGCTCGCTTCCATGACGATCGAACGGATCGGCACCGGCAGCGGACTCCCGCTGCGCGGGTCCGGGTACTCGCCCCGCAGCAGGCGCGTCAGCACGCTGCTCACCTTCCCTCCTCCCCCGCGCGCGCGAACATCGGGCGCAGGCACTCGAAAAGCCGCCGGTAAGCGCGGTACGAGCGGGAGTAGGCCGCCGAGCTCCGCGGGTCGGGTTCCAGTCGTTCCCGCGCGGCGGGCAGAGCTGCCGCGCACGCGCGCAGGTCCGGGTGGAGACCCGCGGCCACCGAGGCCAGCATGGCCGCCCCGACCGGCGCCGTGTCCACCTCCGTCACGCGCAGCACCGGCAGGCCGCTCGCGTCGGCGCGGATCCTGGCCCAGAGCGGGTCGCGGGCCGCCCCCCCCATCAGCACGATGTGCCCGGCCGGCACGCCCAGCCCGGTCAGGCGCCCGACCACGTCGATCATGGCGAACGCGCACCCCTCCAGCACGGCCCTGGCCAGGTGCCCCGTCCCGTGCGCCGCGGTGAGGCCGTAGAAACAGCCCCGGGCCTCGGGGACCCACTCGGGGGTCATGGCCCCGCTCAGGGCGGGAAGGAACAGCACGCCTTCCGCGCCCGCGGGGACGCCGGCGGCCAGGCGCGCGACGCTCTGCGCGTCGGCGAGGCCGCAGATGCCCGCCAGCCAGGCCACCGCCCCCCCGGACAGCCAGCCGGGGTTCTCGATGAAAAAAAGGCCGCCCGGGTAGCAGTGCGTCTCCACCAGCCCCGCAGGGTCCAGGAGCGGCTCGCGACACAGACCCCCGACCACCTCGGCCGTCCCGGAAATGCAGGCCACCCCCCCGGGTTCCGTCATCCCCGCGCCCAGGGGGCTGGCGTAGTCATCCCCGGTGCCCACCGCCACGGGGATCCCCGGCCGCAGGCCGGTGAGCCGGGCGCCCTCCTGGTTCAGGGCGCCGGCGGGCTCCTCCGCCCTGGCGATGCGGGGCAGCTCGCCACGCGAAAGGCCGAAGGCCTCCAGGAACCCGGGATCGTAGTCCCGCAGGTGCAGGCTATAGAACATGCTGATCGAGGCCAGGCCGTGGTCCCAGACCCGCTCCCCGGTGAGCCGGGCGACCAGGTACGAGACGGGCTGGTGGAAACAGGCCGCGGCAGTGCACGCCGGTACCTGCTCCCGCAGCCAGCGGGCCTTGGCGGCCAGGTGCCCCGGGTCGGCGTTGACGCCGCCCTCGGAGCGCAGGCGCGCCGCGGTGCCGGCCGGGAGGCGGATGCCCGCGCGCCGGTCCATCCAGATCAGGCAGGGGTGCAGGGGCAGGCCGTCACGCCCGACGGCCACGCAGCCGTCCAGCTGGCCGGTCACTCCGACGGCCTCCACCGCCGCGGGGTCCACCCCCGCCTCCTGCGCGGCCCGGCGCACGGCCCGGCCCAGGGCCTGCTCCCAGTCGGACGGGTCCTGTTCCGACCAGCCCGGCCGGGGGTGCCGGGTCGGGTAGCCCTCGAAGGCGCGGCCCGCGGCCTTGAGGCCGCGGTCGAAGAGCAGGACCTTGACGCCCTGGGTGCCCAGGTCGATGCCGGCGATCACGGCGCCGATTCTACCACGGCCGGACCGCTTTTCGAAGAGCCGCGGCGGCGGCGCCGGCTTGCGACGAGGCCGACTCTGAGCACTTTTTCCCTTGACGGCCCCCGGCCTCATCCCTATAACATGGTAAGCACGAATCTCAAGGAGGAACGGATGGAGCGCTACCTGCTGCGGGTCAACCTGACGAACCGCTCGATTAAAAAGGAAAAGATCCCGGTGGAGGTGTTGTCGAAGTACATCGGCGGCAAAGGCCTGGCCGCCTACTACTGCTATAAGGAAATCAAGCCCGGCATCGACGCCCTGGGCCCGGACAACAAGCTCATGTTCTTTGTGGGCCCGCTCACGGGGGTTTTCAACGTGTACTCCCGGCACGTGATCGCCGCCAAATCCCCGCAGACAAACACCTTCTCGGACAGCTACGCGGGGGGCTGGTTCGGCGCGGAGCTGGCCAAGGCGGGCTGGCTGGGGATCATCCTGGAGGGGAAGGCAAAATCCCTGTGCTGCCTGAAGATCGACGGGGATGCCGCGACCCTGGAGGATGCGGCTCACCTGGCCGGCAAGAGCACCTACGAGGTGGACGAGCTTTTCAAAGATTATCGGGTGGCCACCATCGGTCCGGCCGGCGAAAAGCTGGTGCGCTTCGCCATCGTGGCCAACGACTCCACTCGGCGGCAGCGGGCGGGCGTGGCCGGACGCGGCGGCATGGGCGCGGTCATGGGCTCCAAGAACCTCAAGGCCGTCCTGGTCCGGGCCCAGGGTGGTCCCGACGAGTTCCTCCCCGCGGGCCAGCGCCCCAAGGTCGCCGAGTTCCGCCGCGAGTTCGTCGAATACCTGAAAAAGGAAGTGGTCCCGGGCATGGGCCTGGGGGGCAACCTCCCGGCCATGCAGCTGACCGCCGACGCCAAGATCACGCCGGTGGCCAACTTCCGGCGGGGCTACGACGAGGAGTACAAGAAGCTGAGCGAGAGCGCCTTCAAGGAGATCACCACCGGCAAGAAGACCTGCTACCTGTGCCCCGTGGCCTGCGGCGTGTCGACCAAGGCCGCTCACGGCCCCTTCGCCGGCACGGAGCTGGAGCGCATCGAGTACGAGACCGTAGCCCTGAACGGCCCCAACTGCCTGCAGTACGACATCGGGACCGTGGTGAAGATCGGGCGCCTGTGCAACGAGTACGGGATCGACACCATCTCCTTCGGGGCCATCACCGCCTTCGTCATGGAGGCCTGCGAGAAGGGGCTCATCGACTACCAGCTCGCCTGGGGCGATGGGGCCGGGCAGGTCCGCCTGCTGGAGGCCATCGCCCGCCGGGAAGGGCTGGGGGACCTGCTGGCCGAGGGGTTGGGCCCCGCCGCCCGTAAGCTGGGGCTGGAGGCCTTCGCGGTGCACGTTAAGGGGCTGGAAATCCCGGGCTACGACGTGCGCGGGCCGGTGGGCATGGCCCTGGCCTACGCCACGGCGGACCGCGGCGGCGACCACCTGCGCGCCTGGACCGTCGTGGCCGAGGCCTCCTCCCCGCACACCCTGGAGGGCAAGGCCAAGCTCACCAAGGACCTGCAGGACCGCAACGCGGCGTTGTGGACCCTGATCGGCTGCGACAACATCCCGGCCAACACCACCGGCGACCCGGCCAGGTTCACCGAGTTCTCCGTCAAGGGACTGAACATTCTCGGTCTGGACATGACTGGGGAGCAGTTGCTGACCACCGGGGAGCGCATCTATAACCTCACGAGGCAGTTCAACGTGCGCGAAGGCTTCAGCCGCAAGGAGGATTGCCTGCCCCCACGGCTGACCGAAAAGCGCGAGGACACCGGCTGGAGGATCGCCTCCGAGGACTTTGAGCGCCTGCTGGACGAGTACTACGGCCTCAGGGGCTGGGACAAGGAGGGCCGCCCGACCAAGGCCACCCTCCAGAGGCTGGGCATCCAGGCCTGAGCATGGTGCGGGTCCGGCTGTACGGCGGCGCCCGGAAGCTGGCCGGACGGGGAGAAGTCGAGCTGGAGGTCGCCGCCGGCGCCCGGCTCGCCGACGTGCTGCGCCAGGTCACGGGCCGGGAGGCCGCGCCACCGCAGGCGGTGGCCAGCGCCATTCTCATCAATGGCAGAAACTGCGCCTTCCGGGAGGGGCCGGCCACCCCGATCGCCGACGGGGACCTCATCGAGATCCTCCCCATCGTCACCGGCGGTTGAATACCGGCAACAGGCTGTCATACAGGAGCCGGTAGGTGGCGTAGAGGCGCTCGTATTCCTCTCGCCGCCCGGGGTCCGGCTGGAAGCGCCGGTCGGTCTGCACGATGCGCGACAGAGCCTCCGCCGCCGACTCCCACACGCCGGTCGCCGCCCCCGCCAGGACCGCGGCGCCGAGGCAGGCCGCGTCCTCCGTGTTCCTCATGGTGAGCACGGGAAGCCCGGTCAGGTCCGCCTTGATCTGGCACCAGAGAGCGCTTTTCGCCCCTCCCCCCAGGCAGCGAACCTCCGACACCTCGATGCCCAGGTCCCGCATGGCTTCGATCATCCTCCGGCAGATCATGGCGATCGACTCCAGGATCGCCCGCAGCACGTGAGCTCTCGTATGGTGGAGCGTCAACCCGTACAGCACCCCTCTGGCCAGGGGATTGGACTCCGGCAGGCCGGCGCCCTGAAAGTGCGGGAGCAGGGCGAGGCCTTCCGCCCCGGCCGGGACGCCCGCCGCCTCGCGGGTGAGCAGGTCGTAGGAGTCGGTTCCCGAGGCGGCCGCTTGCTGTATTGCTTCGCCGCAAAACCCGTCCCGGAACCAGCGCAGGATCATGCCCCCGGTCATGGAAAAGGCGTGCATCATGTAGGTGTCCGGCAACCCGTAGTAGAAGCAGGGAAGCTCGCGGCGCAGGTCGATCCTGGGCCGGTCCACGAGGGCGACCACGGCCACGTTGGAGCCGGTGCATTCGGAGAAGATGCCCGGCTTCAGGTTGCCGACCCCCAGGGCGCCGCAGGCCTGGTCCAGGGCCCCGGTGGCGATCAGGGTTTCCGCGGCGAGGCCCAGCTCCTCGGCCGCCTCGGGCCTGATCCTGCCGATCAGCTGGCCCGGTTCCACGACCTCGGGAAGCAGTTCCTCCCCGATCTCCAGCTGCTCCAGCATCGCCTTCCAGTAGCGCTTCGTGCGCAGCTCCCAGTAGGTAGTGGAGCACAGCAGGGAGCCCTCGGCGACGAAGCGGCCGGTCAGGCGGAAGATGAAGTAGTCCTCGAGGAGAAGAAACTTATGGACCTGCCGGAAGACCTCGACCCGATTCCGCCGCAGCCACAGGATCTTGGAAGCCGGCCACATGGGCAGCATGCACACCTGGCCCGTGGCCTCGTGCACGCGCGCATCGCCCAGGCCAGCGGCCAGATCCTCGCTTTCCCGCTGCGCCCTGTTGTCCATCCAGACGATGGCCGGGGCGAGCGGGTCGCCGCGCCGGTCGATCGCAACCAGGGTTTCCCCCTGCGCCGAAATGCCCAGCGCGCGGATCCGGCGGGGCGGCACCCGGCCGGCGGCCAGCACCGCCGCCAGGGCATCGCGGAACGCCCCCCAGTACACCGCGACCTCCTGCTCCACCATCAGGGGTGCAGGGGTCTTCAGGGCGTATTCCTGGGTGGCGGAGGCGACCCGCTTCCCGCAGGCGTCGAACAGCGCGGCCTTAACCGCCGTGGTCCCCAGATCGACGCCCAGCAGGTGGGTCATCGTCCTTTATGCCCGGGCCTCAGCCTTCGCGGATCAGCTCCGCAACCTCCTGGGGCGAGGAGGCCCCGCTCAACAGGCGCAGGAAGGTGGGGCTTTTAGCGAGGCGGGCGATCTCGGCCAGGGCCTGGATGTGCGGCCCCGACTGGTCCGGAGGGGCCAGCAGGAGGAAGAAAAGCCGGGAAGGCTGACCGTCGGCGGACTGGAAATCTACGCCCTGGGGGGCGATGCCGATGGCCGCGGTGAGCCGGCGCACGGCGGAGGTCTTGGCGTGGGGCACGGCGACGCCCTGCTCCAGGCCGGTGGAGCCCAGCGCCTCGCGCGTGAGCAGCGCGTCGTACACCGACTCCAGCTCGGCAATCCGCCCGGCGTCCAGCAGCAGCTGGGCGAGCTCGCGGATCACCTCGGCCTTGGTCACGCCGACCAGGGGCACCTTCACCACCTCGGGACTGATCAGGTCAATAAGGGCCATAGCCACTCCTCACTTTCGCCTCTTTCGCTACACCAGCGCGTCGTAGAGGGCCAGCACCCTCTCCTCGTCCTTGACGACCAGCACCGAGCAGGGGACGCTGCGCATCGCCCTGTCCGCCTCGTCGTACAGCTCGTCCCTGCGGCTGCGCACGGTGGACAGCTCCCCCATGACCAGCAGGTCGATGCGGTTGGTGAGGATGAAGTTCTTGATTTCCTGGTGCACCGTGCCGCTGGAGCTCGCCGTCTGGATGGCCAGGCCCTTCTTGCGGGCCAGGCTGCGCACGTGGTTCAGGTAGCGCTGCGAGTCCTCTTCCAGATCCCGCAGGTATTCCTCCTGCTCCGCCTTCACGAAGATGCGCGCCTTCAGCAGATCGCCCAGCGCGCGGGTGTTCACCACGTACAGGGCGGCGAGCTCTGCGCGGTAATACCGGGACAGGCAGATGGCGTACTGCGCCGCGGTGATGGACCCTTCGCTGCCGTCCAGGTATACCAGGATCCTGCGAATGGGGCCTTCCATCAGCTACCCCCTTTCCGGGCCAGGAGCCGGGTCTTCACCATCTTCATGAGCACGAACATGTCCCGCTCGTTCTCCTCCAGCCGGTTCTGGATGAACAGGACGCTGTTGCCTAAATCCGGGATGGCGATCTTCTCCAGGGCGTTGACCTTGCGGATGGTCTTGCGCACCTCCGTGGCCAGGCGGATGATCGAGATTTTCAGCTCGGCCAGGCGGCCCATGAGCTGCAGGGCTTCCTTGAACTCCTTTATCGACCCGTCGATCCAGAAGCTCGTGCCCATGGGGCTGTAGTAGGGCGGGTGCTCGACGAAGCTGGTTTCCACCACCGGCAGGCGCACCCCCATGACCCGGCGCTGCTTCAGGGTGATCTCGGCGGAGATGTTTACAGCGCTGGCCAGGGTGGCCACCTTGAGCTTGCCCATGCCCATGACCGCTTCCTGCAGGGTACGGTAGGCTTCGGCCAGGGCCCGCACCACCTTCTCCTGGAAGTCCACGGTCTGGTCCACCAGGGCCAGCAGCTCCAGCACCAGGATGTTGCGCTTCTGGTCCAGCAGCTCGTGGCCCAGCCTGGCGAAGGCCAGCTCCTGGCGCAGCTTGAGGAGGTTGGTCTTGGTGGGCGCGATGCTCGCCATCCGGCCTCACTTGCCGTAGAACTTTTCGATCTCGGTCTCGCTCACCCGGTGCAGCTCCTCGGCCGGCAGCATGGCCAGCACCTCCCAGCCCCGGTCCAGGGTCTGCTCGATGGTGCGGTCTTCGCTCTGGGTCTGCGAGACGAACTTGCGCTCGAAGGCCTCGCCGAACTCCAGGTACTGGTGGTCCAGGGGCGTGAGCTCCTCTTCGCCTATGACCGAGGCGAGGTTGCGCACGTCCTTGACGTAGCTGTAAGCAGCGAACAGCTGGCTGGCCAGGTGCGGGTGGTCCTCCCGAGTCATGCCCTCGCCTATGCCGTCCTTCATCAGGCGCGACAGGGAGGGCAGTCCCGCCACCGGCGGGTACAGCCCGCGAGCGTACATCTCCCGCTCGAAGACGATCTGCCCTTCGGTGATGTAGCCGGTCAGGTCGGGGATGGGGTGGGAGATGTCGTCGTTGGGCATGGTCAGGATGGGCATCTGGGTGATGGAGCCCTTGTAGCCCTGGAGCATGCCCGAGCGCTCGTACAGCTCGGCCAGATCGGAGTACAGGTAGCCCGGGTAGCCTTTGCGGGAGGGGATCTCGCCGCGGATCGTGCTGATCTCGCGCAGGGCCTCGCAGTAGTTGGACATGTCGGTCATGATGACCAGGACGTGCATGTCCAGGTTGAAGGCCAGGTGCTCGGCCAGGGTCAGGGCCGTGCGCGGCGTGATGAGCCTTTCGATCGAGGGGTCGTCGGCCAGGGACAGGAACAGGGCCACGTTGTCCAGCACGCCGGTCTCCTCGAATACGCTTGCGAAGAAGCGGGCCACGTCGTGCTTGACCCCCATGGCGGCGAACACCACCGCGAATTGGGTTTCGGTGCCGCGGATCTTGGCCTGGCGGGCGATCTGGGCGGCCAGCTCGTTGTGCGGCAGGCCGTTGCCGGAAAAGATCGGTAGCTTCTGCCCGCGGATCAGGGTGTTCATGCCGTCGATCACCGAGATGCCGGTCTGGATGAAATCCCGCGGGTACTCGCGCGAGGTGGGGTTGATCGGCTGGCCGTTGACGTTCACCTCCAGGTCCCCGGCCGGCGCCGGGCCGCCGTCGATGGGCTGCCCCAGGCCGTTGAACACCCGGCCCAGCATGCGTTGGCTCACCCCGATGCGCTGCGGCTCCCCGCGGAAGCGCACGTGCGTGCCGGGCATGGTCATCCCCGCGGTGCCCTCGAAAACCTGCACGACCACGACGTCCGCCGCGGTGTCCAGCACGATGCCCAGGCGGGTCTGGCCCCTGGCGTCCACACACTCCACCAGCTCGCGGTAGCCCACGGGGTGGGTGTTCTTCACGAACACCAGGGGGCCGTCGATGCGGTCCACCCCGACGTACTCGCGGCCGGCCAGCAGGCGGCGCCTGGCCTCCTCCTGGGCCTCTGCGGGCAGGTTATGGCTCTTCGTCATAGATCGACTCCAGCTGGTCCAGCGAGCGCTCGAGGCGCGCGAGGAGGCGGTCGAAGCCGCTCAAGTCCTCGTTGGCCAGGTTGAACTTCATCTTGATGACCTCTTGCAGGATTTTCAGGCGCTTGAGGCGCACCAGGGTTACTCCCTTGCGGACGGCTTCCGCCCCTCTGCGCCAGTAGGTCAGGATCAGGGAGAGCATCCGCATCTGCTTCTGCGCGGTAGAGAAACGGTCGATGTCGTCGAAGGCGCTCTGCTGCAGGAAGGCGTTCTTGAACAGCGTGCAGACTTCGAGCACGAAACGCTGGCTGTCGGGCAGGGCGTCCGGCCCGACCAGCTTCACCACCTGCTGCAGGCGCACCTCCCGCTGCAGCAGGTCCATGATCTCCGCGCGGTCGCGGGTCCAGGCGGGCCCCACCTCCCGCTCCCACCAGCTGGTGACCTCGCCCAGGTACTCGCTGTAGCTGTCCAGCCAGGAGATGGCCGGGTAGTGCCGGGCGTTGGCCAGCTGCCGGTCCAGGGCCCAGAAGCAGCGCACGAAGCGCTTGGTGTGCTGGGTCACCGGCTCGGAGAAGTCCCCGCCGGGGGGGGAGACCGCGCCGATGATGGTGACCGAGCCTTCCTGGCCGGCCAGGGTGCTCACGTGCCCGGCCCGCTCGTAGAACTCCGCGATGCGGGTCGGCAGGTAGGCCGGGAAGCCCTCCTCGGCGGGCATTTCCTCCATGCGCCCGGACAGCTCGCGCAGGGCCTCCGCCCAGCGCGAGGTGGAGTCGGCCATGACGGCCACGTGGTAGCCCTGGTCGCGGAAGTACTCCGCCAGGGTGGCGCCGGTGTAGATCGAGGCCTCGCGGGCGGACACGGGCATGTTGGAGGTGTTGGCGATGAGCACGGTGCGCTCCATGAGGCTGCGCCCCGTGCGCGGATCGATCAGCTTGGGGAACGCGGTGAGCACGTCGGTCATCTCGTTGCCGCGCTCCCCGCAGCCGATGTAGACGATGATCGAGGCGTCGCACCACTTGGCGATGGCGTGCTGGGTCATGGTCTTGCCGGTGCCGAAGCCCCCGGGAATGGCCACCGTGCCGCCGCGGGCTACGGGGAACAGGGTGTCGATGACCCGCTGCCCCGTGATCAAGGGGTGGCTCACCCGCTGCCGCTCCCGGATGGGACGCGGGGTGCGGATCGGCCAGCGGTGCATCAGGTACAGCGGGGTTTCCCCCTGCGGGCCCTCCACCGCCCCGATGGGCTCAGTGACGGTGTAGTCGCCGGGGCCGGCCAGGGATTTCAGAGTGCCCCCGACGCCGGGCGGCAATAGAATTCGGTGCTCCACCCCCACTGTCTCCTGCACCGTTCCCAGCACCATGCCGGGGCTCATCTCCTGGCCGCGCTCGAGGGAGGCCGGCTGGAAGCGCCACTTCTTTTCGCGATTCAGGGAAGGCAGGCTGATCCCCCGCTCGATGAAGCTGCCCGACAGGTTGCGGATCTCCTCCAGCTGGCGCTGGATGCCGTCGTAGATGGTGCCGATCAGGCCCGGTCCCAGCTCCACGGACAGGGGGCTGCCGGAGCCGTAGATGTTGTCCCCCGGGGCGATGCCGGTGGTGTCCTCGTACACCTGGATGATGGCTCTGTCGCCGGCCAGCTTGATGGTCTCGCCCACCAGGCGGACCTCCCCCACCCGCACCAGCTCCAGCATCATGGCGTCGGTGACGCCGGTGGCTTCGATGACGGGCCCGTTGACCCGCCGCACCTGCCCTATGATTCTTTCGTCCATAAGCCGTCGTAGATCATTTTTCGGACTTCCGTCTGGCGCCGCAGCAGGCGAGTGGAGACCTGGTTATTGTAGGCCAGGCGCCCGCCGCGGCCCACCAGCACCACTCCCTGGCCCGCCAGCGGCTCCCCCTCCGCCTTCGTGAGGCTCACCGTCCTGCCGGCAAGCTCCCGCACGCGCCGCTGGGCTTCCGCCAGCAGGCGCTCATCCAGCAGCGGCAGCTCGCGGGCGGAGGCGTTCACGGTGGCCTCCGGCAGCCCCAGCCCGACCGCGGCTTCGACGATCCAGCCAAGCAGGGTTTCCCGGTACTCCGGCGTGCCGGCAAGCTCCTCCAGCCGCGCGCGCGCTCTCTCCAGCACCTGCCGCGCGGCCTGTTCGCGGACACGTAGTCCTATGCGCTTGGCTTGCATTTTCGCGGTCGAAGCCGCCTGGCGCCGCAGGCTTTCGGCCTGCTCGGCCGCCTTGCGCCGGGCCTCCTCCAGGATGCCTTCCGCCTGGCGCCCGGTCGCCTCGCGGCGCTCCGCGCCGGCCTTCTCCGCCTCCTGCACCAGGCGGCGGCCCTCGGCCTCGGCGTCCTGGGCGATGCCCTCGATCAGCCCGCCCTGGCTCACAGCTTGATCCCGATGGCCTGGTTGACCATCTCGCGGATGCCCGCCCTGCCGGCCACCGGGCCGAGGCGGTCGGGCACCTCCACGATGAGCGGGAAGTTCTGGGTGAACATATAACGGTCCACCTGGGGGCGGATCAGCTCCGCGGCCCTCTCCGTGATGATGAGGATGCCCACCTCCTTGTCCTCCAGGGCCAGGCCGAAGGCCCGCTGGGCCTCCTCGGGGGTCGCCGCGGCCTGCCCGCGCACTCCCACCAGCCCGAAGCCCAGCACCGCGTCCTCGTCGCCGATGACGAAGTACCTCATACCTTTCCCAGGATCATCAGCGCAGTGATGAACCCGAACACGACCAGCCCTTCGGCCAGCGCGATGAAGATCAGGGCCTGCCCAGCGATCTCCGGCTTCTCGGCCACGGCGCCCATGGCCGCCGCGCCGACGTTGCCGATGGCGAGGCCTGCGCCCATGGCGCCGAAACCGAAGGCCACCGCGGCAGCGATCAGCCCGAACTTGGACACCTCCGCCTTCTGCGGGCTCACCTCCTGGGGCGGGGCCTGCTCCTGGGCGACCGCCTTGGTCGCGGACACCACGCCGAACATGACGAACAGGGCGAACAGGACCACCAGGGTGAGCAGGATCTTCTTGCGGAGCTGGACCTGCTCATGGTTCTTCTTGCTCTTGCTCATGACGCTCTCCTTTTAGGCGCGCTTCCGGAGTGAGATCGGTGCGTAGGCCCTCCCGGAACCGCTGAAGTATTTCGAGAAAAACTCGTAGTAGTTGAGCCTCAGGGACTGGATCCCCGCGGACAGGCCTTCCAGGGCGATGACCAGCACGTTGCCCGCCACGAGGACCAGGATGGACCAGGGGGTCAAGGCGCCCCCCGGCCCGCGCAGCATGCCGGCGATGGCGAAGAAGGCCATCATCAGGCTGACGTGGGCGATGCCCAGCCCCGCCACCCGCATGAAGGAGAGGGTGTTGGCCAGGTAGCCGGAGAAGATCTCCAGGATCTCCAAGATCCACTCCATGCCCCAGTCGATCAGGGTGAACAGCTGGAAGGGCTTGCCGCCGCGGTGGCGGAAGAACTCCAGGGGGGCTTTCAGGGTCAGCAGCAGCAGCGGCAGCCCGATGGCCAGGAACAGGAAATCACCGGGGGGCATCTGCCGGTACTGCCGCTGGGCGAAGTAGAAAGCCGAATAAACGCCCGCCCCGTAGATCCAGCCGCCGAGGAGACCGGCCTTGTTGAACAGCAGCCCGAACCAGTCGCGCCGGCGCATGCTGTTGACCCAGTTGAGCAGGAGGCCCAGGGCGATGACGGCGATCCCGAACCAGATGGTGAGCAGCAGGATCCCGTAGATGTCCTTGACGAAGCCGGTGCCCCGCTCCCCGGCGATGATGCCGTGGTAGTTGAACCACAGGGGGGGCAAGAGGCCCATGCCGAAGTAGGAGCCGAACAGGGTCCCGGCGACCATGGCTGCGCCGCCGCACCAGATGACCAGCTTCATCAAGTTGCGCACGTTCTGGCTGGAGCCCCGGTAGCTGGCCAGGCCGCCGATGCCGGCCAGCGCCAGCACCAGGCCGTGCCCCACGTCCGCGAACATGAGCCCGAACATCGCCAGGTAGGACACGAACACGAAGGGGGTGGGGTCCACGGTGCCGTACTGGGGCATTGAGTAGTTGGTGACCAGCATCCGGAAGGGGGCCAGGAGGCGGGGACCGGTGAGCTGCACGGGCACGGCGGCCTGTTCGGCGGCGGAAAGCTCGCGCGGGTCGTGCCACTCCAGGTAGCACCTGCCCCCGGTGGCTCGCTGCAGGGCTTGCTCGAGCGGTCCTTGCGTGCGGGCGGGCAGCCAGCCGGAGAAGATCATGGTGCGCGCCGTGCGGCTGAAATAGGACTGGATGCGGGCGTACAGCTCGTTGAGGCGCAGGTTGGCCCACATACGTTCCAGCTCCGGGCGCTTTTCCCGGACCAGGGCCTCGATGCCGGATTTAAGCTTTTCCTGCTCCTCTTGGAAACGCCCGAGCTTGCCGTCCAAGTCGGCGAGCACCTCTTCCTTGCCGCCCAGCGATTCGCGGGCTAGCTCCACGTCGGTCCAGCCGTGGCGGTCCAGCAGCTTGTTCACCAGTCCGTCGTCGCGCTTCATGGTGATGAGCAGCACCGTGGCCTGGCTTTCCTCCTCGCCCATGACCAGGTGAACCGAAGGCACGGACTTCAAGGCCTCGACCAGCTCGCTCAGAGCGGCGCGGCGGACCGTGCCGCTCTGGATGCTCAGGAAGGAGAACTGGGAGCGGGCCTGCATGCCGGCGCTGAGATCGCCGAACATGGCCAGCTGCCGGCGGATGTCCTCCAGCTTGAGGATCTCCTGCTGCAGGGCCTGCTGCCGATCCCGGATCCCCTGTAGCCCGGCGGCCAGCTCGTCGAGCTGGCGGTTGGTCTCGTTGAGGTCCAGGGCCTTCAGGTCCTGGACCTGCAGGTTCTGGGGCGCCGGGGGCGCCTGGCCGGCCAGGCTGAAAAAACCCTCTATGCGCCGGCGGATCTCCGCGATCATGGCCTCGGTGACCTTGGGCGCCGCGCCGGCGAGGCGCTCGCTCAGGCTGCTATCCACCTCGGTGACGCTCACGAAGTGCATCACCCCCTGGTCCAGGAGCGCGCGGGTCACCAGGTCGGCGTCGCGGTCCAGCACGACGGCCACCAGCTGCTTCATGGCCTGGGGGAACATCATAGCGCCGCCATTATACGCTCTTCGGGCCAGTTGTAGAACTTGGCGTTCAGGATCGTCATGATGCGGCGGATCTCGGCGGCTTTCAGCACGAAGTAGGCCAGGACGATGCCGATGGTGAACGGGTAGCCGGCCAGCAGATGGCGGACCTCCAGCATCAGGATCTCCGCCAGGATACGCTCG
>CAZMWZ010000063.1:0-13836 GCA_964570045.1 uncultured Spirochaetaceae bacterium
CCAGCCTGGCCAGCGTCGGCACGGACGAGGACAACCTGGGCAAGATCGGCTCGGACGCGATCAAGGCCTACTTCGCCAAGAAGGGCAACCCGCCCCTGCGCGCCGTGGTCATGCAGAGCACCATGGACGCCAGCTTCGCCATCAAGGCCCGCGACGGCTACCTCAAGTACATGGCCGCCTACCCCGACTTCAAGATGGTGGTCAACGAGTTCTGCAACTCCGACATGCTGATCGCCATGCAGAAGTACGAGAGCGTGTTCAAGGCCTACCCGGAGATCAACCTGGTGATCGGAGTGTGCGGCGAAGCCGGCCCGGCCGCGGCCAAGGTCGTGAAGGAGCAGAAGCTGCAGAACAAGATCACCGTCATCGCCATCGACGACGTGGCCGAGACCATGGACCTGATCCGCGACGGCACCATCTACGGCACCAAGGCCCAGAACTTCTACAAGATGGCCCAGCTGTGCTCCGAGATCCTGGTGGACTATCTGCGCAACGGCAAGTCGCCGGCCAAGTCCGCCGACAAGCAGAAGTACGACTTCGACTCCGGCGCGATCTTCGTGACCAAGGAGAACATCGACAACTACAAGGACGCGATGAAGAAGTAGCTCGGCAGATGGAACGGCCCGGGGCTTCGCCCCGGGCTTTATTTCGACCCAAGGAGAAGAGGATGATCCAGAACGAATTCGGCCAGCCCTGCTACACCCTGGAAAACGGGCGGCTGCGAGTATCGATCACGGTGCAGGGCGGGCACCTGCGGGCCTCCTTCCCGCACCGCGGCGGGGAAGCGAACCCCTTTTTCGTCGCCCCCTGGTGGAGCGAAGCTCCCCTGGGCGGCGAGGACCACATCACCCAGGTGCTGCGCGGCGACTTCTTCTGCCTGCCCTTCGGGGCCAACGCCGACCCGTACCAGGGGGTGAAGTACGGCGTGCACGGCATCACCGCCAGCGGCGGCTGGGAGCTGGCCGGCCGCCGGGAGGAAGGCCAGGAGCGGGAGATCACCCTCGAGCTACCGGCGTACGGCGGGGAGGTGCGCAAGCGCGTGCGCCTGGATCCGGAGGCCGCGGTCCTGTACTGCGAGCACCGGATCGCCGGCGTCAACGGCCGCCTGCCGGGCGGGCACCACGCGGTGCTGCAGTTCCCCGAGGCCGAGGGGTCGGGCCACATCGACTTTAGCGAGCCCCTCGCCGGCTTCACCTTCCCGCAGCGGCTGGAAGACCCGGCGGGCCGCGGCTACAGCCTGCTACAGCCGAACGTGGAGATCAAAGACCGCACGCGCGTACCCACGGTCTATGGGGACACGCTGGACCTGACCCGCTACCCCCTGCGCTACGGGCACGAGGACGTGGTGCAGTTCGTGAGTGACACTTCCCGGGAGTTCTGCTTCTCCAGCGTGACCTTCCCGGGCGAGGGCTACCTGTTTTTCCAACTCAAGGACCCCCGGGTGCTCTCCTCGACCCTGCTGTGGCGCTCCAACGGCGGCCGGCACTACGCCCCCTGGAGCGGACGGGTGCGCGGTGCGCTGGGGCTGGAGGAGGTCACCACCTACTTCGCCTACGGGCCCAATCAGAGCGCGGAGCCCAACCCCCTGTCGAAGCGGGGCTGGCGGACCTGCCTGGAGCTCAGCCGGGAGAAGCCGACGGAGGTGCGCCTGATCATGGGCCTGGCGGCTGTGCCGGCCGGGTTTACCGGGGTGCGGGACATCACGCGCGAAGGCCGGGCAGTGCTCATCCACGGCAAGGGCGGCGAGAAGTTGCGCGTGCCCTGCAGCGTGGACTTCCTCACCCGAGGGTAGACTCGCCGCCGTCCGGTTTGCGGCAATGGGCGCGGGCAGGCTATACTACAGCATGCGGATGAACCGTCTCTGGCTGGCCGCCGCGGGGTGGCTTCTGCTGACGTCGTGGGCCGCGGCGCAGGACCCGACCGCCGGCAGGCGCGAAGCAATGGTGCGCGAGCAGATCCAGGCGCGGGGGGTGCGCGACCCGCGCGTGCTGGAAGCCCTGCGCGCCGTGCCGCGACACCGCTTCGTCCCCGACGAGCTGGCCAGGTCGGCCTACGAGGACTCGCCCCTGCCCATCGGCGAGGGGCAGACCATCTCCCAGCCCTACATCGTGGGCCTGATGACCGAGCTGCTGGCCCCCACACCGGGGCAGCGCGTGCTGGAGATCGGCACCGGCTCCGGCTACCAGGCCGCCGTGCTCTCGGGCCTGGTCCGGGAGGTGTTCAGCATCGAGATCAAGGAGCCCCTATACCGCCGCGCGACGGAAATCCTGCGGCGCCTGGGCTACGCCAACGTGCGCACCCGCCTGGCGGATGGGTACTTCGGCTGGCCGGGGGAGCCGCCCTTCGACGGCATCATCATCACGGCGGCGGTAGACCACGTGCCCCCGCCGCTGCTGGCCCAGCTCAAGGATGGCAGCCGCCTGGTCATGCCCCTGGGCAACCCCTACGGAGTGCAGAGCCTGGTGGTGGTGACCCGGGAGGGCGGCGAATACCGGGTGCGCCACGTGCTGGGGGTGCTGTTCGTGCCCCTGACCGGCAAGGCCCTGGGCGGTTGAGCCGCCGGTACCCGGCATGATCTACGCGGCCGTCTTTCTACTCTCCCTGGCCTCGCTGGCCTACGAGGTGCTGCTGCCCCGGATCTTCGCCTTTACCCAATGGCACCACCTGGCCTTCCTGGTGATCAGCGTCGTGGTGTTCGGCTTCGGCGCGGGCGGCGGCCTGGTCAGCCTGGCGGCGTCCCGGCACGGCGGGCTCACCCAGCGGATCGCGGACCCCGCCCGCCCCGCCTGGCTGGGGTCCCTCGCCCTGCTGTTCTGCCTGTCGGCCGCCGGCTCGCTGGCCTTCCTGCTGGGCGTGCCGCTGGACTACTTCCGGCTTCTAGTGGAGGGCCGCCAGGCGGTCTTCCTGGCGCTCACCTGGCTGCTGCTGCTCCTGCCCTTCCTGTTGGCCGGCGCCGTGCAGGCCCTAGCCTTCGCCGCCCTGCCCGAGCGTTCCGGGTGGCTGTACGCGGCCGGGATGGCCGGGGGGGCCTGCGGGGCCCTTCTGCCCGCGGCTCTCCTGGGACCGCTGGGGGAGGTGCGGCTGGCGCTCGCCTGCCTGGCGCTGCCGGCCCTGCCCTGGATCCTGGCCCCGCTGCAGCCCGGCGCGCGCAGGCTGCCCGCCGTCGGGCTGGCTTCCGCCGCGCTGGCCGCGGCGGCCGTGCCGCTCCTGTTGGCCGCGCGCAACCCGCTCCAGCTGCGGCCCTCGCCGTACAAGCTGCTGTCCCAGGCCGCGCAGCTAGCCGGGACCCGCCTGCTATCCACCGAGAACGGCCTGGCGGGCAGGGTCGACTGGCTGGACAGCCCGGCCCTGCGCTTCGTCCCCGGCATGAGCCTGGCTTTTCCCGGCGGCCTTCCCCAGCCGGAGCAGGCCGTGGTCGACGGGGACGGGTTGCTGCAGCTCTTCCCCCTGCAGGACCCCTCCCGCCTGGGTTTCAGCCGCTACACCACCGCCTTCGCGGCCTATGCGCTGCGGCAGGGGTGGGAGGGCGGCCGGGCTCTGCTGCTGCTGGAGTCCGGCGGGGTAAGCCTGGCGTGCGCGGCGTCGGCGGGTGTTTCCTCGATTACCGTGCTGGTGCGCCAGCCCGCGGTGGCCAGGCGCCTGCGGGAGCTCTACGAGGGACCCGGCTTTGCCGTGGTCCCCGGCAACCCGCGCTCCTTCCTGGAGCGCTCCCAGGAGAGCTTCGACCTGGTCCAGCTGGAGAGCTGGGGCCCTTCGATCCCCGGGGTGGCCAGCCTGGGCCAGGACCACCTGCTCACCCTCGAGGCCATTACCGGCTGCCTGCAGCGCCTGCTTCCGGACGGCTTGTTCACGGTTTCCCGGCGCATCCAGCTCCCGCCGTCGGACTGCCTGCGCCTGCTGGCCACGGCGGCCGGCGGCCTGCGCCGCCTGGGTATCGAGGACCCGCTGCGGCACGTGGCCATGATCCGCAGCTGGGACACCTACACCCTGCTCGCGGCCCCCCGGCCCTTCGGCCCCGAGCGGGTGCGGCTGCTGCGGCGGTTCTGCGAGGAGCGCAGCTTCGACCTGATGTTCCTCGAGGGGCTCGAGGAGCAGGAGGCCAACCGTTTCATCCGCTATGAGCGGCCCTACCACTACCTGGAGCTCCGCCGCCTGGCCCGCGCGCTGGCCGGGGACCGGCCGGGGAGCTACTTCCGCGACTATCTTCTGGACGTGCGTCCGGCCACCGACGAAAAGCCTTTTCCCAGCCGCTTCCTCAAAGTCCGGCGCGTCGGGGAGCTGTACCGCGCCACGGGCAGCCGGCCTTTTTCGCTTTTGCTCTCCGGTGAGACGGTGGTCCTGGTCACGCTGGCGCTGAGCCTACTGATCGGCCTGCCGCTGCTGCTGGCGCCGCGGCGGGTAGCCGGGGGTAGGGGCGCGCTGCCGTACTTCCTGGCGTGCGGGGCCGGGTACATGCTGGTGGAAATGGGGGTGATCCACGATCTGACTTTCCTGTTCGCCGAGCCGGTGACCGCGGTGGCCTTCGCGCTGGCCGTGCTCCTGGTTTTCTCGGGCGCGGGGGCGGCCGTTTCCTCGGCCTGGCAGACGCGCGGCCTGGCCCGGGCGCTTGCCGCCCTGGCGGGAGCCCTGGCCGTCCTGCTGGCGTTCCGCCGGCCCCTGCTCGGGGTCCTCCTGGGCCTGCCTCCCGCCTGGCGCTTCGCCGGCGCCGGGCTGGCGCTGGCCCCGATCGGTTTCCTGCTCGGGGTTCCCCTGCCCGTGGGCCTGCGCCTCGTGGGCGGCGGGAGCGGGCTGCGGGCCTACGCCTGGGCGGCGAACGTGATCGCGGGTGTGCTGGCGTCGGTGCTGTCCCTGCCGCTGGCCATGGGCGCCGGGATCCGCTCCGTCTACCTGGCGGGGGCCGCGAGCTACCTCGCAGCCCTGCTGGCGACGTTGCTGCGCGGGCGCCAGCCGCCGGCCTTGAGCCGCTAGCCTTGAGCCGGGCGACTCCTCAGTCGACGAGCTTCCCGTCCCGCAGCAGCGTGACCTCGGCTCCTTCCGGCATGGTGAGCACGATGGTGGGCCTGCGCACCAGGCCGTCCAGGTGGATCAGGGTGGGCGAGTCCTCGTCGTAGTTCCGCCCGATGGCCAGGTGGCAGGTGCCGTAGACCTTCTCGTCGTTGAGCATGTTGCCCAGGATGCGGGTCCAGCGGTTCAGGCCGATCCCCAGCTCGCCCAGGTTGCGGGTGTTGCGCGCATAAGGCTCGCCACGTCCGGGGGCGAGCTTTCCTTCCCTCTCCAGGCTGCGGGCCTGTTCGGCCGCCTCCCGGAGGCTCGCGGCCAGAAGCTGCGCCTCGGGGCCTCCGTGGATCTCCCCGACGAAGCCGTCGCGCACCTCCACGACCACGGGCCGCCGCGGCACCACCACCCGCTCGGGGAGCGCCAGGCTGCCGTCGAAGGCGATCCGCCCCCGGGCCGTGGCGAGCTGCGGGGAGATGTACACCTCGCCGGCGGGCAGGTTGCCGCCGGAGCCCGGGCGCCGGAAGTCCCCGTCATCCGCGCTGCTCACCCGCCCGGCCAGCCCCAGGCTGAGCTGCGTGCCGCCGGGCGCGGTGATGCGCGCCGCCGCGGCGCGGTCCAGCAAGGGCTTCACCCGCGCGCAGTCCGCCGCCAGGCGGGCGTAGTCGATGGGCACCGCGGCGGCGAAGATGCGCCGATCGACCTCCGGCGACCAGAACGCCCGCACGGCCTTCTCGCCGTACAGCAGGGCGTGAAAGAGGCTGTCGTAGCTTGTGTCGCCCACGGAGTAGGGCACGGCGACCCCCCTGGCGTCCTGCCCGAGCTTGCGGTGGCTCACCGAGATGAACACCGGCGGGCGGGTGGCCAGGGCCGCGTACACCGCCTCGTCGGCGAACTCCAGCTGGGAGGCCACCGGCTGGTACAGCAGTGTCGGTCGCCCGCCCGCCGTCAGCGCCGCGTCGTACAGCGCCCGGGCGATGCGGGAGGTGTCGGGCACGGGGTTGGTCACGATGAGCACGCGCTCCTCCGGCTGCACGCCCAGGCAAGAGGTCACTGCCACCCGGGCCGCTCTGGCCAGGGAGCGGTCCCCCCCGCCGAAGCGAGCGGGCTCGGGTGAGGGGCGCATGGGGACCCTCCTTGTCTTACAGTTTCAGCAGCGTGATGAGGCCCGTGGACAGCCAGGGCACGTAGGTGACCAGCAGCACCACGGCCAGCAGGGCCAGGAAGAAGGGAAGGATATCCTTCACGATTTTAGCCACGGGCTTGTTGAAAAGGTAGGCCGCCAGGAAAAGGTTCAGCCCCACCGGCGGGGTCAGGTAGCCTAGCCCCAGGTTGGCCAGGAAGATGACCCCCAGGTGCACGGGGTGGATGCCGAAGGCCTGGCCCACGGGGATGATCAGCGGCACGACCACCAGGATGGCCGAGAAGATGTCCATCAGGCAGCCCACGATCAGCAGCACCAGGTTCAGGGCCAGCAGGAAGACGAACTTCGAGGTCACGTTCGCCTTGACCCAGGCGCTCAAGGCCATGGGTACCTCGGCGTCCACGATGTAGTAGGACAGGCCCTTGGCCGCGGCCAGGATGACCAGCACGCCGCCGATGATCGGCACGCATTTCAGGACGATCCGGCGCAGCGCGGCGAAGTCCAGGTCGCGGTGGATGGCCACCTCGACGATCAGTGAGTACACGACGGCCACCGCGCCGGTTTCCACGAGGGTGGTCAGGCCCAGGAAGTACATCAACAATATCACCAGGGGCAGCAGGATCTCCCAGAAGGATTCCCGCACGGCTCCCCAGGCCTCGGCCAGCTGAAACGGCGCCCGCTCGACCTTTCGTCTCAGGGCGGTCATCACGCCGATCACGCACAGGCACAGGACCATCAGCACCCCGGGGATGATGCCCCCGGCGAACATGTGCTTGATGTTGATCTGGGCCGTGACGCCGTAGATGATGATCGGCAGGCTGGGGGGGATCAGCAGGCCGATGGACCCCGAGGAGGTCACCAGCCCCTCGCTGAAGCCGGGTCGGTAGCCGCCGCTCTGCAGGGCGAATACCAGCAGGGCGCCCAGAGCCAGGATGGTCACCCCGGTGGCCCCCGTGAAGGTCGTGAAAAACGTCGAGACCAGTACCGCCATGACGACCAGCCCCCCGGGCAGCCAGCCCACGAAGGCCTTGAACAGGCGCACCAGGCGCTTGCCCGCCTGGCTCTCCGAGAGAATGAAGCCGGCGAAGGCGAACAGGGGGATGGCCGGAAGGCTGTAGCCGGTGAGCATGCCGTAAGCTTCGCTGGGAATCACCTCCAGCGCGCCGCCGGCGCGCACGAAAAGCAGATAGGCCACTCCGCCCAGGCCGATGAAGATGGGGGTGCCGAACAGCACCGACACGGCCAGCACGACAATCGCCGCCACGGCGAGGTGGGCGGAGCCGGCGGCCAGGGAGTCGGCCAGGCGGTAGGCGCCATCCGGCAGCCCCGGAAAGAGGCTCGCCAGGATGTTCACCACCGGGCCGAAGGCCAGAACCGTGCCGACGGCCAGCCCGATCACGGCCAGCACGGCCCGCCCCCACCGACCCCGGGAGGAAGGTTCCAGCGGGGCGTGCACAACGAAGCGCGCCGTCATCAGCGCAAAGCCCAGGGGCAGCACGGCGGCGGCCAGCTGCACGGGCACGAAGGCGATGCGCTTGGCCGGGTCGAAGCCGATCAGCACCAGCGACAGGGAGCTCCAGGTCATGGCCGCGGCGATCGCCGTGGCAATGCAGGAGGTTACCGCTCCGATCCAACCGCGCAGCGGCCCGGGGAACAGGTCCACCCCGGCCGAGAGGGTGATGTGCTTGTTCTCCCGCGAGGTCATGGCCCCGCCCAGACAGGTCAGCCAGAGGACCAGGTGGTGGGTCAGGTCCGAGGAGCTGGGCAGGCCCGTGCGGAACAGCCAGCGGGCAAAGATCTCGACGGTGGGCAGCACGGCGATGGCCAGCAGTACGGCACCGCTGGCCCCGTTCTCCAGGTGCCAGAGCCAGCCGCGGCGGGTCTCCGGCTTGCCGCGCTCAGCCGCCATGGCTCTTGCGGTACTCCTCCAGGTAGCCCCTGGCTTCGCGGTAGATGTCGCCGGAAATGGGGTTGTCGATCAGGATGCGCAGCGCGTTGTCCACGAGCTTGTTCCATTCGCCGAGCTGCGCGGGGGAGGGCTTGTGCACGACCAGGCCGTTTTGCTTCATGATCTGCATGGCTTGGGTCTCCACCTTCTCCACCTCGGCGGCGAGTCCCGTCAGGGCGGCCTGGGAGGCACGTGCCAGCTCGAGGCGCAGGTCCGCCGGGATGCGCTTCCAGGCCTGGCTGGAGATGACCAGCCCGCCGGTCAGGGGCGTCCAGTTGAAATCGGTCATGTGGGGCGCCAGGGCGAACCACTGGAAGGCGGCGGCGCTGAGCGGGGAGGCCGTGAACACCTCGACCATGCCGCTTTGCAGCGCGGCGAAGGCGTCGTTGGCCGGCAGAGGCACGATGTGGAAGCCCATCTCCTTCCAGGCCTGGTCCACCTCCGGGCTGCCCTCCATGACGAAAAACTTCAAGCGGGCCACCTCCGCCGGGGTGACCGCGGGGGTCTTGGCGAAGAAGCGCAGCCAGCCGGAGTGGGTGAAGGCCAGGAAGGTGAAGCCCTTCTCCTCGGCCAGGCGCTCCAGCCTCGGGCGCAGCCGATCGAAAAGGTACGCCAGCTCCTCGTCCGTGCGCGCCATGAAAGGCAGCTGGTACACCAGGAAATCCGGGTGGATCTTGCCCAGGCCGGAGCCGGTCACGGCCGCCGCCTGCAGCTGGTTGATCCGCATCTTGCGCAGCATGTCCGGCTCGTCCCCGGCGATGCCCCCGCCGTAGACCTTGACCGTCACCCGGCCCTTGGAGAGGGTCTGCCAGTCCAGGGCCATCTGGAGCAGGGCCTTGTCCCAGGGGGAGTCGGCCGGGGCCAGGCTCCCGAGCTTGATCACGGTCTGCGCCGGAAGCAGCACCGGGGGCAGCAGCAGCAGGAGCGGCAGGAGCGCGAGGGCCAGGTGATTCATGGGGCCTCCTCCAGGAGGAAGTAGTCTTCGATGTGTTCCAGCAGCCAGCGGGCTTTGCGCTGCGACAGCAGGTTGACCAGGCGGTTTTCCGGGCTGGCATCCAGGTCGACGGCCAGGGCCCGGCCCAGCAGATCCCGGAACTCCGCGGCGTTCTGCGCGGGGATGGAAACGCTCGTGGCCAGGGCCACGTACGGCCCGGCCGTGAGCCCTCCGGCGTACTCCACGGCCTTGGCGAAGTGGTAGCGGGCCTTATCCTGGCTACCGCCCAGCGAGGCAGGCAGCGAGCCGTACACGGAGATGTAGAACTCGTGGATGGACCCTTTGCCGTACCCTTCCTCCAGCTCGTAGGCCCGGGCCATCAGGCCCAGCGGGCGCTGGAGCGTGAGCAGCAACTCCATATCGAAGGGTTCGGCGGAGAAAGCCCCCATCCAGGCGGCGGCGGCCCAGTACAGGTAAGGCAGGTCTTCAGCGTCGGTTCCCGCCATGGCCGCGGGGTCATTGCCTTCCACGCGGGCCCGCAGGCCGGGGTGCCGCAGCTCCAGGGCCTTCAGGCAGTAGTCCCGCCCGCGCAGGTACAGGCGCTTGGCGCGTGCCAGCGACTCCTGCCGCCGGGCGAACTCGGTCTCCGGCAGCATCCCCGCCGGCGTCTGGACGAAGGCGTTGGCATACATGGCGAACATGGAGCCCGTGGCCAGGAGCAGCTCCTCGTTCTCCGGGGTCTCCGCCAGCAGGGACTCGTACAGCTTCATGGCGAAGGGCAGGGCGTCGGCCACCAGCTGCGGGTCATCATCACCCGTGAACACCGTGCCGCTGCCCGGGGAGGAAAGCATGCCAGCCACGGCGTTGACCGCCAGGCGGTTAAGCGAGCAGCCGCCAACCGCCAACAGGCTCAGGCAGGCGGCCAGGAAGGAGAGACAGGCGCGCATGACCTCAATATGCCACTATTGGCTCGCCGGCGCAAGCGATCCTGCCTTTTCCTTGACGCCGGGGGGGGGATTGGCTATACAGGAGCAAGGATGGAAACCCTGGTCGGCGCGCTGTTCTCCCAGTCACCGGTAGGAATGGCGCTGCTGCAGCTGGACGGCCGCCTGCGGCGGGCCAACACGGCGCTCCAGGACATGCTCGGCTATACGGAGCAGGAGCTGGCCGGCAAGCACCTCTCCCTGTACCTGCATCCCGAGGACGCTTCGGGGTTCGTAGAGGAGTTCCAGGGGTTGCGCGAGGGCCGGGCCAGCACGCTGGAAGAGGACCTGCGCTTCTACCGCAAGAACGGCCAGAGCGGCTGGCTGCGCCTCACCGCCTCCCTGCTGCGGGACGCCTCGGGCCGGCCCCGGCTGGTGTTCGCCCTGGGCAAGGACGTGACCCGCTGGAAGCACAGCGAGCATCAGATGCGCCTGGCCATGCGGCAGGCCGAGGAGACCAGCCGCACCAAGAGCCAGTTCCTGGCCAACATGAGCCACGAGATCCGCACGCCCATCCACACCATCACCGGCATGACCGAGCTGCTGCAGGACACCTCCCTGGACGCGGAGCAGAAGGAGTACGCGGGGCAGATTCGCTTCGCCACGGAGGTGCTGCTGAGCCTGGTGAACGACGTGCTGGACTTCTCCAAGATCGAGGCCGGCCGGCTGCTGCTGGAGAAGGCGGATTTCGACCTGCGCGCGGTGGTGGAGGAGGCGGTGGACCTGGTCAGCCTGGAGGCTCACCGCAGGGGCTTGGAGCTGGTGGTTTTCGTCGACCCCCGTGTGCCGGTCCTGCTGCGCGGCGACCCCGGGCGGCTGCGGCAGATCATGGTGAACCTCCTGAGCAACGCCGTGAAGTTCACCTCCGCGGGGGAAATCCAGCTCACCTTCGAGCCGGCGGAGGCGGGGGAGCTTGCCTGCCGCGTGCGCGACACGGGCATCGGGGTGAGCGAGCAGCAGCGGGCCAACCTGTTCCGCGCCTTCAGCCAGGCCGACGCCTCCACCACCCGCAGGTACGGCGGCACCGGGCTGGGCCTGGTCATCGCCCGCAGCCTGGCCGAGCTGATGGGCGGGCGCATCGGGGTGGAGAGCGAGCCGGGCAAGGGTTCCACCTTCTGGTTCACCTGCCGGCTGGAAAGGCAGCCCGGGGCGGAGCTGTGGCCCGACTCCCCCGGCGAGCTCCTGGAAGGGACGGCGGTGCTGGTGGTGGACGACAACGCCGCCGCCCGCCGCGCCGCCCGCGGCTACCTGGAGGCCTGGGGCTGCCGGGTGCAGGAGGCGGGGGAGGCGGCCAGCGCCCTGCAGGCCCTGCGCGCGGCGGCGGCGGACAAATCCTTCCGGGTGGCCCTGATCGACCAACGGCTGCCGGGGGCGGACGGCTGGCAGCTGGCCGGGGAGATCAACCGGGACACGGCGATCAACGCCACCCGCCTGGTGCTGCTCTCCCCCGCGGGCCTGGGCGGGGTGGAGGCCAAGATGCGCCTCCTGCGCTGGGTCGACGCGTACTTGTCCAAGCCCCTGAAGCCCCGCGAGCTGGCGGCCGTGCTGCTCGCCTGCGTGGGCGCCGCCACCGAGCTGGAGTCCGTGGAGGAGCAGCCCGAGGAGCCCGACGCCGTGGAAGCCCAGCCGGGGACTCCCGCGGCCAGGGTCCTGGTCGCCGAGGACCACGAGGTGAACCGGGAGCTGGCCCGGGTGCTGCTGGAGCGCTGCGGCTGCGAGGTGGTCACGACGGTGGACGGCGCGGAGGCCCTGCAGGCCGCCACCGCTTCGGTCTACGACCTGATCTTCCTGGACCTGCAGATGCCCAACCTCAACGGCCTGGAGGCTGCTAAGCGTATGCGCAGTCAGGGCGTGCGCGCGCCGCTGATCGCCATGTCGGCCAGCGTGCTGTCGCAGGAGCGCGAGCAGTGCCGGAAGGCCGGCATGAACGACTTCCTGCCCAAGCCCTTCCGCAAGAGCGACGTGCAGGAGCTGCTCGCCCGCTACCTCGCGGGTCGCTTCCGCGCGGAGGCGACGCCGGAAAGCGCCGCGGCCGGGGAGCCGGGGCGGGTGTTCGACCAGGAGCAGGCCCTGGCCGCCTGCCTGGGTGATCGGGCGGTGCTGGCGCGGCTGCTGGGGGCCTTTCTTGCCAAGCTGCAGGAGCAGCTGCCGGCCATCCGCGGGGCGGCCGGCTCGGGAGACGCGGAGAAGGTCCGCCAGGAGGCGCACGCGCTCAAGGGCGCCGCCCTGAACCTGCATGCCGCGGAGTTGAGCCAACAGGCGGCGGCGCTGGAGGCGGCGGGCAAGGCCGGCCGCCTGGCGGAGGCCTCCGCGCTGCTTCCCCGGCTGGAAGAGGCGGCACGGCGTTTTCGGGAAACAGCCCCGGCGGGCTGAAGGAGGCTGTCATGTTCAAGGGGAGGGGGTGGCTCGGGATCCTGGCGCTGCCGCTGCTGCTGTCCGGCTGCCTGCTCACCCTGGGGCCGAAGTAGCGCCCTGCTCTAGCAGGCTGTATTTTTTGCAATCGCCGGCCGTTTCTCCTATGATTATTGTAGAAAAGTAGAATAGGAGGACGACCCATGCCGGCGACCAAGCTCAAGGATTTCCTGGACCAGCACCACGTCAAATACGTGAGCGTGCGGCACTCCACCGCCTACGCCTCTCAGGAAATTGCCGCCTCGGCGCACGTCAAGGGGAGGAACATGGCCAAAACCGTGGTGGTCCGCCTGAGCGGCAAGCTCGCCCTGGCCGTGCTTCCGGCCAAGTACAACGTGGACCTGGAGCTCCTGGCCAAAGAGTCCGGCGCGGGGGCCGCGGAGCTGGCCGCCGAGGAGGAGTTCGAGAAGATCTTCCCGGGCTGCGAGACCGGCGCCATGCCCCCGTTCGGCAACCTCTACGGTCTGCCGGTGTACGTGGACGAAACCCTGACGCGGGACCAAGAGATCGCCTTCAATGCCGGCTCGCACACCGAGCTGATCCAGCTCGCCTACGCGGACTTCGCCCGCCTGGCCTCCCCCCGGGTGGCGCACTTCTCCGTGCTGCGCCACTGAGGCCGGCGGCGGAAGCCTCCCCGCACGGCCACGGGCTCCTACCGGCTGGCCTTGACCCCGCCCCCGGAGGCGGCCCGCCGGCCTTAGTGCTCCACCATAGTATGCGGGAGGTATCCACCCCCGCCTCCCGCAGGCCGAAGGTGTAGGCCAGGCCGCAGGCCACGTTGGTCTCCCCGCCGCCCTGAAACACCCGCACCGCGTCACGCATCCGCGCCACGGGCACGTCCCGCGGGTCCAGGCGCAGCATGACCTCGCCCAGCGCGACCGCATCCCAGCGGCAGCTCCCGGCGGAGCGGAGGCGCGCGTAGGAAACCGGATCTGCCATGGTTTCCCATCTTCCGGCGCGCCGGGCGGCTTGTCAAGACAGGGAAGCGCGGACAAGGAATTGCGCACCGGGGGGATGCAGGTATACAATTGAAAAACGATCGGAGGCCGTTCATGAAAAGAAGCGCAGTCCTTCTTGCGGTTCTCATGTTTCCCCTCCAGCTGTTCGCCTCTCCTAAAGTCGCGGTGCTCGATGTCGTCGTGTCCAAGGAGATCGATCCGTCCGTGGTCGTTCCCGTCACGGAAACGATTATGGAAGAAATAGTCTCCTCCAAGGCCTTCACGGTGCTCGACCGGAGTTTCGTCGCCCAGGTCCTCAAGGAGAAGGAATTCCAGGTGTCCGGGCTGGTCAGCGATGAGCAGATCGTGAAGGCCGGGCAGTACCTCGGCGCCGATTACGTGGTCGCGGGCAGGGCGCAGATGGTGGCGGACAGCTATTTTCTGGTCGCCAAGATGATCGAGGTCAAGACCGGCGTCATCAC
>CAZMWZ010000064.1:0-1860 GCA_964570045.1 uncultured Spirochaetaceae bacterium
GGGGACGTGAAGTGGGACCCAATCATCCGGGCCTTCAACCGCATCGGCTACCAGGGGCCGCTGTCCATCGAGTGGGAGGACAGCGGCATGGACCGCGACTGGGGAGCCCCCGAGGCGCTGGCGATGATCCGGAAGCAGGATTTCGCGGCCTCGTCGGTCGCCTTCGACGCGGCCTTCGCGGCGAAGAAGTAGGCGAGGAGGCATTCATGGCTGAGAAGCAGGGTTTCACCTCGATGGCGGGTCCGCGGGCCACGGGGGCGGCGCCCGAGATCGGCATCGGGATGCTGGGCTACGCCTTCATGGGCAAGGCCCATTCGAACGCCTTCAAGAAAATCCCCTACATGATGTATCCGCCCGTCGCGGTTCCGAAACTGGTTGCAATTTGCGGGCGCGACGGGGAGGCAGCCGCCGCGGCGGCCCGGCGCTACGGCTACGAGGGGTACTACACGGACTGGCGCAAAATGCTGGAGGACAGCCGGATCCAGCTCTTCGACAATGGCGGCCCCAACGACGCGCACGCCGAGCCGTGCATCGAGGCGGCGAAGGCGGGCAAGCACGTGTTCTGCGAGAAGCCCCTGGCGCGCAACGCGGAAGAGGCCAAAAAGATGCTCGACGCCGCGGTGCAGGCCGGGGTCAAGCACCAGACGGCGTTCAACTACCGGTTCGTGCCGGCAGTACGACAGGCCTACGAGCTGATCAGGAGCGGCAAGTTGGGCAGGCTGTACCACTTCCGGGCCTTCTACCTGCAGGAGTGGATCATGCCGCATTACAACACGCCCATGATCTGGCGGACGGACAAGAAGCGCTGCGGGAGCGGAGCGCTGGGGGACCTGGGTTCCCATGTCCTGGACCTTGGGCGCTTCCTCATGGGCGAGGTGAAGGCCGTCAGCGGCATGACCAAGACCTTCGTCTCCGAGCGGCCGCTGCCCGACGGCAAGGGCATGGGCAAGGTGGACGTGGACGACGCGTTCGTGGCGGTCATGGAGTTCGCCAACGGGGGCATCGGCACGCTGGAGGCTTCGCGGTTCGCCGCGGGCCACAAGAACCACGGATCTTTCGAAATCAACGGGGAAAAGGGCAGCATCCGGTTCAACCTGGAAAAGCTGAACGAGCTGGAGGTGTTCTGGGTCGGCGAGGAGCCCAAGGAGACCCAGGGCTTCCACGAGGTCATCGTCACGGAGGGCCACCACCCGTTCATCTCCAACTGGTGGCCCCATGGCCACCTCATCGGGTGGGAGCACACCTTTATACACGAGTTCAACCATCTGCTGGACTGCATCGTGAACAAGAAGGAGGTGGCGCCCCTCGCTGCCACCTTCGAGGACGGCTACCGCAACAATGTCATCTGCGACGCGATCGCCGAGTCGGCCGCGACGAAGAGGCAGATCGAGGTGAAGTTCTGATGAACAGAAATGAGCCAGTTTTTCAGCCTATAAAGGTCGGGAGCCTCACTGCCTCCAACAGGTTCGTCATCAATGCGATGGAGTGCTGCGATTCCGACGAGGAGGGCAACCCCACCGAGCGGACCTATCGCAGGTACCGCAACCTCTTCGAGGGCGGCGCGGGGATCATCGACCTGGAGGCGATCACCGTCCAATATGATTCCCGCAGCCGGCAGTTCCAGCTTTCCGTCATGCCGCGCAACCGGAAGGCCCTCACGAAGCTGGTGGCGGAGATGCGGAAGGTCAACCCCCAGCCCCTCTTCGTCTGGCAGCTGACGCACTCCGGCGAGCTCAGCAACCCTGATTTTTCGCGACGCGTCTGCGTGAAGCCCCTCGCCGGTTTCGGCGGAGAGCCCATCGACGCGGAATACGTGGAGAAGACCATCGAACAGTTCGTGACCGCGGCGAAGATCGCCCA
>CAZMWZ010000064.1:1960-10766 GCA_964570045.1 uncultured Spirochaetaceae bacterium
AAAGAGATCAGCGACCCGAAGTTCATCATGGGCTCGAAGGTGTCCATCTGGGAAGGATTCCCGGGCGGGCAGGGCTCCGCGGGACCCGACTCCCCGGTCATGGACCTGACGGAATCCCTGGATCTAGTCAAGGGCATGGAGGCTCGGGGGGCGAAGTTCATCCTCGTCTCGGCCGGCAGCCCCTCCATCACCCTGGCATTGTCCCAGCCTGACAAAAAGGTTCCCGACGACTGCTACCTGCACTTCACCTTCCAGAAGCGGGTCCGCGACGTGCTGAAGCCCGAGACGGTCGTGATCGGCTCCGCGTATTCCGTGCTCAACAACGGGAACAACGAGCTGCAGGCGCGCAAGAAGGAGGAGAACACCCTCTGGTTCTGGGCGAACAAGAACATCCGCGACCGGGTGACGGACATGGTGGCCATCGGCCGGCAATCCCTCGCGGACGGGCAGCTGCCGAGGAAGTTTGCAGAGGGCCACGAGCAGGACATCCGGTGGTGCACCGCCTGCGACCACTGCATCGAGCTGCTGATCCGCCAGAAACCCGTGGGCTGCACGACCTATGACCGGGAGTACTCCCAGGCGTTGAAGGCCATCAGGGAAGCCGAGGGGGCGCTGGCGGCCAAGCGCACGTGAGCCTCAGGAGCTCCCCCGCCGCGAAGCCTCTTGCAGGCGTGAGCCGATCAGCTTCCTGCCCGCCGCCAGGAGGAGGCAGCCGGTGAGCGCAAGGGCGGGGAAAACGACGAGGGAAAGTCGAAAGGACGAGTAGCGGGCGATCAGCGACAGCACGAACGGGATCAGGATCCCTCCCAGTGGTACTCCCAGTTTTACGATCCCCAGGGCGGTGCCCGACATGTCCCTGTAGATGATGCCCGTCAGGGTGATCAACAGGGGAAGCAGCGAGGACACCGTCATCCCCAGGATGAAAAGGACGATGCCGGTCAGCAGGACGGGTAGGCCGGCGAAGAACAGGATCGCGGAGAAAACCGCGGCCGCCGCGTACAGGGCGACGATCAGGCCGAGGATCCGCCCCCGGGCCGAGATCAGGCCGAGAATCACCCTGCCGGCGGCTACGCCGCAGAGCAACAGGATCAGCCCCAGCTTCGAGCCCACCTGGTCGTAGCCCCTCAGCGACATGAGGAAGCCGGTCAGGAGCGCCGTCAGTCCCAGCTCGATGCCGATGCCGATGGTCGCCAGGGCCAGGAAGAGCGCCAGCACGGCCTGGGTTTTAAGGAAGGCGAGCCTTTCCCGCAGCGTGGCCGAGCCAGGCCTGCCGTTGCCAGCCCGGGAAAACGCGTAGATCACCGCCAGCACCAGGACCGCGGCGGCGGACTGAATGAGCGACCGCCGCCAATCCATCTGGAGGAACAAGAGGTACAGGGTGATCGCCAGACAGCCGAAGGTGACGAAGAAGTGGTTGATGCTGATGAATAGAGCCTGCCGCTTTTCGTGAAGATCCAGGAGCATGGCGTCCGCCACGCCCTCGTAGGTGCCGATGCCGGCCCCGATGAAGAACATGATGAGCAGGTTCAACCCGTAGGGCCGCCACAGGTAGAACAGAAAAAACGAGACGGACAGAATCAGGCTGCCGGCGGCGAGGAGCCGCGGTTTCTGGGCGCTGTCCGCCAGGGCGCCGGCGATGAGGACAGCGAGGATGAAGCCGACGTTCTGCGCGGAGACCAGGAGGCCGATCTGGTGCGGTGAAAGCCCGATGTTGCCGGAGGCCGCGCCGATGATCGCCGTGCCCACCCCGAGGAAGAACATCGAAGCGTACGACGAGGCGGTGAGTAGGGGTGTGTTCCTGATCATCCTGCGGCCCTGGCCGCTATTCCGCCAGCTTGCCGAACCTGTGCACGATGGCCAGGGCCGGGTCCAAAGGCACCGGCACGCCCTTGGTCCCCTTCGGGACGCTGATCGTCGGGACGCTCTTCAGGGTCCTGCCCCTGAACTGGGGCAGCCACTGCCTCTCTGCTTCCAGCATCTCGATGCTCATGTCCCTGACTTCCTTCAGCGTCAGCACGGCCCCGGCGAGCGGGTCCATGGCGATGGCCGCGGCCACGAGCTCGGGATCGCCTTCCAGAGCCGCCCGGGCAGCCAGCGACTGGACCGTAATGTTGCTCTGGTTGAGGGCCGCCAGCTGGGGCGGGAGATCGCCGACTGTGAGGGGGTGCAGCCCGGAGCCGTCCGCGTACATCGGCACCTCGACGCAGGCATCGGCGGGCAGGTTGGTGATGTACCCTTTGTTCATCACGTTCCCGTTGAGCTTGAACGGTCGCCCGCAAAGGTGTGCCTCGAGGATGTACGAGCAGTACTCCTTGCTCCGCGGCTCCAGCTCCCCGGTTTCGCGGTCCAGGAAGTCCACCTCGCGGTACTTCTCCTTGATGTCCCTGCACCACTTGTAGTAGGCGCCGCTCTCGCCGCCGAAGGAGGGTTCGTCGCAGTACAGGTCGAGGGCCTTCCTGTTCTTGCGGAACCAGGGAAGGTACTCCGAAAGGTGGCCGGTGCTCTCGGTCATGAAGTACCCGAAGTGGCGCATGACCTCCCCGCGGACCTTCTCGTTCACGTAGTACCCGGGCTTTTCGAAGTTCGCCTTCAGCGTCGGGTACAGGTCGACCCCGCCGCTCTGGATCTTGAGGAACCAGGCCATGTGATTGATCCCCGCAGCCACGTACTGGATCTGCTCCCGGGGGACCCCCGTGTACCCGGCGATGAGGTCCAGGGTCGTCTGCACGCCGTGGCACAGTCCGACAAACGGGATGCCACTGGCCCTGCCCATCGCGAGGCAGACCGTCGCCATGGGGTTGACGTAGTTCAGCACGATCGCCTGCGGGCACAGGGTCTGCATCTCGCGCAGCATGTCGACCATCACGGGGATCGTGCGCAGGCCCCGGAACACGCCGCCGGGGCCCAGCGAATCCCCGATGCACTGGTCGACGCCGTGTTTCATGGGGATTTCGTAGTCCAGCTGGAACGCCTCCACGCCGCCGATCTGGAACATGGCGATAACGTAGTCGGCGCCCTTTAATGCTTCCTGCCGGTCCGTCGTTGCGTAGGTCTTCGCCTGCAGCGCGTTTTTTTTGATGAGCGCGTCCGCGTATTTTTTCATCCTCTCCAGCTTGGACAGGGTCGGGCCCATCAGCGCGTAGGTGGACCCGTCCAGAGCCGGGGTGCGGAACATGTCGTTGAGCAGGGTCTTGCAGAACACGATGCTGCCCGCCCCGATGATCGCTATCTTGGCCATCTTTGTCCTCCCCTGTGAATGCTACCTGATGCGCGGAAGTTCGACGCGCTTTCCGCCCTTCATCGCCGACTCGTGCGCGCAGATGCCGGCCATCGTCCAGTTCGCCGCGCGCTTCGCGTCGAGCGCGGATTCGCGTTCCTCGACGATGGCGCGGATGAACTCGTGCGCGAGGTGGGGGTGCGACCCGCCGTGACCGGCCCCCTGGATGAAGGAGGTGTGGGCGTGCTGTTCGTCGTACACCCCGTGGAGCGTGTAGGGTGCGATCTCCTTCGGGAGCCGGTGCCCGTAGTCGGGGACCTCGACCCGCTTCGCGTCCTCGAAGCCGGAGTACAGCACGGGGCGCTCGCCGGCCACCGGCTCCCACTCGAAGGCGAGCTTCGTACCGTACACGTCGAAGCTCTCGCGGTATTGGCGGATGGTGTCGAAAAGGGAGCGGGTCACCTCACAGGCCAGGTCCGAGTCCCGCAGCTTCAGCAGGGCCGATTGGACGGCGAAGGGGCAGCCGTACTTTTTCGCGTACTGCGCGCGGATGGTGCCGGATCCGAAGCACACCACGGATTCCGCCTCCGCTGCGGCCAGCCAGAGCAGGGGGCTCACCGCGTGAGTGGCGTAGTGCATGGGGGGGAAGCCGTACCAGTAGTCCGGCCACCCCGGCAGGCTCATGTTCTGCTGGTGAGACCCGCGCAGGAACTGGAGCTTGCCCATCTCGCCCTTGT
Organism: uncultured Spirochaetaceae bacterium; assembly: GCA_964570045.1. Taxonomy (GTDB): domain Bacteria; phylum Spirochaetota; class Spirochaetia; order SZUA-6; family DRHE01; genus MIBK01. The sequence continues at coordinate 5,915 of CAZMWZ010000064.1, forward strand.
CGACCAGCTCCTTCGCGTAGAGGAACTCCCGCGTGTACACCGCCGTCTCCATCATCATGTAGACCTTGCCCGCCTTCTTCCTGGCCGCTGCGACCGCGAGGCACTCCTTGACGGTGGTGGCCACCGGGACGGTGCAGGCGGCGTGCTTTCCCGCTTCCAGCGCGGCGATCGCCATCGGGGCGTGGGCGGCCGGGGGGGTCACGACGTGGATCGCGTCGATCTCCTTCACCTTCAGGAGGTCCTCGAACCGGGTGAACCTGCGCTCCACCTTGAACAGGTCACCGACCTTGTTCAGTTTCGCTTCGTCCCGCTGGCAGATGGCGTAGCACTCCGCGTCGGGGTGCTTCTGGTACAGGGGGATGAACTCGGCGCCGAAGCCGAGGCCGACGACTGCGACCTTGATCTTTTTTCCGGCGGACATACGTGCCCTCCTACGGTTTTCGAATGATGATGATTATCCAATGAGAACGCTTTCCGATCAAGCCGGCGCCTGACTGGTTCCGCCAGGAAAGACGCGCGTTTTCTCCGTGCTTGCTTGTAAATCCAATGGATGTATGGTTTACATGATAACCAGTCGTGCGCGGCGACCAGGAGGTGCGTATATGTACACCCTTACGGATCTGCGGTACCAGTCCCAGAGGCGGTCCCCGGAGGAGCTGCTTCGGCAGCTCCAGAGCTTTTCACTCGACTTGAAGCTTTCGGTCGGCATATGGTACTTCGCCCCCGGCGGGGGCAGGTTCCACGAGCGCTACACCCCCGAGCTGGGCATCCCGGAGCGGCTCGAATTGGCAGCCGAGATGGCTAAATACGGGGTCAAGGGGATCGAGGCGCACTTCCCCTCCGAAGTAAACGAAGAGAATCTCCACCTGTACAAGAAGCTGGAGAAAGAGGCGGGGGTTCGTCTGGTAGGGCTGGGCCCGAACAGCTTCTGGGTAAAGGAATCGGAGTTCGGTTCCCTTTCGAACCCGGATCGTAGGATTCGGGAAGCAGCCCAGAAGGCCGTGATCGGGGCGCTCAAGATGGTAAAAGAGGCAGGGGCCACCCACATGGGCCTATGGGCGGGGATCGACGGCTTCACCTACCCGCTCGGGACCGTGTTCTACGACATGTGGGACTGGTTTGAGGGTGCGCTGGCGGAATGCCTGGATGAGGTGCCCGGCGTCCGCATCGGCCTGGAGACCAAGCCCTACGAGCCCATCCCCAACAACATCTACCGCACGACGGGCGACGGCCTGGTCATGGCCAAGGATGTGGAAGCCCGACTGAAGAATCCGGTCAACAGAAGGCTGCTCGCCGAAGGGCACTGCCTGGTCGGCTTCCAGCCGGAGATCGGGCATATCCTCATGGGCTACGAGGTGCTGCCCTACGCGTACCTGCGGATCACGCGCGAGGCGCGCCTCCAGCACGTGCACGTCAACAGCCAGCCGCTGGGCAACTACGACCAGGACCTCAACGTGGGCGTCGTTTCGTGGCAGGATACCGAGGCGCTGCTCTATGCCCTCAAGATGGTCGGCTACAACGGCTACTTCGGGATCGACATCAACCCCGAACGCATGCCCGTGCTCGAGGCCGTCAAGGTCAACGCGCGCGCGCTGCAGATCATGAGCGAGCGGATCGACAGCCTGCCCCACGAGAAGATCCTCGACTGTTTCTACCACCCGCAGAAGAACCGGGGCTCACTGGAGATGATCCTCGCGGAGAGTTTCGCGCGCACCTAGCCGGGGGGTCAGGATCGGCCCCGCGTTCAAGGCGGCCCCTGCCGCGGCTGCCTCCCGCAGCCCGCTCATGTGTAGCGGAGCACCGAACACGGCCCGCGCGGCGCTCTGCAGGAGCGGGTTGCGCTGGAGGGCATTTCCGCTCCCCACGAGGCGCGCTCGGCCCTGCCAAAGCGCGACAGGGAGCATATCGCGCAGGTTCGCGCATATTCCTTCGGCCAGGGCGTGCGCGAGCTCGCCGAGGGAGAGGGTGGCGAGGGAGATTCCTTCGATTGAGGCCCTGCGCCCCGGATCGTGCCTCTCGCCCAGGAAATGGGGATGGACGGTAATCCCACCGCGCGCCGGGGGGATGAGCTCGTTGAGCAGGGTGAAGACCTCTTCCCTGGTCACTCGTGGAAACCCCAGCTCGCGTGTCCAGCCCTGGATCGTTTCGGCGAGCCACTGCCAAGCTGACCCGCCGCAGAGGCTGGCCGCCACCGCGACGAGCCGTCCTCCCGGATACGGGCGGTACTCCCAGGTCGCACCGCGTGGCGCCTGGCCCGCGGCCGTCCCGGCGGGCTGAACGGCCGAGAGCTGCCCCCCGGTCCCGAGGCTGAGGGCGAGATCTTTTTCCGGCTCCCGGAGGGTCGCGATGAGGGAGGCCTGATTATCCCCAATCGCCGCGGCCACGGGGATGCCCCGCGGGATGCCGAACATTTCCGACTCCACGCGGCACGTCTCGCCGATTCGTTGCCCGCACGCCACGATCTCGGGGAGGATCGCTTCCGGGATGCCCGACGCGGCTACGGCGCCGGCGTTCCAGCGCGAGTGATCCAGGTCGAAAAGCCCCCAGCTCGCCCCATCCGTGGGGTCAGTCACCGGTCGGAGTTCTCCGCACAGCCGCGCGGCCATCCAGTCCTGGATGGTCGACGCGCTCGCTGTCCCTTCCGGCAACCTTCCTCGGGCGCAGAACCAGGCGAGGGTCGCGCAGCCAAAACCGCTGCGCAGCTCCGCCCCGGTCCGCGCGTTCAATTCCTGGAGAAAACCTCCCTCGCCGCACCTCCCGTCCTGCCACGTAACCAGCGGGGCCAGCGGCTCGCCTTTCCTGTCCAGGAGTAGGACACCGTGCATCTGGCCCGTGACGCCGATCCCGCGCAGGCCGCGGCGCGCCTCCAGTGGAAGCTGCTGAACGGCGGCCCGGGCGGACTGGAGGAGCGCCAGTGCATCCTGCTCGGAGTACCCCGGAGGGGCCGGAAGGTCCGCCGCGTGGGGTCGTGAGGCTGTCGCCACCGCCCTGCCGTCCTCCGCGAGGATGAGGGCGGCGGTCTTGCTGGTTCCGATGTCGATCCCGAGAATCAAGGTTGCACCTTGCCTGACAATCATGCATCATTTCCGGGAGGAGCGCCATGGAACTGTACGACCGTATCGAAAAGTACCTGACGGCAAAGCTCCTGCCCTTCTGGTTCCAGCGGGTCGCCGCTCCCGAGGGAGGCTTCACCACCTACTTCGACCGGCACGGCAGGCCGACCGGTCAGACGGACAAGACCCTGATCCAGCAGACCCGCTCCTTGTTCATGCTGTCCCACGCCCAGCGATACGGGTACGGCGGCGGGAAGGCTCGGGATCTGCTCTCGAGCGGAATCGACTGGTTCCTGAAGCACTTTCGCGACCCGCAGCACGACGGTTGGTACTGGATCGTGGACCGGGAGGGCAGGCCGGTCAGCACGGACAAGATCCTGTACGGCCAGAGCTTCGTCATTTACTCGCTGAGCGAGTATGCGCTGGCCACCCAGGACCCGAGGGGCCGGCAGATGGCGGAGCATACCTTCGAGCTGGTGCAGAAATACGCGGCGGACACGGCGAACGGGGGCTATCGGGAGATGTTCCTCGCGGACTGGCAGCCGCGGCCCGCGGGGGCGTATGGGGGCGACCGGAAGTCCTTCGACGTGCACATGCACCTGATGGAGGCGTACACCGCGCTCTACGAGCTGAGCGGCGCGGAGATTCATCGCAGGAAGCTTCTCGAGGTGATCGAGGTGCTGTGGACCCGAATGTTCAATCCCGCGACGTGCACCGGCATCGCCCAGTTCAGCCTCGAATTTACTCCCTTGCCGGCCATCCTGTTCAAGACCGTCTGGGGAGCGGACAGGGAAAACGAGGGTGAGCCCCGGCCGCTGGACAACACCAGCTACGGGCACAACATCGAGTTTCTCTGGCTGTTCCTGCACGCGCTGGAGGTTCTCGGCGAGCCGGTGGATGCCTACCGCGACAGGCTGGCGCGGCTGGCGCGACATACTCTGCGCTATGGCCTGGACCCTGTCCACGGCGGGGTGTTCGTCGAGGGCCCGCACGACGGACCCGCGCGTGATCAGCAGAAGGAGTTCTGGCAACAGGCGGAATCGCTGGTGGGGCTGCTGGACGCCTACCTGCTGACGGGGGAAAGAGCGTTCTGGGAGGCGTTCCTCAAGGTGTTCGGCTTCGTGTGGGAACACATGATCAACCACGAGGTGGGAGAGTGGTTCGCGCTGCTGGCCAGGGACGGGACGGTGCTCTGGGATTACCTCGGCCACGCCTGGAAGAACAACTACCACACCACGCGCTCGATGATCCAGACCCTGCGCCGGCTGAAGAAGATCCAGCAGCAGGGGATGGTCCCCTGAGCTGCGCGGCCAGCCGCCACGCCCCGCTACGCCTGGCCTGCGTGGGCGGCCAGGAACGCCTGCAGCTCTGCGCTCGAAGGGATGCCCTTCTGGCCCCCCGTACGAGTGGCCTTGATTGCCGCCGCGGCGGAGGCTAGTCTCACCCTCTCGCCGAGCCCCATCCCCTGGCTGAGGCAGGCCGCGTACACTCCGTGAAACACGTCACCGCACCCCGTGGTGTCAACCGCCTCGACCTGAAATGAGGACTGATACAGCGCCCTTCCCGGCGACTCCGCCGAGAGGTACCACAAGCCTTCCGCCCCCATGGTGACGACGATCGCCGCGCGAGACGCGCTGCCCAGGGCCCGAGCGGCGGTACGGCCGTCGGGTGCGCCGGTGAGCTCGCGCGCGAACTGGAGCGGAAGGATCAGGTGGTCGGCAAGCGCGAACAGCTCATCGAAGGGGGCGGGATGAGGCCGCTCGAAATCCGCCACTACGGGGATTCCCGCGCCGCGGGCG
>CAZMWZ010000064.1:10866-13773 GCA_964570045.1 uncultured Spirochaetaceae bacterium
GGCGGGATGAGGCCGCTCGAAATCCGCCACTACGGGGATTCCCGCGCCGCGGGCGCAGCGGATCACCGCGTCTTCGGGCAGCGAATCGTCGGCGCCCAGCACCCCGGTGGATTCCCCCAATACGGTGCGCGTCTGGCCACCCCTTCAGCCTCGAGCCCTTCCATGATGAACCCGGAGAGCTCGTCCTTCCCCAGCCTGCCGGCGTACGCCGCACGGCAGCCCAGGCGAGCGGCCGCAACGAGGGCCGTTCCCGCGAGTCCGCCCGAGCGCCTTTCCCTGTGGAGCACCTGGTATTTCCCGTCCGGCAGCGGAAACTCCTCAAGAAAAAGCAGGTCATCCACGGCCACGGCGCCGAGGCCCAGCACGTCGATTCTCTCGGGCATCCCTTACCTCCTCCACACGGTGGCGGCTGTCTGGAAGCGCGCTTGCGGGACGCCGTGCGCTCGTCACCAACCCAGGGCTTTGATCGTCACGCGTGAGCGCGGGTAGCGGTCCAGTTGACCCGGCGCTACCCAGCGCTGCTCCGCCCAGCGCTCCAGAACAGCCTCCCTCGCTAACCTGCCCAGCAGCGGGCGAAAGCTTACCTTGAAATGGGAGTAGGTGTGCCGCACCTCCGGCCCGGTCGCGCCCAGGCAAACGATGCCGTTGGCGAGCCGAAAAGCCTCCTCTTCCGATTCCTCCGCGTTGGGCAGTTCCCATAGTCCGCCGAGCAGGCCGCGCGACGGCCGCCGCACCAGAAGCAGTGGCACCTCCCGATCCCGCAAGACCGCGCCCGCCCCGCCCCCCTCTGCGTCGTGGAGGGCTGCGGTGAGGCAGGCCAGCAGCCCGGAAGCAGTGTCGTGCGAAACGAGCAGGTACAGGAAGCCCCGGCGCACGGGCAGCGGCGCGCGGGGGCGGCGGAAGGGCAGCTCGGCGGTGCGCCCTTCCAGGAGAGCCCGGCAGGCCAAGGCCAGGGGGCAGGAGGGGCAGTCCGGGGCCGGCCGGCACACCAGGGCGCCCAGCTCCATCCAGGCCTGGTTCACCCAGCCGGGGTGATAATGGTAGAAGGAGTTTTCCACGTATTCCCGCACCCGGGCGCGCACCGCCGCCGCGGCGGGGTCACCAACGTCGGCCGCCAGGCGCGTGACCACCCGCAGCACGTTGCCGTCCACCACGGCTAGCCTGCGGGCGAAGGCGATGCTTAAGACCGCCGCGGCGGTGTACGGCCCGACCCCGGGTAGGCTGCGCGCCGCCTCCGGCTCGGAAGGGAAGCTCCCGCCGTGCAGCCGCATGATCTCGCGCGCCGCCTCCCGCAGTCGCCGCGCCCGGCCGTAGTAGCCCAGGCCCTCCCAGGCTTTCAGCACCTCCCGCTCACCGGCGGCGGCCAGCGAGGCCGGGTCAGGGAAGAGCTCCAGGAAACGGCGGTAATAGGGCCCCACGGTCTGCCCGCGGGTCTGCTGCAGCATGACCTCGCTGACCCAGATCCGGTACGGGTCGCTTTCCTCCCGCCAGGGAAGCTCGCGCCGGTTGCGGAAAAACCAGGCAAGCAGGCGGTGGGTCGTCTCGGGGGTAGGTAAGTCGCGGGTGCGGTCCATGCGGCCGGGAGCCGGTCCGTGGCGGGGCCCGGTCCCCGGCTACTTCTCCTGGTGGACCACGCGGATGTGCAGGTCCTCCAGCTGTTGGGCGTCGACCTCCGCCGGGCAGTCGTCCATCAGGGATTGCCCCAGGGTGTTCTTAGGGAAGGCGATCACCTCGCGGATCGAGCTCTCCCCGGCCAGGAGCGTGACGAGGCGATCCAGACCCGGGGCGATCCCGCCGTGCGGCGGCGCACCGTAGCGGAAGGCCTCCAGCAGGAAGCCGAAGCGCGCCTGGGCCTCCTCCTCGCTCAAGCCCACGATGCGGAAAATGCGGCTCTGCAGCTCGGGGTCGTGCACGCGGATGGAACCGGAGGCCAGCTCTACGCCGTTGCAGACCAGGTCGTACAGATCGCCCTTGACCGAACCGGGGTCAGACTCCAGAGCGGCCAGGTACTTCTCCTGAGGCATGGTGAACATGTGATGCGCCGGGTCCCACTTCTTGTCCTGCTCGTTCCACTCGAACATGGGGAAGTCGACGATCCAGGAGAAGTGGAACTCGTCGGCCTTGGCCAGCTTGAGATCGCGGCCCAGCTGCGCGCGCACGGCGCCCAGGGCGGTGCAGGCCTTCTTCCACTCCGCGCCCACCAGTAGGATCAGGTCGCCGGGCCTGGCGGCGAGCGTGCTCACCACCTCGGCGACCAGCGGCGCATAGAACTTGGCGATGCCGCCCTCCAACCCGGCCTCGGTGACCTTCATCCAAGCCAGGCCGGCGGCGCCGTAGATCTTGGCGGTTTCTTCCAGAGCGGTGATTTCCTTGCGCGAGTATCCGCCGCAGCCGGGGGCCACCACGGCCTTCACCGTGCCGCCTCCGCTCGCGAGCTTGCGGAACACCTCGAACTCGCCCTTGAGCGCCAGGGCCCCGAAATCCTGCAGCTCCAGGCCGAAACGCAAGTCGGGCTTGTCCGAGCCGTAGCGGTTCATGGCCTCGTCATAGGCCAGGCGCGGGAAAGGGGAAGCCAGCTCCCTGCCGAGGGCCTTGCGGAACACGTGGGCCAGCATCCCCTCGATCACCTCGAACACGTCGTCCTTGGATACGAAGCTCATCTCCAGATCGATCTGGGTGAACTCGATCTGCCGGTCGCCCCGCGCGTCCTCGTCGCGGTAGCAGCGGGCGATCTGGAAGTACTTGTCGAAGCCGGACACCATCAGCAGCTGCTTGTATAGCTGCGGGGACTGGGGCAGGGCGTAGAACCTGCCGGGGTGCAGGCGGGAAGGCACCAGGAAGTCCCGGGCCCCTTCCGGGGTGGAACGGATCAGGGTCGGGGTGTCGATCTCGTAGAAGCCGCGCCCC
>CAZMWZ010000065.1:0-4742 GCA_964570045.1 uncultured Spirochaetaceae bacterium
GGGGGAGCTGCAGCGCCTGCTGGTGGAGGACATCAACGGCCTGATCACCAGCCTGGCCGACTCCAACCAGGTGAAGCTCAAGGACATAACGGCCGTGGTCTGCGCGGGCAACACCGCGATGGGGCATTTCCTGCTGGCGCTGAACCCTCGCAATATCCGCCGCTTCCCCTATGTGCCCGCCTCGGTCTCCCCGCCGCCACTGCGCGCCGCGGAGGTGGGCCTGAAGATCAACCCGCGCGGGCTGCTGTACAGCTTGCCCGGCATCAGCGGCTGGGTGGGCAGCGACATCACCGCCGGCATCCTGTACACCCGGATGAACGAGAAGCCGGAGCTGGCCCTGCTGCTGGACATCGGCACCAACGGGGAAATCGTGATCGGCAACCGCGAGTGGCTAGTGGCCACCTCCGCCTCGGCCGGACCGGCGCTGGAGGGGGCCAGCGTGGACTGCGGCATGCGGGCCGAGCGGGGGGCGGTGGAGAGGGTGTTCGCCGAGGACGGGGCCATCCGCTACCGCACCATCGACGACGCCCCGCCCAAGGGTATCTGCGGCTCGGGGATCATCGACCTGGTGGGCGTGCTCTTGCGTGAGGGCCTCATCAACCGCTCCGGACGCTTTAATCCCGACGCCTCTGCGCACGTCGTGGAGGTGGAGGGGGTGCGGCGCTACGTCCTGGCTGACGAGCGCGAGGCTGCGGGCCGGACCGTGTACATCACCGAGAGCGACATCGAGAACATCATCACGGCCAAGGCCGCCATCTTCGCGGCCATGAAGATACTGGTGCGCCGCCTGGAGCTCGAGTTTCGAGACATCGAGCGCTTTTACATCGGCGGGGCCTTCGGGCGCTACATCGACGTGGAGAACGCGATCGCCATCGGCCTGATCCCCGAGATCGAGAGGAGCCGCATCCAGTTCGTGGGCAACACCTCGATCCAGGGAGCCAAGATCGTGGCCTTCTACAAAGAGGCCCTGCGCAAGGTCGAGCGCATCCGGGAGAACACCACCTATTACGACCTGATGGGCGCGGAGGACTACATCGAGGAGTTCCGCAAGGCGATGTTCCTGCCTCACACCGACATCGAGGAGTTCCATGGCTAAGAGCATCGCGGTGGCCGGCAAGGGCGGCACCGGCAAGACCACCATCGCCGCCCTGCTGGTAACCCAGCTGGGCCTGCGCGGTTGGGGGCCCGTCCTGGCGATCGACGCGGACCCGGACTCCAACCTGGGCAACCTCCTGGGCGTCAAACCGCGGCAGTCCATCGGCGACCTGCGGGAGGAGGTCCTGAAGGCCATCAAGCAGCTGCCGGCGGGCATGACCAAGGCCAACTACGTGGAGGCGGGGCTGCACCAGATCCTCGAGGAGGCGGAAGGCTTCGACCTGCTCACCATGGGGCGGGGCGAGGGGGCCGGCTGCTACTGCGCCCTGAACAACATGATCCGCAAGTTCTCCGACGACCTCACCCCCTCCTACAAGTGGGTGATCATGGACAACGAGGCGGGCCTCGAGCACCTTTCCCGGCGGACCACCCGGAACATCGACGCCCTGGTGGTGGTGGTGACCGACAACCCCCTGTCCATCGCCTCGGCCGAGCGGATCCAGGCGATCACCGAGAGCCTGGACAACCGGATCGGCAAGAAGTACATCGTGACCAACGCCGTCAAGGAGGCGCACAAAGCGGCCGTCCAGGAGCGGGTACGGTCGTTCCGCCTGGAGTACCTGGCGGACCTTCCGTACGACCCGCAGCTGGACGAGACGATTTTTCGCGGCGAACCTTTGAAAAAACTGGACGGTTCGCCTATTATGAAGTGCATCGCGGCGATCATCGATGCAGTCGGAGGTTAACATGCAGGTAGCGGATGTAAAAGAGAACTGGACGGCGGCCATCAACACGGTGACCATCGGGGCCACCAAGGCCGAGGGCGGGACGCGCGGCAAGACCGTCACCGTGGGGGGGCAGACCACCCTGCCTTTCCTGACCTTCGAGGGGGCCATCCCCAACAAGCCGATCATCGCCGGCTACGTGGCCGACGTGACGCCGGACTGGCCGGACATGCTGGTCGGGGCCGTGGGCAAGGAGATCAACTCCCCGGTGGAGTGGGCGCAGAAATGCGTCCAGGAGTACAAGGTCGACCTGATCAGCCTGAAGATGATCGGCGCCGACCCGGCCGGCAAGAACCTGGGCGCCTCGGCCTGCGCCAAGGTGGTCCAGGACGTGCTCAAGGCCGTGAACGTGCCCCTGATCATCTGGGGGTGCGGCTCCGACGAGAAGGACAACCTGGTGCTGCCAGAGTGCTCCCAGGCGGCCAAAGGCGAGAACTGCCTGATCGGCTCGGCCAAGGAGGCCAACTACCGCACCGTGGTGGCCATCTGCAAGTCCGACAAGCACAAGGTCATCGCCCAGGCCCCGGTGGACATCAACCTCGGCAAGCAGATCAACATCCTGCTGCAAGATGCCGGCTTCGACCTGAAAGACGTGGTGTCCTTCCAGACCACCGCCGCCCTGGGGTACGGTTTCGACTACGTGTACACCATCCTGGAGCGGGCCCGCATCGCGGGGCTGAAAGGCGACAAGCTGATGGCTATGCCCCAGATCTGCGACGTGGGCGGGGAGGTCTACCGGATCAAGGAGGCGGTCGTGGACGAGGACATCCTGCCGGGTTGGGGAAAGCTGGCCAAGCGCGGCCCCATGTGGGAGGCCGCCTGCGGCTCGGTGTACCTGCAGGCCGGGGCGGACATCCTGATCATGGCCCACCCGGAGGCGATCAAGGGCGTGCAGGCCACGATAGCGCAATTGTTCTAAGGAGGGAATATATGATCTTCATCGGCGAACGGATCAACACCGGCTTCAAGGACGTCAAGGCGGCGGTGCTCGCCCACGACGCGAGCGTGATCAAGGAATGGGCGAAGAAGCAGACGGCCTGCAAGGCCACCTACATCGACGTGAACCTGGGCGCGGCCTCGGCCAAGGTGGAGGACCTGTGCTGGATGATCGAGCAGGTGCAGTCGGTGACCGACGTGCCGATCTCCATCGACACCAACAAGTATCCCATGCTCAAGGAGGCGGTGCCCCTGTGCAAGAAGCCGCCCCTCATCAACTCCACTACGGCCATCGACGACAAAATGAAGGAGATCTTCCCGATCGTGGCCGAGTACGGCTGCTCGATCATCGGCCTGGTCATGGACGAGGCCGGCAGCCCCAAGACCGTGGAGAAGCGCCTGGAGATCGCCGGCAAGATCCTGGCCACGGCCATGGAGTTCGGCATCCCGCCGGAGCACCTCTTTCTGGACCCGATCGTGATGCCCCTGAAGTACATGCAGGACCAGGCGAGAATCATCCTGATGGCGGCCAACCAGTTCCAGCTTTTCTCCGACCCGCCCCCGCACGTGGTCTGCGGGTTGAGCAACATCAGTAACGGCGCCATCCACAAGAAGCTGCTCAACCGCACCTTCGCGGTGATGATGGCGGCCAGCGGCATGGACGCGGTGATCCTGGACGTGACCGACGAGGAGCTGGTCAACGCCCTGATCAGCGCCGACGTGGTGATGAACCGCTCGATCTACGCCGACTCCTACATCGAGGCCTTCCGGTCGTAGCCGCTGCCGGCCGGACCGGCGAAAAGGCACAACCCTATTGATAGGCACGGGCCTGCTGCGAACACAGCAGGCCCTTATTGGCAGCGATTGACTCCGTGAGCAGGCACTGTTACTATTAATCATATAAATCATACGAGGAAAGACAGTATGGCTACCAAGGCGATCAGTATCACCATCGATGAAACACTGGCGGAAAAGCTGAACAGAATCGCCGAGGACACCCATCGAAAAAGGAGCTACTTCGTGAACCGGGCTCTGGAGGAGTACTTCGAAGAACTCGAAGACTTTGAGTTGGCCAGAGAGCGAAGAGGTGGAAAATCAACGCCGATCAGCAAGGCCAAGGAAGCTCTCGGTCTTTAGCTGAATGTACTCGATTGAAATAGAAAACCGCTGCCTGCGGGAGCTGAAGAAACTCGACAAGGCCCAGGTGCGCCGGGCATTCCAGGTGATCGAGAATATCATCGCCCACGACCCCTATTCGGGAAAGCAGCTGAAAGGCAAATACAGCGGCCTGTTCAGCTACCGGTTTTCTGATTATCGAATAATCTACGAGTTAAAGCAGAAGGCGCTGACCATCGTCATACTCAGAATCCGGCACCGAAAGAACGTGTACGACGGCTTGTGATCCGTCCCCCCACCGGTCAACGCCTGCGCAGAAGGCGCCAATGAGCGCTCTTGACCGCTCTCAGGACATGTGCAACTGTTGGACCGGAGTCCGGGTACCCGACCTATGGTAACTGTCATCGGCAGCTCGAACATCGACTACGTATGCTACACCGAGCGCATTCCCAAGCTCGGCGAAACCGTGGCCGGCACCGCGTTCCTGGTTAGCGCCGGCGGGAAAGGGGCCAACCAGGCCGTGGCCGCGGCCAGGCTGGGGGCCAGGACTGTCCTGCTGACCAAGCTGGGGCGCGAGGACAGGTACGCCGGCCTCCTGACGGACGGCTTCCAGGCCGCGGGAGTGGACGTGTCCCGCGTGCAGTTCGAGCCGGGCAGCTACTGCGGGTGCGCGCTGATCATGGTGGATCGGCAGGCGCGCAACATCATCGGCATAGTGCCCAACGCCAACGCCGGCATCACCGTTGCCTACATCGAGGAAAACCGCTCCCTGATCCAGGCCTCGCAGGTCCTGGTCGTGGAGTTCGGGGT
>CAZMWZ010000065.1:4842-8488 GCA_964570045.1 uncultured Spirochaetaceae bacterium
GCGTTCGTCTCGGACGGCCGCAGGCAGGTCCTGGTTCCCGGCCGCGCAGTGAAGGTCGTCGACACCACCGCTGCCGGGGACGCCTTTGTCGGGGGGCTGGCCTGCGCCCTCGCCGAGGGCCGGGACATTTTCGCCGCTGCGGCGTTTGCCAATACCGCGGCCGCCCTTTCCGTCACGCGCTCGGGGGCCGCCCGGTCGATGCCGGACCGGGCGGAGGTCGAGGACCTCATCCGGAAGGGGGCAGTGGATGGCTGACCGCATCGCCTCGCTGAAAGAACGGCACCTAGCGGTGGAGCAGGAGATATGCGTCCAGCGCGCCCGCTACTTCACCGATAGCTTCAGGCGGTCGGAGGCGGAGCCCCTGATCATCCGCCGGGCCCGGGCGCTGGCCAATGTGTTGGAAAAAATGACGGTCTTCATCGAACCAGGTGAGCTGATTGCCGGCAAGCAGGCCGGCGCGTTGCGCGCCGCACCCGTGTTCCCCGAGTTCGCCGTCGACTGGATCTTCGAGGAGATCGACCAGCTCGCCGCCCGACCGGCCGATCGGTTCACGGTGCGGCCGGAGGTGCGGGAGGAGCTCCTGGACATCTGCCGGTGGTGGAAGGGAAAGACGGTCCAGGACCGCTGTCTGGCCACCCTGCCGCCGGACGTTCTGGAAGCCTACCGAATGGGTGTGCTGTCGGCCACCGGCAACATGACCTCGGGGGACGGGCACATCATGCTCGACTTCCCCAAGGTGCTGGCGGTGGGGGTGCGGGGAATCATCCGGGAAACGGAGGAAGCCCTGGCCGGGCTGGATCTCTCCGATCCGGCCTCCGGCCACCAGCGCCATGTCCTGGAGTCCATCCCCATCGTCTATGCCGCGGTCATCCGCTTCGCCGGAAGGTACGCGGAGTTGGCCGAGCGGCTCGGCCGGGAGGAGGCCGACCCGGCCCGCCGCGGGGAGCTGGAGCGAATCGCCCGCGCCGCCCGGCAGGTGCCGGCACTGCCGCCGGAGAGCTTCCACGAGGCCGTGCAGTCCGTATGGTTCATTCATTTGATCTCCCAGATCGAAAGCAACGGGCACTCCATGTCCCTGGGCCGCCTGGACCAGTACCTGTACCCCTTCTACCTGCGCGACCGGCAGGCCGGCCGGCTTACGGACACCGAGGCGCAGGAGCTGCTGGCCTGCCTGTGGCTCCAGCTTTTCGGCATCACCAAGATCCGCCCCTGGGCGCATACCCGTTTCAGCGCGGGCGGGCCCACCTACCAGAACCTCACCCTGGGCGGCGTGGATGAACGCGGCGCTGACGCTACGAATGAACTGACCCTCCTGTGCCTGGACAGCGTCGCCCGCACGCGCCTGCCCCAGCCCAACGTGTCGGTGCGCTGCCACAGCGGCACCCCGCCCGCGCTGCTCGGCAAGTGCATCCAGATCATCGGCCTGGGCTTCGGCATGCCGGCGCTGCACAACGACGAGCTGATGATCCCCTCGCTGCTGTCGCGTGGGGTCAGCCTGGAGGACGCCCGCGGCTACGCGATCGTGGGCTGCATCGAGCCCATCATCCCCGGCAAGCAGGGTTACCGCTCGGCCGGGATGAGCTTCACCAACTTCCCCAAGATCCTGGAGCTCGCCCTGCACGGCGGGCGGGACCCCCTGAGCGGCGTGCGGCTGTGCCCCGATGAGCGCAGCCTGGCCTCTTGCCGCAGCTTCGCCGAGGTTCTGGACACCTTCCGCCTCCAGATGCAGCACTTCGTGCGGCTGCGGATCGCGGGCGAACACGTGATCGACGCGGCCATCGAGGAGCTGGTTCCGGAGCCTTTCTGCACCGGGCTGGTCCGGGACTGCCTAAAGCGGGGCAAGACCCCGAAGGAAGGGGGCTCGGTGTACGACCTGGTGACCGGACCGGAGACCGGGGTGACCAACGCTGCCAACTGCCTGGCGGCCATCCGGGAGCTGGTGTTCGAGCGCCGGGCGCTCAGCGGCGGGGAGCTGGCTGCCGCTCTGGATTCGGACTTTGCCGGCGGGCAGGGGGAGCAGATCCGGCAGATGCTGGTGAACAAGGCCCCCAAGTTCGGCAACGACGACGATGCCGTGGATTGCCTCGCCGGCGAGGTCTACCTGATCTTCATCCGCGAGCTGGCCAAATACCGAACTGCCCGCCACGGCCGGGGCCCGGTGGGGTGCATCAGTTACCCCTGCACGGCGACGATCTCCGCCAACGTGCCCAGCGGCCTGTGCGTCGGGGCTTCGGCGGAAGGCCGGAAGTCGGGTGAAGCGCTGGCGGAGGGTTGCTCGCCGTTCCACGGGACCGACCTGCGGGGACCCACGGCCGTCCTCAATTCGGTGGCCAAGATGCCGAATATGCTGATTACCGGCGGGAACCTCCTGAACCAGAGGCTGCATCCGGGCTGCCTGGCCACGGAGGAGGGGAGGGCCAAGCTGGGTGGGCTGGTCCGCGCGTTTTTCGAGAAAAAGGGTTGGCACATCCAATTCAACGTCGTCTCCTCCGCGACTCTCCGGGCCGCCCAGCGGGAACCGGAGAAGCACCGGGACCTGGTGGTGCGGGTGGCCGGCTACAGCGCCCTGTTCAACAATCTGGAACCGGCCACGCAGGAGGACATCATTGCCCGGACTGAGCATGTCCTGTAGTACGCCCCAACCGCGGGCTACGATTTTCGAGATCGAGCGCTTCGCCCTTAACGACGGCCCGGGCATCCGGACGGTGGTTTTTTTCAAGGGCTGCCCGCTGCGTTGTCAGTGGTGCAGCAATCCGGAGTCCCAGGGAACCACACTGGAACTGTTCTACCTGCCGCGCCGCTGCCTGGGCTGCGCACGCTGCGTGTCGGCCTGCGAGCGGCAGGCCCTGGACTACCAGGGGAGGGTGGTGATCGACCGGGAGCGGTGCAACGCCTGCGGCCGGTGCGTCCTGGCTTGCAACACGACGGCGCTTTCCCTGGCCGGCCGCGAGGTGGCAGTGCAGGAGATTTTCCAGGAAGTGCTCAGGGACGAGGCTTTCTACCGTCATTCGGGCGGGGGGGTGACTTTTTCAGGAGGCGAACCCACCGCCCAGCCGCAAGCCCTGCGGGAGCTGGCCCAGCTCTGTCACGATGCCGGCTTGCACACCTGTATCGAGACCTGCGGCCACTTCCCCTGGGAGGAATTGCGGGAAACGCTGCCGGCGCTCGACCTGTTTCTTTTCGACCTCAAACATATAAGCGCATCGCGTCACCTGGAGTTGACCGGAACCGGCAATGAGCTCATTTTGGACAACTTCCGCCGACTGCTCGGGGCGGGCAAGCCAGTGATACTACGGTTCCCGCTGCTCCCTGGGGTCAACGACGAGACCCGGCACCTGGAGGAGCTGGGGGAGGTCCTCGCGGCCACCGCTCCCGGGATCCGCATCGACATCCTGCCCTACCATCGCCTGGGCAACGCCAAGTACGGCGGCCTGGGCCGGGAATACGCGCTGGAGCGGCTGGCCGCTCCGTCGGCGGAGCGCGCGCAGGAGGTCAAAGACTTTTTCGCAGGACGCGGCTTTGCGGCCCGCGTCGAAGTGTAAGGAGGAAAAAATGGGAAAGCTGGACGGCAAAGTCGCCCTGGTGAGCGGTGGCGCGTCGGGCTTCGGAGAGGCGACGGCCGCGCTCTGGGCCAAGGAGGGCGCGC
>CAZMWZ010000065.1:8588-13641 GCA_964570045.1 uncultured Spirochaetaceae bacterium
TTCGCCTCGGACGACTCGAAGTACATCACCGGCGCCAACCTCATGGTGGACGGGGGCTGGTCGGTAAAGGGGCTGTAGCGGCCGATTTCATCAGCACAGGCGGCGTGGCCGCCGCTGATCAGGTGATGTTCCCGCTGCAGAAATCGCCGGGATCTTCGGCCAAGGGGTGAGTTCTCTGGATCGGGCCCAGGCGGTTGTGAAACTCATAAGCGTCCCCGCGGTAGATGACCTCCGCCAAATACAGAGGCGCCGAGCGATCGTTGAAAGAAAGGAAGTGCATGAGGAACCCCTGCGTTCCGTCGGGCACCCCGAACAGTTTTGCGTTCGCTCCCTTCAAGTCGATGGTGCGAATGGTCTCGTCTACGACAGCGAGATTGATGCCGTACCTCTTCGTGATCATCTCATAGACCGATACCTTGACGTGCTCGGGAAGAAGTCCCGGAAAGAACCTGGCGCGGAAGTTGTGCCGCTCGAGGATCATCG
Source organism: uncultured Spirochaetaceae bacterium (assembly GCA_964570045.1). GTDB lineage: Bacteria > Spirochaetota > Spirochaetia > SZUA-6 > DRHE01 > MIBK01. The sequence continues at coordinate 9,072 of CAZMWZ010000065.1, forward strand.
GTACATCGTCGGCCAGACGGAGCCTTTCGACGATGATCATCGGCTCGGTGTCGGATATGGGCATCCGGGAGCGGATCCAGGCTGGCAGCGCGCTGGCATTCACCTGGTCGAAGCGCAGGACGCGGGTCGAGGGCTTTCTGCCGGCGGCGAGGGTCCTGTTGGTGAAACTTGAGACGGCGCCTCCGAAGCGCAGGTGGAAGGACGTGTCCTGAACGAAGGTTCCAACGCCCTTGCGGAAGGAAAGTACCCCTTCATCGACCAGGCTGGAAAGCGCCTTGTTGGCCGTTACCCGGCTGACATCGAATCGTTCGGATATTTGTCGCTCGGTGAGGAACTGGTCCGCCACCTTGAACTCATCGCTCTTGATCAGCTCTTCCAGGATTCCTTTGAGCTGCCGATATAGAGGGCTTCTGTTGAGTATTCCTGCAGCCAAGGGCGCCTCCTTCCGATGAGTCCTAGCGATAGTGGCATATTGACTATGCCACTCATAAAATTATTCCTAAAACAACTGCCTTGTCAATTTAATCGAGACACATATTTCATTATATATATATAAATTAAAGATCACCGATGCGAGTCAAAAAAAGATTGACAGCGCCTGTCCTATCAGCCTATACTAAGACATCTATTGGCTAGGCCACAAGGGCCATTCCTGTTTTAGGCTTGACAATAGACCTTCGAGGGCTTATGATCGGCGCACGAAAAGTCAGTTTTTGATATTATCATACAATTAGGAGCGGCTAATGTCGGAGCGCAAAATAGAGGATATCCGGCACAAGAGGAAGTGGCACATCTGGCTGGTGCTCATCGTCGCGCTGGCGGTCACGCTCTTCCCGATCTTCTGGACGCTGGTCACCAGCTTCAAGCCGAGCACGGAAATTACCGACCCCAAGCCGATCTGGATTTTCAAACCCACCCTGGATCACTACAAATCCATCCTGGTAAAGGAGAAGGAGACCCAGGATTTCAGCACCGGCGCGCAGTCCATCGTCGGCATTCAGACCTTCGACTTCTACAAGTACCTGGTCAACAGCCTGGTCATCGCGATCTCCACCACGGTGCTGGCCATGGTGATCGCCTACCCGGCGGCCTACAGCCTGGCGCGCTACCGTACGCTGGGGGACAACTACTCCTTCTGGGTGCTTTCGATCCGCATGCTCCCGCCCATCATCTTCCTGATCCCGATTTCGATCCTGTTCGCCATCTACGGCCTGTCGGACAGCCGCCTGGGGATCATCATCGCCTACCTGACGTTCAACATCCCCTTCGCCTGCTGGATCATCAAGAGCTTCATCGAGGACATCCCGGCCGACCTGGAAAAGGCCGCGTACATGGACGGCTACTCCCGGTTCCAGGTCATGACCCGGATCGTCTTCCCGCTGACCCGCTCCGCGGTGGCGGCCGTGATGATCATCTGCTTCATCTTTTCCTGGAACGAGTTCCTGTTCGCCATGGTCATTTCCTTCATCCGCTCGACCCCGCTCACCGCCGGGGTGGGCCTGTTCGTGACCGGGTACGGCATCCGGTGGGGGAGGATCGCCGCCGCCGCGGTGATCGCCATCATCCCGACCGTGGTGGTCGGCCTGATCGGCCAGCGCTACCTGGTGCGCGGCCTGACCATGGGCGCCGTGAAGTAGCGGGGAGAGGTTAGCAACGTGGCTGAGATAGCGTTTCGGGGAGTCTGGAAGGTCTACGGCAAGAGCGTGGAAGCGGTCAAGGACATGAACCTCCAGATCAAGGATGGGGAGTTCGTGAGCCTGCTGGGCCCTTCGGGGTGCGGCAAGTCCTCCACCCTGCGGATGATCGCCGGCCTGGAGGAGATCACCCGCGGGGACCTCTCGATCGGCGGGCGGCGGATCAACGAGGTGGAGCCGGGGGACCGCGACGTGGCCATGGTGTTCGAGAACTACGCCCTTTTCCCGCACATGTCCAGCTACGATAACATCGCCTTCCCGCTCACCCTGCGCGGCGGGGACAGGGGGGAGATCCGCAGGAAGGTCGAGGAAATCAGCAAGCTGCTGGACCTGGACGGCCTCTTGAAAACGCTGGCCGTGAACCTGGGCGGAGGGGAGAAGCAGCGGGTGGGCATCGCGCGCGCCCTGATCCGCAAGAGCTCGGTGCTGCTGATGGACGAACCCATCTCGCACCTGGACGCCGACTTGAGAGCGCGCACCCGCGGCGAGCTGGCCCGCCTGCAGCGCGTTCTGGGCATCACCACGGTGTACGTCACCCACGACCAGCTGGAGGCCCTGGCCATGTCGGACCGCATCGCGGTGATGAACCTGGGCGTGGTGCAGCAGTACGGCACGCCGGATGAGCTGTACAACCAGCCGGCGAACATGTTCGTGGCCAGGTTCATCGGGGAGCCCCCCATGAACTTCATTCCCTGCACCCTGGAGCGCAACGGCTCCGGCCGGGTGCGGATCTTCACCGGCGGCAGGGGCTTCGACGTCGAGCTGGGCGGCGAGCAGGCCGCCCGGATCGACCCGGAGTTCCGCGGCGGGGAGGTGTTTTTCGGCATCCGCCCCATCGATTTCGAAATCGCCGGCGGGGCCAACATGCAGGCGAGGCCTTCCAGCAGCAAGAGCGCGGTCCAGGGCGGGGTGCTGAATTACGAGGCGGGCTGCGAGCACTCCTTCCTGGAGGCCAGGCTCTGCGAGTACACGGTGCTGGTGCAATGCGCGCCGACCGTGCGCTTCAGCGAAGGGGACACCGTCAGCCTGGAGGTCGCGGCCAACCGCTTTCACCTGTTCGACCGCCAGAGCGAAGCGAGCATCATGAAAGTCGAAGCGAGGTAGAGGGGCATGGGCATCGAACTCACCCTCGAGGGGATCACGAAAACCTACGGCAAGGTCACGGCGGTGAGCGATCTGGCCTTCACCGTGAAGACCGGCGAGCTGTTCGCGCTGCTTGGCCCTTCGGGGGCGGGCAAGTCCACGACGGTCAACCTGATCGCCGGCATCGAGAAGCCGGACAAGGGGGAAATCAAGGCCGGCGGGCGGTCCATTGTCGAGCTGCGCCCTCAGGAGCGGGACTTCGCCATGGTGTTCGAGAGCTACGCGCTGTACCCGCACCTGACCGTGGCGGAGAACATGGCCTTCCCCCTGCGGGCGCCCAGCCGGGCAACCAGGTACAGCTCCGCGGACATCCAGAAGCGGGTGGCCGAGACGGCCCGCATGCTGGAGATCCACGAGCTGCTCGCCCGCTACCCCAAGGAGCTTTCCGGCGGACAGAAGCAGCGCGTCGGGCTGGGGCGGGCGCTGGTCCGGGATTCCCAGCTTTTCCTGCTGGACGAGCCCATCGCCCACCTGGACGCCAAGCTCCGCCACCACATGCGCGGCGAGCTTAAAAAGCTGCAGAAGAAGTCCGGACGGACCACCGTGCTGGCCACCCCGGACTACGCCGAGGTGGTGGCCATGGCCGACCGGGCGGCGGTGCTGAACCACGGGGTGATCGAGCAGATCGGCACGCCCATCGAGCTGTTCAGCCGGCCGGCCAACGTGGTCGTGGCCCAGGCCATCGGCGACCCGCCGATCAACCTGCTGGACTGCGAGGTGGCCAACCGCGACGGCTGTATCTACATTTCCGGCTCGGGGTTTTCGCTGCAGTGCAACGAACGCCTGGGCGCAGCCCTGCGCCAGCTGCCGGTGGGCGCCCCGACCAGCCTGGGCATCCGGCCCAGCGAAATCGCCATCCACCGCGACCCCGCCCAGGGCCTCATCCGGGGCGAGGTGTACGTGTTCGAGCCCCTCGGGGGCGAGGCCGTGGCCACGGTGAGCGTCGAGGGTAAGCTCGTAAAAGTGCTGTGCTCCTGGTCCAGCAGTTTCAAGATCGGGGACAAGGTGTCCTTGAGCTTCGACCTGGACACGGTGCACGTTTTCAACCGGGACACGGGTAGGGCATTGTATGCCTGATCGTGCATATGTAAACGCGAAGGAGGAACGAATGAGCAAGCGAATCGCAGCGATTCTGCTCTGCCTCGGGCTGGTGCTGGCCGTGGCCGTGACCGGCCTGGCCGCGCCTAAGAAGGTGACCATCACCGTGCAGATGTTCTCCGGGCCCGAGTACGACGCCATGGCGCCGACGGCCAAGTACTGGAACGAGAAGTACGCGGCCGCCACGGGCATCACCGTGAACGCCGTGGCCCTGAGCCGCATGGGCTACTTCGAGAAGATGCAGTCCCAGCTGGTCGCCGGGCTGCGCGAGCCTGACCTGGTGCACCCGTTCAACATGGCCCTGGGCCAGCTGCGCCCCTACATCGAGGACCTGCGCCCCTACCTGGCCAAGGCCGACCTCATGACCGGCCCCGACGGGGAGAAGTACAGCATCGACGGCCTCTTGGACCCGGCGAAGGCCTGCGTCACCGCCGCCGACGGGGCGATCCTGGGCATGCCCAAGGACATGAGCGAGCTGTGCGTGTACTACCGCAAGGACCTCATCAGCAAGCCCCCGGAGACCTGGCCGGAGTTCGTGGAGGTGGCCAAGAAGTTCACCAAGTCGATCAACCCCTCCTCCCCGACCGAGTACGGCGCGGTCCTGCAGGGCAAGTACGAGAAGTGGACCTACTGCG
>CAZMWZ010000066.1:0-2274 GCA_964570045.1 uncultured Spirochaetaceae bacterium
CTGATCGATTTCCAGCCGGCCAGGTTCCTGGCCTTCCGCGACATGGCGGTCTGCAAGAAGGTGGCCCGCATCCGCAAGGAGGACCTCTGCCGGCTGCCCAGGGGCACGCACCCCGGTTTCCAGGCGGTCATCCGGCCGGTCAAGGACTTCCATTTCCAGATGGCCCTGGACATGCTGGTCCGCATCAGGAAGGCGCTGGAGGAGGGCAAGCAGTTCGTAGGCGTCTTCCCCACCGGCCCGATCTTCCAGTACCAGATGCTGGCGGACATGGTGAACGCGCTGCGCCTCCCCCTGCACCACGTGCACTACTTTTCGATGGACGAGTATGCGGACGCCGACGGGCGGGACATCAACCCCGAGTGGCCCGGCTCGTTCCACTGGACAGTCCAAAAGCACTTCATCAGCCGCCTGGACCCCAAGCTGCGCATCCCCGCCAGGCAGATTCACTTCCCCTCAAGCAAGAACATCGAGCGCTATGACCAGATGATCCTGGAGGCCCGCCGGGACCCCGCTGCCAGGGGGGCGCACATCGTGTACGGCGGCACGGGCCTGTCCGGGCATTACTCTTTCTGGGACCCCCACTTGGCGAAGGAATACGGCCTGGACCACAAGGCGTGGCTCGCGGCCACCCCCCGGCTGGTGGAGTTCCACCCGATCTCCACGGTCCAGATGGGGGTGACGGACATGCAGGGGGCCTGGGCCTTCGTGCCGCCCAAGGCCTACACCACGGCCTCCAGCACCATGCTCAACGCCGACTACCGCTCCTGGTGGAACGACGGCGCCGGCCTCACGGCCGACGGCTCCTACTCCGGAGGCATCGTTTGGCAGAAGTTCATCACCCGCCTGTCCCTGCACGGCCCGATCGTGCCCGAGATCCCCTGCTCCCTCCTGCGCCTGGCCCCGGGGGAGGTCAACGTCATCGAGCCGGTGGCCGAAGACCTGAAAATCGAGCTCACGGCCTGAGCGACCCATGAGAATCCGCGAGCAGGTCAACGGCTGGGTGGAGAAGAACCGGGAGCAGATCCTGGCGACCATCGGCGAGCTGGTGCGGATCCGCACGGAGAACCTGCCCCCGGGGGGCAACGAGAAGCCCGGGCAGGAGTACCTGCACGCCTGGGCCTCCGCTTTCCTGCCCGCCCGGGATCTGGACCTATTCGAGGTCGATGACCTTCCCGGGATCCGGGAGCACCCCCTGTTCTTCCCCACCATCGAGGGGAGGCAGCGGATCTACAAGGACCGTCCGATCCTGATGGCCCGTAAGACCGGGACCGGCGGAGGGCGGTCCCTGGCCTTCTCCGGCCACATGGACACCATGCCCACCTACGGCAAGACCTGGGAGGTGTTCCCCGACCCCTACAGCGGGCGGATCAAGGACGGGCGGATGTACGGGAGGGGCACGCTGGACATGAAGGCCGGCACCGCCAGCGGTTTCCTGGCCCTGCGCTGCCTGCACGACTTGGGGGTGCGCCTGAAAGGGGACGTGTACGCCGAGAGCGTGATCGACGAGGAAAACGGGGGGGTGAACGGCACGATCGCCGCGCGCCTGCACAACCCGGGCATCGACTTCGCCATCCTGGCCGAGCCTTCCTGCCTGGCCGTGGGCATCGAGTCCATCGGCGGCAGCGACTGGAAGGCGTCGGTGAGCGAGCAGGGCCCCGGCGGTATCGGGCCGGACGCGGACCTCGCCAACCCGATCTACAAGCTAGCCAGGGTGGCCCTGGCCCTTGAGAAATACGATCAGCGCCTGGCAGGGATGCGGGTGCCCGAGACCTACGACCCGGGCATGCGCCTCCGCCTACTCACCTACCAGCTGGCCTCCGGCGGCGCCGCCTACGCCGAATCGGGGGCCGTGCCCACCTCCGGCCACCTGTATTTCTGGCAGGAAGCCTATTCCTATTGGAGCGAGCGGGAGGCGCGGGCTGACTTAGAAAGATTCGTCCACCAGGAGCTGGCGGCCTATCCCGAGCCTTCCGGGGGCCAGGTCAGGCTGGAGACGGTAATCCGCTTCCTGGAGGGGCACCGCACCGATCGCCGGCACCCCGCCCTGGCTTCCATCCGCAAGGCCTACTGGGAGCTGGGTCTGGAGCACAATGAGCAGGGCATCCCCTTCGCCACCGACGCCTTCGCCTTTCGCAAGTGCTCGCGCACCGAGGTGGTCATCATCGGCCCCCGGGGCTCCAACCCCCACGGGGTGGACGAGTATGTGGAAGTGGAAAGCGTGCTCCAGTTGATCCGGGTGATGGTGCTGACGGCGCTGGACTTCTGCGCGTAGCT